>JAILEU010000185.1 GCA_024697785.1 Bacteroidaceae bacterium | reverse complement strand
AGGCACTACCCCACTCCAACACGGATGCAAGCTGCTGGAACTTGTTGGACGCCCCCAGCTCACACTAGAAAACCTCGCCCCCGCTATCCCGGAACTGGCGGACATCCTCGACAGCATCAGCGAGCGGAAAGAAGAAGTGATAGAAGCAGCCGAGATACAAATCAAGTACAGCGGCTACATCGAGCGCGAACGCATCATTGCCGAGAAGATGCAACGGCTGGAGAACATCAAAATCCGAGGACGCTTCGACTATGCCAGCCTCGCTTCCCTCTCTACCGAAGCCCGCCAAAAGCTGACAAAGATAGACCCCGAGACCCTGGCTCAGGCACAGCGGATACCAGGCGTCTCGCCTAGCGACATCAACGTCCTGCTGGTGCTTCTGGGGCGATAGTCGCAGGTGGAAAAAGAGAAATGTTTCACGTGGAACAATCGAAGGAAAAGCGAGAGAACGAAAGAGGCTATTAGAGGATAAAAAGCAGACATAAAACGTCAGGAGTATGTTTGAAAGCGTATTGAAAAAGAACGACTATCTTCGGGGTATTGTAGAAAACCTGCCCGAATGTCCTGGCTGTTACCAGTACCTTGACAAGAACGGCACCATCATCTACGTCGGCAAGGCAAAGGTACTGAAAAGGCGCGTCAGTTCATACTTCAACAAAGAGCAGATGGGCAAGACGCGGGTGTTGGTGAACCAGATTGCTGACATACGCTACGTCGTCGTGGACACGGAAGCTGACGCCCTGCTGCTCGAAAACAACCTCATCAAAAACTATAAGCCACGCTACAACGTACTGCTGAAAGACGACAAGACATACCCCTCCATCTGCATCAGCAACGAGCCCTTTCCGAAGGTCTTCAAAACACGGACCATCATTCCGAAGGCAGGAACCTACTTCGGACCATACAGCCACATCGGGATGATGTACGAAATACTCGATTTCATCAAGGACAACTATGCCATTCGCACTTGTCACCTGCGGCTGACGGAAGATGACATCCGCCAAGGGAAATTCAAGCCCTGCCTGGACTACCACATCCATCGCTGCGAGGCACCATGCGTGGGTAAACAGACACGCGAGGAATACCTGCGCGACATACAGGAAATACGGGAAATCCTAAAAGGAAACTCGCGCGGAGTGCGCGAAATGCTGCTTCAGCAAATGAAAGAGCTAAGCGAAAACCTGCAGTTCGAAGAGGCAGCAGCCATCAAGAAACGCTACGTGGCGCTCGAAAAACTGCGGGAGAAAAGCGAAGTGGTCAGCAACACAATCCACAACGTCGATGTCTTCACCATCGAAGCCGACGAGAAAAATGCCTACATCAACTACCTGCACGTCATGAACGGCGTCATCAACCAGGCATTCACGTTCGAATATAAAAAGAAGATTGACGAGACTAAGGAAGAGCTGCTCAGCCTAGGCATCGTGGAGATGAGAGAAAGATACAAAAGCCATTCGAAGGAAATAATCGTGCCGTTTGACATCGAACTGGAACTGCAGGACGTCGTCTTCACCATTCCTCAGCGGGGCGACAAGAAAAAGCTGCTCGAACTGTCGCTGATGAACGTCAAGCAGTACAAATTAGACAAGCTGAAACAAGCCGAGAAACTGAACCCAGAGCAGAAGAACACCCGCATACTGAAAGAAATCCAAGAACACTTGAAGCTAGAACGCATACCGCTGCACATCGAGTGTTTCGACAACTCAAACATCTCTGGTACGGACGCCGTGGCAGCCTGCATCGTGTTCCGAAACGGCAAACCCGCCAAGGACGAATACAGGAAATACAACATCCGTACGGTGGTCGGACCCGATGACTACGCTTCGATGAAAGAGGTTGTCCACCGACGCTACACCCGACTGCTGGAAGAACAGCAGGAACTGCCCGACCTGATCATAGCAGACGGTGGAAAGGGACAAATGGAAGTAATACGCGAAGTGGTGGAAGACGAGCTGCAACTGCACATCCCCATCGCTGGATTGGCGAAAAACGATAAACATCGCACGAACGAACTGCTCTATGGCTTCCCTGCCAAGAAGATTGGACTGAAACAAGACAGCGCCCTGTTCCGCCTGCTGGTAAAAATACAGGACGAAGTGCATCGTTTTGCCATCACCTTCCACCGCGACAAACGCAGTAAACACCAAGTGGCATCGGCGCTCGACAGCATCGCGGGCATCGGACCTAAAAGCAAGGAAGCACTACTCAAGAAGTTCAAGAGCGTGAAACGCATCAAAGAAGCGGAGGTGGACGAAATAGCTGCTGTCATTGGGCAGAAGAAGGCAATTGTGTTGAAAGAGAGCTTGAAATAATGGGGAAAGAAGGGCATTGAAGAATGATTATTGATTGATTATTAGAACGATAAATAAAAAAATAGGCGATGAGAGTGGTCATACAGAGAGTGAAGAAGTCATCGGTGAGCATAGAAGGAACGATAAAATCATCCATCGGAAAAGGGATGATGATACTCGTCGGCATCGAGGAGGCTGACACGACAGATGACATCGGCTGGCTGGTGAAGAAAATCGTCAACCTGCGGATTTTCGACGATGAAAACGGGGTTATGAACAAGAGTATCCTGGAAGATGGCGGCGAAATTCTGGTGGTCAGCCAGTTTACGTTGATGGCATCTACAAAGAAAGGCAACCGTCCGTCGTACATCAGGGCTGCGCGACCCGAGACAGCCATACCCCTCTACGAAACGTTCTGCCAGGAGTTGGGGATAGCGTTAGGGAAGCCCGTACAAACAGGCACTTTCGGGGCCGATATGGCAGTAGAGCTCATCAACGACGGTCCAGTTACCATCCTTATGGATACGAAGAGCAAAGAATAGGTAAACTGATTGAATATCAGAATAAAAAGAATGATGTATCAAAGCAGAAAGAGAACAAGCTATGGAAGAGGCGACGCATAAGCAAGAAGAGGAGATTACCCTTTCTGAGGTGCAGCGGCAGACAGACGAGTGGATACACACGTACGGAGTACGCTACTTCAACGAGCTGACGAACATGACCATCCTGACAGAGGAGGTCGGAGAACTGGCAAGGGTGATGGCGCGGGTGTATGGCGAGCAGTCGTTCAAGGAGGGCGAAACAGCCAATTTATCCGATGAAATGGCGGATATCCTGTGGATTCTGGCATGTCTTGCCAATCAGACGGGCGTGGACCTCACCAACGCCTGGAGGAAGACCATTGAAAAGAAAACCAACCGCGACAAAGAGAGGCATATTCATAACCCGAAATTGAATAAGATTGGGAGTAAATGTGAGTAATGGGAATTATGGGAATAGATGGGAATTGTGGGATTTGTACAGGACAATAGTTGAAATAAGTCAATAACCTCATAATTTATTAAAAACAATGGAAAACAAACTCAACATCATCCACGACGAACGTGGAACGGAGAGCACGGAAGGTGCACAGGCGTATGGCGAAAGCAGCAAGTATGAAGAGATGCTGGCTAAGTACGACACGAACGTGAGCGACGAAAGCGTAAAGGCAGCAGTCGCTAAGCTCGTAGCCGAAAAAGTGCCCGAGAACGACACGCTCGACGTTAAGAAACTGCTGTTCAACTGCATCGACCTGACGACGCTGAAAACTACCGACAGTGAAGAGAGCGTGCTGAAGTTCACGGAGCGCGTGAACGCCTTCGAAGACGCCTATCCTGACCTGAAGCCCGTGGCAGCCATCTGCGTCTATCCGTGTTTTGCACAGATTGTCAGCCAGTCACTCGAAGTTGAAGAGGTGGGCATAGCCTGCGTGTCGGCAGGATTTCCCTCGTCACAGACCTTCCCCGAGATAAAGGTGGCAGAGACGGCGCTTGCGCTGAAGGACGGCGCTACGGAGATAGACATCGTCATCAGCGTGGGCAAATTCCTGAGCGGCGACTACGAAGGAATGTGCGATGAAATCAGTGAATTGAAGGAGACGTGCGGCGAACACCATATGAAGGTCATCCTTGAAACAGGAGCGCTGGGCAGCTGCGCCAACATCAAGAAAGCATCGCTGCTGAGCATGTACAGCGGCGCGGACTTCATCAAGACCTCGACGGGCAAGCAAGAGCCAGCCGCCACCCCCGAGGCAGCCTACGTGATGTGCCAAGCTATCAAGGAATACTACACTCAGACGGGTCGGAAGGTGGGCTTCAAGCCCGCTGGCGGCATTAACAGCGTGAGAGACGCCGTCGTGTACTACACCATTGTCAAAGAGGTGCTGGGCGATGAGTGGCTGAGCAACCAGTGGTTCCGACTGGGCACAAGCCGACTGGCCAACCTGCTGCTGTCGGAAATCGTCGGTGAAAACGTGAAGTTTTTCTGATTAGAAGTTAGTTCTGGCGGTGGATGGCGTAGTCAAGATAAGCGACTATGGCATCCACTACTACTTTATTGTCGTAGTTGGCGAGCAGGGCAAGCACCTTTTGCCGATAGCCATCCATAACCTGTTCGGCATAGTCGACGCCGCCGTTCTCGATGGCAAAGTTGATGAGTCTATGAATCTCGTCGTCAGAGAGTTCACCAGCTTTTAGGCGTGTTATCATACTGTTCATCTCGTCCGTACCGAAGTTGCGAATGGCATAGATGATGGGGAGCGTCAGCTTACCCTCGCGCATATCGCTGCCTGTGGGTTTGCCGATGGTGGCGGTTGAATCAGAATAGTCGAAGATGTCGTCACGAATCTGGAAACAAAGGCCGATGGATTCGCCGATTCTGGCTGCTATTTCGACGTCGTCGGGACTGGCGTCAGCAGAGATGGCGCCCAGCCTGGCACAGGCGGAGAAGAGGGCGGCGGTCTTCTTCTTGATGATGTGGTAATAGATGTCCTCGGAGACGACATTCTCGCGGCTTTCGAAGAGCTGGAAGAGCTCGCCGTCGGAGAGCGTCTGCGCCAGCTGCCCCACCACGCGAGCCATCTGTGCGTTGTCGGTACGAGCCATATAGAGCATACTCAGGGCAGAGAGATAGTCGCCCGAAAGGACGGCAACCTTGTTGCCGAAGGAGGCGTTGACGGAGGGCTGTCCGCGGCGGACGGAGCTGTCGTCGATGACGTCGTCGTGCACCAGGCTGGCGGTGTGGATGAGCTCGAGCGAGAGAGCAGAGTTGTAGGTAGAATCGCCGATTTCACCGAACAATTTGGCAAAAAGGAAGGTGAGGATGGGGCGCATCTGCTTGCCCTTCTTGTGGACGATGTGATTGAGCACTTCGCGCAGGAGCGGATTGTCGGTGACGGCAAACTCGGCGTAGAGCGACTGGAATAGTCGGTACTCCTGCTCAATGGGGCTTACTATGGCTTCAAATGGGGTCATTGCCTGCTTTTTCGATGTGCAAAAGTAAGAAATAATTGGAAGATATAATAATTTTTCGTAATTTTACCGCAAAAATTATTGAATATGGAGAAACTGTTCCTTTTAGACGCCTATGCGCTCATCTTCCGTGCTTACTACGCCCTGATACGTTCGCCCCGCTATAACTCAAAGGGAATGAACACGTCAGCCGTCTTCGGCTTTGTGAACACCCTTGAGGAAGTGTTGAAGAAAGAGTCGCCGACGCACATCGGCGTAGCCTTCGACCCTGCGGGCGGCACGTTCCGCCACGAGATGTATCCCGCCTACAAGGCACAGCGCGAGGAGACGCCCGAGGACATCCGCAAGGCTGTGCCGTATATCAAGGAGATTATCAGCGCCTACCGCATCCCCATCCTTGAGGTGGCGGGCTACGAGGCAGACGACGTCATAGGCACGCTGGCTGGGAAAGCCGATGAAAAGGGCATTTTCTGCTATATGATGACGCCCGACAAGGACTATGCGCAGCTGGTGACGGAGCGGGTGAACATCTACCGTCCGCGTACGGGCGACAAGCCAGACGAGGTGCTGACGCCCACGAAGGTGTGCGAGCGGTGGGGTCTCTCCTACCCTGCCCAGATGATAGACCTGCTGGGACTGATGGGCGACTCGTCGGACAACATCCCTGGCTGTCCTGGCGTGGGCGAGAAGACAGCGCAGAAGCTGATTGCCCAGTTCGGGTCGGTGGAGGGTCTGCTGTCGCGGACGGACGAGCTGAAGGGGGCGCTACAGGAAAAGGTACGCGCGAACACCGAGCAGATACGGCTGAGCCGCTACCTGGCGACGATACGCCGCGACGTGCCCATCGAACTGGACCTCGATGCGCTGAAACGCGAGGAGCCCGACGGCGAGCGGTTGCGGGAGGTGTACGGCGAGCTTGAGTTCCGAAGCTTATTGAAAGGAATGACGGAGAAGATGACGGACGAAACGGAAAAGGATAAGCGTTCACCCGTTCACTCCGTTCACCGTCAAGCGGCGGGCGGGATGTTGTCGCTGTTCGGGACGGAAGGGCTGGAAGGAGTGGATAAACGGGAAGGAAGGACTGACGGAGGGGAAGGTCATAAGAGGGACGGAGAAGGAGAAGGTCATAAGGCTGGCGGAAGCGCGGAAATGACTGTTGAGGCTGAAAAAATTGCGGGGACGGGGACGGGCGACGTATTTTTTTCAAATCTCAGCGGGTTAGAGAGCTGGAAGCACAATTACCAACTAGCTGACACCGAGGAGAAAAGAACCGCAATTTTGCAATTTTTCGGTGACGCGGACATTTTTGCCTTCGACACGGAGACGGACAGCGTGAGTGCCATCGACGCCCATCTGGTGGGGATGAGCTTCTGTCGGCGGGAAGGCGAGGCGTGGTATGTGCCCGTGCCTGCCGACGAGCGTGAAGCGCAGGCGGTGGTTGACGAGATGGCTCCCCTACTCCGCGACCGTCGGTCGGTGAAGGTGGGTCAGAACATCAAGTACGACCTGATGGTGATGAGCCGCTATGGCGTGGAGCTTGGCGGGACGCTGGTCGATACGATGGTGGCGCACTATGTGCTGCAGCCCGAGCTTCATCACGGGATGGACTATATGGCTGAGACGCTGCTGGGCTATCGGACCATCCGCATCGAGGAGCTCATCGGCGCGAAGGGGAAGGGTCAGCGGTCGATGCGCGACCTCTCCCCTGCCCTGGTGTGCGACTATGCGTGCGAGGATGCGGACGTGACGCTTCGCCTGTGGCACGTGCTGGAGGGTGAGCTGCACAGGCAGGGTGTCTGGGAGCTGTTCAGCGAGGTTGAGATGCCGCTGGTGCGGGTGCTGGCGGCGATGGAGCTGTGGGGGGTGCGCGTCGATACGGCGGCACTGGCTGAGACGCGACGGCACTTCACCGACCGTATGGTGCAGCTCGAGGACGAGATACACCAGCTGGCGGGTACGGACTTCAACATCGCGTCGCCGCGGCAGGTAGGCGAGGTGCTGTTCGGTCAGCTGAAGATAAAGGATAAGCCTAAGCGGACGAAGACGGGGCAGTATGTGACGTCGGAGGAGGAGCTGGAGAGCCTGCGCAGCCGCCATCCGATAGTGGGTAAAATCCTTGACCACCGAGGGCTGAAGAAGCTCATCGGCACGTATGTCGAGCCGCTGCCGGCGCTCATCAATCCGCGTACGGGGCATATCCACACGTCGTTCAACCAGGCGGTGACGGCGACGGGACGTCTGTCGTCGTCGAACCCGAACCTTCAGAACATCCCTGTGCGCGACGACGACGGTCGGGAGATACGCCGCGCGTTCATCCCCGACGAGGGGTGTCTGTTCTTCTCGGCGGACTATTCGCAGATTGAGCTTCGCCTGATGGCTCATCTGAGCGGCGACGCGGGGTTGATAGAGGCGTTCCGCGAGGGAGCAGACATCCACGCTGCCACGGCAGCCAGGGTGTTCCACAAGCCGATTGAGGAGGTGACGCGCGACGAGCGTTCGCGGGCTAAGACCGCCAACTTCGGCATCATCTACGGCATCAGCGCCTTCGGGCTTGCCGAGCGTATGGGCGTGAGCCGCACCGAAGCCAGGGAGCTCATCGACAGCTATTTTGCGACCTATCCCGACGTTCAGCGCTATATGGACGAGAGCATCCGCCGCGCGCGCGAGCAGGGTTATGTGGAGACGCTGTTCCACCGCCGTCGCTACCTGCCCGACATCAACAGCCACAACGCCAACGTGCGGGGCTATGCCGAGCGCAACGCCATCAACGCGCCCATACAGGGCTCGGCGGCGGACATCATCAAGGTGGCTATGAACAGGGTCTGGCAGCGGTTCCGGGACGAGGGGCTACGGTCGAAAATGATACTTCAGGTGCACGACGAACTGAACTTCAGCGTCCTGCCCGACGAACGCGAGCGGGTCGAACAGGTGGTGCGCGAGGCGATGGAGGGTGCCGTCAGCCTGCGTGTCCCCCTGATTGCCGACTGCGGCTGGGGCAGCAACTGGCTGGAAGCGCACTGAGCGATTTAATGATTTTGCAAGAGCAAAATCCGTTTATTTTTTTTGCGTTGCAAAAAAGGTTTAGTGTTTTTGTTTGAAACAAAAACGGTTTAGTGATTTTGCGTTGCAAAATCGGTTTACTTAAACCGCTGACAAAGTCGGCAATAAACCTCGGCAAAGCCGAACTAAACCCTGCCGAAGGTAGAATAAACCGCCGACAAAGTCGGCTCTTCACTCCCACGGTATCCAGACGCGCATAGACGAGGGCTGGCGGTTGTCCCAGGCGTAATAGGGGATGAGGGTGTAGCTGGTGGTGGGTGTGGTGGCGAGTACGAACTGGGTGCCGCCCAGGAAGAAGGGGTCGTAGGCGGTGTGGAACTGCGTGTCGGGCGTCAGGCGGGCGTCGGCATAGTTGGTGGGGTTGTCGAGAGCCTCCATAGCATAGACGATGGGTCCGCACTGTACGGCGCGGCAGCCTTCGTCCTCCTTCACGCGGTCGTCGGCAGCCACAAGGGTGACGGGCATATCGAGGTGGAGGTTGAGCTGGTCGCCTTCGCCCCAGATGCCACGGGCGGGACGGACCACGAGGTAGCCGTCCTCAACGCGTGTCTTGATGGAACGCGAGGCGCTGATGGTGAAGCTGTTGGCGCTGTTGACGGACGAGGGTAGGGTAGCGGTGTAGAGACCGTCGGGCTGGGTGTTCCACTCGGGTATGCGGATGCGGATTTCCTTCTTCCCCTCGGCTGAGGGTCCGAGGGTGAGCTCGACGTCGCCGCTCCACGGATAGCTGGTGGCGATGGTGGCGTAGGGCGAGGAGTTGCCGATGAAGAGGTTGACCCAGAGGGCGCGGTCGGAGAGGGCGTAGATGTAGTTGCCTATGGAGGGGAGGAAGCGGCAAATCTGGCTGGGGCAGCAGGCGCAGCCGTACCAGGGCTGGCGGTGGTGAGTGCCGTCGCTCTCGAGGGGGTTGACGTAGAAGAAGCGGTCGCCCCCCAGGCTGACACCCGCCAGGGCGCCGTTGTAGAGGGCACGCTCAAGCACGTCGGCATACTTGGCGTCGCCCGTGGCGAGGTTCATCCGCCAGTTCCAGAGCACCATACCGACCGAGGCGCAGGTCTCGCAGTAGGCGTCGCGGTTGGGCAGGCTGTAGTCGGTGGTGAAGCCCTCGTTCGAGGCGGTCTGTCCGATGCCGCCCGTGATGTACATGTTACGGTTGACGACCACGTCCCACACGCGGTCGAGGGCGTCGCGATAGCCCTGGTCGGCGGTGTGTGCCGCCACGTCAGCCATTCCGCAGAAGAGGTACATCGAGCGCACGGCGTGGCCCGTGATGGTGGTCATATCGCGCACGGGAACGTCGTCCTGGTAGTAGGCAGCGGGCCAGGGGCGGTCGGGCGTGCCGTAGCTGCCGTGACCGTGCCCCCGCTCCGAGAGCAGCCAGTCGGCAAAGTGCAGGTAGTCGGCATTGGCGGTGACGTCGTAGAGCTTGACGAGCGCCAGCTCAATCTCCTCGTGCCCGGGCACCCAGTGGCGCTTGTCGGGCCCGAAGACGGTCATTATGTGGGCGACGACCCGTTCGGCGACGTCGAGCAGGCGCCGCTTGCCCGTCACCTTATAGTAGGCGACGGCAGCCTCGATGAGGTGGCCCGCGCAGTACATCTCGTGAAGGTCCATATTGGTCCATCGGCGGTCGGGCGCGGCGAGGATGAAGTAGGTGTCGAGGTAGCCGTCGGGCTGCTGCGCGGCGGCGAAGAGGTCTATCCACTCGTCGCACTTCGCCTCGAGCGCCGAGTCGGGGTTGTTCTGCAGGCTGTACGCCATACCCTCGAGGGCTTTATAGACGTCCGAGTCGTCGAAGAAGATGCCGCTGTGCTGCCCCGAGCCCTGGGCGGCGTTCTGGAAGTTGCGGATGCGCCCCGTCTGGCGCTCAATCTGGTCGATGCAGACGGGGATGGTGACGTCCTTATGGGCGCGGAGACGAGGAGCCCAGAAGGCATCGTCGATGGTGACGTCGGCAAAGCTGACGGGCGTCAGCCGAGGACCAGCCGACCGTTCGTCACGCTGGCACGACGCCAGCACGACAACTACAAACAGCAGGGTAGGGAATATGTACCGTTTCATAAAACGAGTAATGAAAATGAAAAAATGAACGTATGAATGCAGTTGCAAAGGTAGCGATTATCTTCGGAAAAAAACGAACGATGTGACAAAAAAAGATCACAGACCGGATTTTTTGTCCTGATCATTAATCGTTGAAAGTGTATAACGTTTCTCTAAAGGGTTCACTTCAAGGTTTCTAATCCATATAACACAACATTCTTTTGCGGTAACTTATAGCGACGGCATATGGTGAATCTATGTAAACGCTGGAAACAAACTTAACAATACAGTTGTTAAACATCGCCGTAGGACATTCGCTATTCAGTTTAGTAACATCTAATACATATTTCGGGATAAGCGTTGGCTTCAAGGAGGAAATACCTTTTTAAATAAAGAGGAGAAGCAGTACGATGGGTGAAGGCGAGGCAAAAATTTGAAGAAGCGAATGGGGAAACAGCTTTATACTGACAAAATTACAGTTTTTCTAAAGATCTTTAGTGACAATTTGACAGCCAATGAAAAGACGATAAGGAAGAAGACGTTAAAAAAGTGAGGAAAAGTGTGAAGAAAGTTTGCGACGTGTTAAAAAGCACTGACAGGGTGGGGAGGGGCACGAGGTTTGCGATTAAGATCAACGAAAGAGGTTCGGAAAACGGGAACGAACGGAAACGGGACATCCTGCCCAGCCCCAAAGAAAAGAAATTCAAAACATGTTCAACCTATAAAAAATTACAACTATGACACTTTTAGCAAGAACCCCGCGCAACTGCGCGTACAGAGATTACAGAGACGACACGTGGATGCCCAGCATCCTGAACGACTGGTTCAACACCGTCTGGCCCGCAACCAGCGAACAACACTACGGCGACTTCATCCCCAAGATGAACGTCAGCGAGACCGACAAGGAGTATAAGCTCGAACTCGCCGTGCCTGGTATGACGAAGGACCACATCAACCTCCGCGTCGAAGACGACGACACCCTGGTCATCAAAGCCGAGAAGGAACACCTCGACGACAAGAAAGCCGACAAGGAGCAACACCTCGACCGTAAAGCCGACAACAACGAAGGCTGGCTCCGCCGCGAGTTCTGGTACAACCGCTTCGAACAGCGCTTCACCCTGCCCGACGACGCCGACGTGGAAGCCATCAACGCCTCGATGAGCGACGGCATCCTCACCGTCACCCTGCCCAAGAAGGCCCCCGTGGCCCCCGAAAAGCTCCACCGCGTCATCGAAGTGAAGTAAAAAAAAAGCCTACCCCCAACCCGAAGCCTCACCCCAGCCCTCCCCTAAAGGGAAGGGAGCGCGAGCGGAGGTAATAAGCCCCCCCTTCAGGAGAAGAGGGGCGGCTTTTTTTTAAATTTTCAACCTTCAAACTTCAATCTTCATTTTTTTTCCCTACCTTTGCAATCGCATTCCCCTCGTGCGCAGCCAAAACAGTAAATAGTAAATCGTCAAATAGCAAATAAATATGTCTCTTCAATGCGGCATCGTGGGACTGCCCAACGTCGGCAAGTCAACGCTTTTCAACTGCCTGTCGAGCGCAAAGGCTCAGGCAGCCAACTTCCCCTTCTGTACCATCGAGCCCAACGTCGGCGTCATCACCGTGCCCGACGAAAGGCTTAACCGCCTCGCCGAGCTCGTCCACCCAGGGCGCATCGTGCCCGCCACCGTCGAGATTGTCGACATCGCAGGCCTCGTCAAGGGCGCCTCGAAAGGCGAGGGACTCGGCAATAAGTTCCTTGGCAACATACGCGAGTGCGACGCCATCATCCACGTCCTCCGCTGCTTCGACGACGACAACGTCACCCACGTCGACGGCACCGTCAACCCCGTCCGCGACAAGGAAATCATCGACGCCGAACTGCAAATCAAAGACCTCGAGACCATCGAGCAGCGCATCAGCCGCGTTGAGAAACAAGCCACTACGGGCGGCGACAAACAGGCCAAACTGCAGCTGGACGTCCTGCGCCGCTACCACGACGCCCTCTCGCGGGGCGAAAGCGCACGCAGCGTCACCTTCGACACACGCGACGAACAGCGCGCCGCCCACGACCTCTTCCTGCTCACAGCCAAGCCCGTCCTCTACGTCTGCAACGTCGACGAAGCCTCAGCCGTCACGGGCAACGCCTATGTCGATGCCGTGCGCCAGGCAGTGGCAGGCGAACCCGCCGAAGTGCTTGTCCTCGCCGCCAAGACCGAAGCCGACATCGCCGAGCTCGACAGCTACGACGACCGCCAGATGTTCCTCGAAGAGGTGGGCCTGCAGGAGTCGGGCGTCAACCGCCTCATCAAGGCTGCCTTCAGCCTGCTGGGCCTCGAGACCTTCATCACCGCGGGACCGATGGAGGTCAAGGCGTGGACCTACCGTCGCGGCTGGAAAGCACCCCAGTGCGCGGGCGTCATCCACACCGACTTCGAGAAAGGCTTCATCCGCGCCGAGGTCATCAAATACGACGACTACATCCACTACGGCTCCGAAGCCGCCGTCCGCGAGGCAGGCAAAATGGGCGTCGAAGGCAAGGACTACGTCGTCCAGGACGGCGACATTATGCACTTCCGCTTCAACGTCTGAGACAGTTAGTTAAGAGTTTTCGTTTAACGTTTAACGTTTAATGTTTAACGACCATGCGGAAGGACATTTGTCTGAACTCCTGAACTCCTGTACTCCTGAACTCCCAAAAAACATCCATTATGAATTGTGAACTATTATCCTCCATCGTCTGGAATCCTCCCGTCAAGATAGGCTTTGTCCGCTTCTACGCCCTGCTGTGGATTGTGGGACTGGTGATTGCCTACTTTATAGTGCGCAAGCTCTACAAGGAGCAGCGCATCCGCGACGACCTCTTCGACCCCCTCTTCATCTACTGCTTCCTGGGCATCCTCATCGGCGCCCGCGTCGGCCACTGCCTCATCTACGAGGCGCCCTACTACCTCGGCTCGTTCCCCCACTTCGTCGAGATGCTGCTGCCTGTCAAGTTCACGGGCGAAGGGTTTGCAGGCGCGCGTCTGACGGGCTATGCTGGCCTGGCCTCTCACGGCGGCACCATCGGACTCATCATCGCCCTGCTGCTCTATTGCCGCAAGTACAAAATCGGGGTGATGCGCGTCCTCGACAACATCGCCATTGCCACCCCCACCACCTGCTGCGCCATCCGCCTGGGCAACCTGATGAACTCCGAAATCATCGGCGTCCCCACAGGCTCAGACTGGGGCTTCATCTTCAGCCAGGTCGACAACCTGCCGCGCCACCCCAGCCAGCTCTACGAGGCCATCGCCTACCTAATGCTCTTCTTCATCGGCTGGTGGATATACCGCAGGAAGCCCCAGCGCGTAGGCACGGGCTTCTACTTCGGCTTCTGCCTGACGTGCATCTTCGTCTTCCGCATCTTCGTAGAGTTCAGCAAGGGCGGTGCCTTCCGCATCATCGGCAACCCCGACGCCGTCAACAGCGACCGCGCACAATGGTTCAGCATACCCTATGCCCTGCTGGGCATCTTCTTCCTCGTCTATAGCTTCGTGCACAAGAAGACGCCCGACAACCCCGCTATCTTTGAAAAGAAAGCGAAGGCTGCGAAAGCAGGATAAAGCGGGGGCTTTTCTATAGTTCCTATAGTGCCTATAGTTCCTATAATTTCTCAATTGGCTGGGGTTATTTGCCTTTGAGGATTTTCTTTATCTCGCCCAATTTGTTGAGGGCTTCCAAGGGGGTCAGGTTGTTGATGTCAAGCCCCAGCAGCTCGTCGCGAATCTGACAGAGCACGGGGTCGTCGAGTTGGAAGAAGCTCATCTGCATCCCCTCGCGGCTACCAGCCAGGTCCTCGACGGGCTTGGCGATGCCGCCCTTCTGCGCAGCGCTCTCCTCCATCTGCCTCAGGATGCGCTCGGCGCGCCTGACGATGCTCTTCGGCATACCCGCCATACTGGCCACGTGGATGCCAAACGAATGTTCGCTGCCGCCCTCCTGCAGCTTTCGCAGGAAGATGACCTTATTGTCCACCTCCTTGACGGCCACGTTGTAGTTCCTAATGCGCGGGAACGAACGCGCCATTTCATTTAGCTCGTGATAGTGGGTGGCAAAGAGGGTTCGGGCGTGGCCGCGGGCATACTCGTGAATATACTCCACAATGGCCCAGGCGATGCTGATGCCGTCGTAGGTGCTGGTGCCGCGCCCCAGCTCGTCGAACAGCACCAGGCTGCGCTCCGACAGGTTGTTCAGGATGTCCGCTGCCTCCGTCATCTCGACCATGAAGGTCGACTCGCCGAGCGAGATGTTGTCGCTGGCACCCACACGCGTGAAGATTTTGTCCACCAGACCGATGCGGGCCGCGTCGGCAGGCACGAAGCACCCCACCTGCGCCATCAGGGTGATGAGGGCGGTCTGGCGTAGCAGCGCCGACTTACCCGCCATGTTCGGGCCCGTGATGATGAGAATCTGCTGCCGCTCGCTGTCGACCATCACGTCGTTGGCGATGTAGGTCTCGCCGACAGCCATCTGCCGTTCGATGACGGGATGGCGCCCCTGGCGGATGTCCAGCGTCAGGCTCTGGTCGATGACAGGGCGCACATACCTGTTCTCCTGCGCCACCTGCGCAAACGCCAGCAGGCAGTCCAGCTGTGCCACTAGGTTGGCATCGGCCTGGATGGCAGGGACAAACTGTCCCAGCGCCGCCACCAGGTCTGCAAACAACTGCGTCTCAAGCGCCAGTATCCTGTCCTCAGCCCCGAGGATGCGCTCCTCGTACTCCTTCAGCTCCTGCGTGATGTAGCGCTCGGCGTTCACCAGAGTCTGCTTCCTTATCCATTCGGGCGGCACAAGGTCCTTGTAGGTATTGCGCACCTCGATGTAGTAGCCGAACACGTTGTTGTAGGCAATCTTCAGGCTGCTGATGCCCGTAGCCTCAATCTCGCGCTGCTGCATCTTCAGCAGGTAGTCCTTGCCGCTGTAGGCGATGTCGCGCAGCTCGTCCAGTTCCTGGTTGACGCCACGGCTGATGACGCTGCCGCGGTTCACGGCCAACGGCGGGTCGGGGACAATCTCGCGGGCTATCCTGTCCCTGATGGCGGCACACTCGTCAAGCTGTTCGCCAAAGCGGCGTATCTGTTCGTTCTCAGACTGCATGCAAGCCTCCTTCACGGGCCCCAGCGCCGTCAGCGCCACCTTCAGCTGCACCACCTCGCGAGGCGACACCCGTCCGACGGACACCTTTGAGATGATGCGCTCCAGGTCGCCCACCTGACGGAACTGCTCGGCCAGCGCTTCACGAAGGTCAGGCTCGCGGAAGAAACACTCCACCACGTCCAGGCGGGCGTTGATGGCCCGCTCGTCCTTCAGCGGGAAGGCTATCCAGCGACGCAGCAGACGTCCGCCCATAGGGCTGATGGTTCTGTCGATGACGTCGAGCAGCGAGACGCCACCTTCGTGCATAGGCGCCAGCAGCTCAAGGTTGCGGATGGTGTAGCGGTCAAGACGGACATAGCGCTCCTCCTCAATGCGCGAGATGTGGGTGATATGCTTGACGTTGCTGTGGAGCGTCACGTCCAGGTAGTGCAGCACAGCCCCCGAGGCCACGATGCCATTCTTCAGATGCTCAATGCCGAAGCCTTTGAGGTTCTTCGTCTGGAACTGTTTCACCAACTTCTCGCGGGCAAACGGCTCGGTGAACACCCAGTCGTCGAGCTCAAACGTACACAGCTTGCTGCCGAAAACGCCTTCGAACTGTTCGCGTAACCCCCGCTGGTAGAGCACCTCCTTCGGCCCGAAGTTCGCTATCAGCTTCTCCACATACTCATACGTCCCCTCAGCTGTCAGGAACTCGCCCGTCGAGATGTCCAGAAACGCCACGCCGCAGGCTCCCTTGCCGAAGTGGACGGCACAGAGGAAGTTGTTTTCCTTGTAGTTGAGCACGGTGTCGGACATGGTTACGCCAGGCGTCACCAACTCCGTTATGCCGCGTTTGACGAGTTTCTTAGTCAGCTTGGGGTCCTCAAGCTGGTCGCAGATGGCCACGCGCTTGCCTGCACGGATGAGCTTGGGCAGATAAGTGTCGAGTGCGTGATGAGGGAAACCCGCCATCTCCAGCGCCTGCATGGCTCCGTTCTTGCCGTTGTTGCGGCGGGTGAGGGTGATGCCCAGTATCTCGCTGGCCGCGACGGCGTCCGTGGAGTACGTCTCGTAGAAGTCACCGCAGCGGAACAGCAGGATGGCATCGGGGTGCTTGGCCTTCAGGTCAAGGAACTGCCTTATCATCGGGGTCTCTTTCAATTCAGCTGCCATAGGTCAAGGTCTTTTTACGGTTTTTAAGTGCCACGATGAGGTTGTACACCACCGAGCAGAGGATATATAGCGTGATGAGGATGGAGAGCACGGAGTCGAGCCACGGAATATCGACAAACATCAGCACGATGCTGTTCACCAGCACCACGCCCCAGCCCAGGCAATCGCCCAGCAGGTGCAGCGACACCATCTTCTCGTTGACACTATGGCTCCTATGCGTCCGCCACACGGCAAAGCCCTTGAAGGCTATGCCGACCAGCGCCACCCAGAACATCCCTCGGGCATCCACCGTCTCGGGGTTCATCAGCCGCTGTACACACTCGCTCACCACTACCACGGAGCTGGCCGTCAGTACGACGGCATTCAGCACGGCACCCGTCAGCTGGTGGTTCTTCTTCTCCATTATCCACGACAGGCCTAGCGTCAGCGTGCAGCCTAGGTCGTGGAACGATTCGCCCACAATGGCCATCGAGTTTGTCAGCCATCCGCCCACCAGCTCAATCAGCGTGAAGACAAGGTTGGTGAAAAAAGCCACCCGTATATTCCCCACCGCCGTATGCTCGTGAACGTGGTACGTATCTGATACTTCCATCTTTTTTCCTATATTTTGAAGGGCAAAGGTATGATTTTTTTCGGAAAATCACTAATTTTGCAGCCAATTTCTTAAAAGAACAATATCAACAGTCAACAATATGGAATACAACTTCAGAGAAATCGAACGCAAGTGGCAACAGTATTGGGTGGAGCACAACACCTATAAAGTCCGTGAAGACGGCTCAAAACCAAAATACTACGTCCTCAACATGTTCCCCTATCCAAGTGGCGCGGGACTTCACGTGGGCCATCCCCTCGGTTACATCGCCAGCGACATCTACGCCCGCTACAAACGGCTGCAAGGCTTCAACGTCCTCAACCCGATGGGCTACGACGCCTACGGCCTGCCTGCCGAACAGTATGCCATTCAGACGGGCCAGCACCCCGCCATCACCACCAACCAGAACATTGCCCGCTATCGCGAGCAGCTCGACAAAATAGGCTTCTCGTTCGACTGGGACCGCGAGGTGCGCACCTGCGACCCTGCCTACTACCATTGGACACAATGGGCCTTCCAGAAGATGTTCGGCAGCTTCTATTGCAACCAATCACAGCAGGCCACACCCATCGAAAAGCTCATCGCCCACTTCGAGAAGGAGGGTACCGCCAACCTGGACGTCGCCCAGAGCGAACCGCTCACGTTCAGCGCCGATGAATGGAACAGCTGGGACGAAGCCCGTCAGCAGCAGGTGCTGATGAACTACCGCATCGCCTATCTGGGCGAGACGATGGTCAACTGGTGTCCCGCCCTCGGCACGGTCCTTGCCAACGATGAGGTCGTGGACGGCGTGAGCGAGCGCGGCGGATTCCCCGTTGTACAGAAAAAAATGAAGCAATGGTGCCTGCGCGTCAGCGCCTATGCCCAGCACCTGCTTGACGGACTGGAAACCATCGACTGGACCGACTCACTTAAAGAGACCCAGCGCAACTGGATAGGTCGCTCAGAAGGTGCCGAGATGGTGTTCAAGGTCAAGGACAGCGATGTGGAGTTCACTATCTTCACCACCCGTGCCGATACCATCTTCGGCGTCACGTTCATGGTGCTTGCCCCTGAAAGCGAACTCGTTTCCCAGCTCACCACCCCCGCCCAGAAGGAGGCCGTCGAAGCCTATCTCGAAGCCACCAAGAAGCGCACCGAGCGCGAGCGCATCGCCGACAAGAAGGTGACGGGCGTCTTCTCAGGCTCGTATGCCATCAACCCCATCACACACGAGGCCATCCCCGTCTGGATTAGCGACTATGTGCTGGCTGGCTACGGCACGGGCGCCATCATGGCCGTGCCTGCCCACGACAGCCGCGACTATGCCTTCGCACGCCACTTCAACCTCCCCATCATCCCCCTCATCGAGGGTGCCGACGTCAGCGAGGAGAGCTTCGACGCCAAGGAGGGCATCATGATGAACTCAGCCAACGACGACATCAGCCTCAACGGCCTCACCGTCAAGGAGAGCATCGCCGCCATGAAGAAATATATCGCCGAGAAAGGCATCGGCAAGGTCAAGGTCAACTACCGTCTGCGCGACGCCATCTTCAGCCGCCAGCGCTATTGGGGCGAGCCTTTCCCCGTCTATTACAAGGGCGGGATGCCCTATCTGATTCCCGAGTCGTGCCTGCCGCTTGAGCTGCCCGAAGTGAAGGACTTCAAGCCCACCGAGGCAGGCGAGCCGCCCCTCGGACATGCCGACGTCTGGGCGTGGGACACCACCGCTAATAAGGTCGTCGCTAACAGCCTCATCGACAACAAGACCGTCTTCCCCATCGAACTGAACACCATGCCAGGTTTCGCGGGCTCGTCGGCCTACTACCTCCGCTACATGGACCCGCACAACGACAAGGCGCTCGTCTCGACCGAAAACGACAACTACTGGCGTAACGTAGACCTCTATGTCGGCGGCACCGAGCACGCCACAGGCCACCTCATCTACAGCCGCTTCTGGAACAAGTTCCTACACGACTACGGCTGGAGCGTCACCGAAGAGCCCTTCCAGAAACTTGTCAACCAAGGCATGATACAGGGCCGCAGCAACTTCGTCTATCGCATCAAGGACACCAACACGTTCGTCTCCTACGGCCTGCGTAAGCAGTACGACGTCACGCCCATCCACGTCGATGTCAACATCGTCTCGGCCGACGTGCTCGACACCGAGGCCTTCCGCGCCTGGCGCCCCGAGTACAACGACTGCGAGTTCATCCTCGAGGACGGCAAATACATCTGCGGGTGGGCTGTCGAGAAGATGTCCAAGTCGATGTACAACGTCGTCAACCCCGATTTCATTGTCGAACGATACGGCGCCGACACGCTCCGCATGTACGAGATGTTCCTCGGCCCCGTCGAGCAGAGCAAGCCCTGGGACACCAACGGCATCGACGGCTGTTTCCGCTTCCTCAAGAAGTTCTGGAACCTCTTCTTCGACGCTAACGGCAACTTCTGCGTCAGCGACGACGCCCCCACCAAGGACGAACTCAAGAGCCTCCACAAACTGCTCAAGAAGGTTACGCAGGATATCGAGGTCTTCTCGTACAACACCTCCATCAGCGCCTTCATGATTTGCGTCAACGAGCTGGCCCAGCTGAAGTGCAACAAGCGTGCCATCCTGTCCGACGTCGTCCTCGCCATCACCCCCTTCGCTCCCCACATCGCCGAGGAACTCCACAGCCTGCTGGGCTTCAAGGGTAGCGTCTGCGACGCTGAATGGCCGGGGTACGACGAAGAATATCTCAAGGAGAGTAACGTCACCTACTCCGTCTCGTTCAACGGCAAGATGCGCTACACCCTCGACCTCCCTGTCGATATGGACAACAAGACCATCGAGGAGACCGTCATCGCCAACGAGCAGTCCAGAAAATGGCTCGACGGCAAGACCATCCGCAAAGTCATCATCGTCCCCCGCAAAATCGTTAACATCGTCGTCGGATAGACTGACAATACGAAAAGAGCAAAGTTTCTAAAATTACATCGGTAGCTTATCCCCTAAAACCTGAAGTTTCAAAATGAAAGCGAACATTTCCCGCAAGTATCTGCTGCATGAAGTCCAGCAGTATGCCGTCATCCTCATCGGTCTTGTCTGCTATGCCGTGGGCTGGACGGCCTTCATGCTCCCTTATGGCGTCACGCTGGGAGGTGTGACGGGTATCGCCGCCCTGCTCGACTTTGCTACCGACGGCGGCATCCCCATCCAGCTCACCTATTTCGTCCTCAACAGCATCCTGCTCATCTTCGCTCTGAAGATTCTTGGCTGGAGGTTCTGCACGAAGACCATCTTCGGCGTCGTCATGCTCACCCTGCTATTGCAGGTGGGCAAGAGCGTGATGGGCGGTCTCGCCAACCCCTACCTACTGGGCGAAGGCGAAAACTTCATGTCGTGTGTCCTCGGCGCATGCCTCTGCGGACTTGGCCTCGGCATCTGCTTCGTCAACGGCGGCAGCACGGGCGGCACGGACATCATCGCAGCCATCATCAACAAGTATCGCGACATCTCGTTCGGCACCCTCATCATGCTCAGCGACATCTTGATTATCTCGTGCAACTATCTCGTTTTCCACGACATCCGTCGCGTCCTCTTCGGCTACGTCGCCCTGCTCATCATGAGCGTCATGCTCGACTATTACATCAACACCACGCGCCAGAGCGTCCAGCTCTTCATCATCTCACACAACAAGCACCAGGAGCTGGCCGAGTTCATCACCCATCAGGGTCATCGCGGCGTCACCGTCCTCAACGCCATAGGCTGGTACAGCAAGGACGAGCACGACGTCCTCTTCGTCCTTGCCCGCAAGCGCGAGATGCCCTTCCTGCTCAACGGCATCAAACAGATTGACCCCGAAGCCTTCGTCTCGATGGCCTACGTGAAGGGCGTCTATGGCAATGGATTCGACAAAATCAAAGGTCGCGCAAAAGGATAACCATCGTCACACACTCTCTCTTCTCTTTGCTATGAAACTCGTCTTTGCTACCAACAACGCACACAAGCTGCAGGAGGTGTCGGCCATGCTCCCTGCCGACTACGAACTGCTCTCGCTCTCAGACATAGGCTGCGACGTTGACATTCCCGAAACGGCCGACTCGTTGCAAGGCAATGCCCTGCAGAAGGCCCAATACGTCAAAGAGCACTTCGGACTCGACTGTTTTGCCGACGACACGGGGCTCGAAGTCGATGCCCTGGGTGGCGAACCTGGCATCTACTCAGCACGCTACGCAGGTCCTGGCCACGATTCCAAGGCCAATATGGCCAAACTTTTGTTAAAAATGCAAGGAAAAACCGACCGTCACGCACAATTTCGTACCGTTATTGCGTTATTATTAGGCAGCGACACCCTTTTCTTCGAAGGAATCGTGAAGGGTACCCTCCTCGCAGAGCCTCGCGGAACGGCAGGATTCGGCTACGACCCCATCTTCGTGCCCGACGGCTTCAACGAAACTTTTGCTGAGATGGGCGACGAGAAGAACGAAATAAGCCACCGCGCCAGAGCCGTTGAAAAGCTCGTCGAGTTTCTGAAGAAACAGTAAAGAACGGCTCAATTTAGAATAATGAAAAATGATGAAGATTAACTTAGTTTTCAAACAACGCCATTCAGCAAAACAAACACGCTTGTTTGCTCTTGCTGCCTTGTTTCTTCTTCATTTTTCGTTCCTTTCAGCCCAGATGGCAGTAGGGGAGTGGCAGGCCCATTTTGCCTATCACAACGCTACGGACTGCGCCACCCTCGGAGGAAAGGTGTGGGTGGTAAGCGACGGCTCGCTCTATTCCTACAATCCTGCCGACAGTTACGTTGAAATCTACAACAAGTGTACGCAGCTCAGCGATCAAGGCATACAGTACATGCGCCTATGCGACGCCGAGAACCTGCTTCTCATCGTCTATCAGAACGCCAACATAGACCTGCTCTACCCCGACGAAACCGTCGTCAACCTGCCCGACTACTACCAGAAGTCAACCTTCGACCCCGTCATCCGTGACGTCACTATCAGCGGCAGCTACGCCTACCTCACCACCACCTTCGGGCTCGTCGTACTCAATTTGAAGAAACAGGAGTTTGCCAACACCTACCGCATGGGCGACGATGTCGTCAGCTGTGCCGCTGCCTCAGGATCCATCCTTGCCACTACCTACAATGGCGTGCGCATAGGCAACACGAGCGAGAACCTCCTCGACCCCGCCGCGTGGAAGACGCTCAACGACGTCTATTTCTCGCAGGTCATCAGCTTCGACGGGCAGTACGTCGCCGTCCGTCCCTCGGGCGGTATATGGACCATTAAAGCCGACAACACCCTCACACGCTTGGCCGAAGGCACCTTCACCCGCCTCACCGTGAACGACAAGCGTCTCTTCGCCTGGCGCGACGACAACACAGTTCTCATCTTTTCGTCCCTTACCAGCGCCCCGCAGACCTTCGCCCTCCCCGCAGGCATCGTCAGCCTCACCTATGCCGCCGACCGCTGGTGGGCAGCTTCAGGAACCGACGGACTGCAAGGATTCGAAGAACAAGGCGGACAGCTCACTCTAGCCGTACCCTCACTCATCCCCGACAGCCCCTTACGCAACTACTGCGACTATATCACCTTCACCCCCGACGAACATCTGCTCGTCGCAGGCGGCTGTCTCGACTACTTCGGCACCACCGCCTATCCAGGCACAGTTGCCATGCTCGACGACGATGGCTGGCACCACTTCCAGGAAGAGGGCATCGCCGAGGCTACGGGCATCAAATACGGCTACCGTAACGCCACCTGCATCGCCGAGGACCCTACCGACCCCACCCATCATTTCGTATCGTCGTTCGGACAAGGCATCTACGAGTTCCGCAACGGCCGTTACGTCAGCAACATCAACAGTTCGAACAGCCTGCTCGAGACCACCCTCGAGGACCGTCCGCACTACACCCGCATCAGCCGCCTGAAGTACGACGCCGCAGGCAATCTCTGGCTCACTAACTGCCATTCACAGTCACCCGTCAAGGTCATCACCCCCGACGGCACCATCCATCCGCTCTATTACGAAGACCTTCGCGAACAGGAGACCGTGACCGACATCCTCTTCTCGTCCCACGGCCTGACGTGGATTGTCGTCATGCGCGTCGAGACAAGCCTCTTCTGCATCGACGACGGAGGCACACCCCTCGACACCTCCGACGACCGCACACGCATCATCTCTACCCACTTCATCGACCAGGACGGCACTTCAACCACCCTCGACTACATCTACGACATCGCCGAGGATCACGACGGCACCATCTGGGTGCTCACTAACCAAGGCCCATACCTCATTCCCAACCCCACCGAATACTTCAGCCCCACGTTTACCTTCACCAAGCTGAAGATTCCGCGCAACGACGGCACCAACTACGCCGACTACCTCCTCGACGGCGTCTATACCACCTGCATCGCCATCGACGACGCCAACCGCAAGTGGATAGGCACACAGAACAACGGCCTCTACCTCATCAGCGCCGACGGCATGGAGACCATCCATCACTTCACGGCTGCCGACAGCCCCCTTCCCTCGGACAACATCAAGGACATCGCCATCAAGGGCAGCACGGGCGAGGTATTCATCGCCACAGCCGCAGGCCTCGTCTCGTTCCGTGCCGATGCCACCCGAGGCGCCGACCACTATGAAAAGTCTGCCGTCTATGCCTTTCCAAATCCCGTCAGCCCCGACTACGAGGGCCCCATCACCATCGTCGGCCTTAAAGCCGACACGCAGGTGCGCATCGTCGCTACCGACGGACACCTCGTGAACGCAGGCACCAGCCTCGGAGGCAGCTACACCTGGAACGGACAAGACCCCACAGGCCGTCGCGTCGCCACAGGCGTCTATTTCGTCCTCGCCACCGATGCCCAGGGCCGCGAAGGCATCGCCACCAAAATCACCATCATCAACTGACGAATCCTTTTATAGATCGTAGTTCATAGTCGATAGCCCGCTTATCGATTATCCCTGTTTTCACACGATATAATATACATCCTTTTTAATTTTTTAAAAAGAAAACTTCATGATGATGATGATAGTCTGTGGAAAGTGTTGAAAAAAAATGATAGAAAAATTTTGCTGTTTCGTATCCACACTTTCTCCATTATTATTCACACGTTTTCCACATTTTGAAGGCTATAATCCACATTAGGTCGAAACGTAAAACCGTCATTATATGAGTTCTTTCTACTTCTCCACCTCGCTCTGTGTGAATAACACCTCGGCTTATGTCTGTTAAAAGAGCTACGCTCTAAAAAAAGCCCTTTTTGTCTGCAAAACTCCCTGCAAACATAGGGGAGAAAAAAACAATAAAAAAGTTTTCATTCTCATTCCGCCGTATATGCCCCCTCTTTTCGGTATTTCCAAATTTATTTTTCATTTTTTTTACCCAAACTTTTCAACACGTTTTCCACAAAATTTCTCCAGTCCATTGGAATAATTCTCCAGTCCATTGGAATAATTCCCCAGCCCATTGGAATAATTCCCCAGCCCATTGGAATAATTCTCCAGCCCATTGGAATAATCTCACAGTCCACTGGAATAAAAGTGATGCCCTTTTCTATTCGGCAACGCTATACTCGAGACATTGTAGAAATGAGTCGCTGCCTTCGGCCTTGAGGAAGAGCGACAGGCTTCCCTCACTCGTAGGCGTGAAGGTGATAGAGTAAAGTCCGTCGTCGTCAACCGTCCAGTCGTCAAACCAACTGGAGTTGTTGATGAGTGTCCATTTGCCTCGTGATTCGGGAAAGAAACGGAACTCATACGGCGTCCCCACTTTAAGCTGTTTCGTCAAGGGCACGGAGACGATGCGTATCCGTTGTCCCCGTTCGGTGTGGGTGACGGGGAGTTCCTTTGTATTCGTTTCCCTTATCCACCTGAGGAGAGTCTGTCCGTCCACGCCGAACAGCTCCCAGCCCTTGGCGTCGAGGTTGCGGACGGACTTGGCTTCGGGTATACTGAGCGGATAATGCTTCTCAACGTTCTGCCAGTCGTCTGCTGTTGGCGGCTCGATGTTGTATTTCACGATGGTGCTCCAAGCGTTTCCCGGCCCATCCTTAAGGTTGAGGCTGAGCGCTTCAGGGCTCTTGGGCATGAATTGAATGGAATAGACGCCATTGCCCTTGTCCGTCCACTCCCTTAAGGGGCATATATCATCTTTGTTCATGAGGGCGAAATCGCCTTTCGTGGTCATCTTGATTGAGAAAGTGTAGAACTGGCCTATCCTCAGCGTTGGGCTCAAGGGAATGTCTATGATGTGGAAACGTCCCTCACCCCCATTAAAAAAGAGAGGCATAGCAAGGCGGTTGTCCCTGGCTTGTCCGAGCAGTTCGTGGGCATCGAGGCCGTAGGCGAACCAGAGTTCGTTGGGATAGGGCATGCGGATGAATTCCTCAAACGTCACCGGCTTATCCAGCAGCTGATAGGATATATCGTCAGGATAATGGCTCATGATGAGCCTCTCGGGTGCGACGTTGAACCATATCCAAGGGTTATCCCTGCGGATGAACGTTGAGCCGTTGACGCCTCCCGCCCCCCATGCAGGGTCGAGCAGTATGCCGTGGTCTTTCCGCGTATAGGCAAAAATCCAGCCGTGACCGGTGTCGAGTTCCACGTTGTTATATCCTTTTGCCTTGCCCTCGACGATCTCCACCCTTACGCCTGCGGCGGTGGCTATACGGTAGAACAGTTCGCAGTAAGCCTGACAGACGCCTTTCCTGAAGCGGAAGCAGCTGTCGGCCGAGTGGATGCGATAGGAGGTGTCGTAGTCGATGGTGGCGCACATCCATTGATAGATGGCGCGGATCTTCTCGTAGTCGCTCTGGCACCCCTCCGTCAGACTCTTGGCTACAGGCTTATAGTTGATGCGACTGCGGGCGAGGCGGAGGTTCTCGTCGGGAGCGAAGGGCGGTTTGTAATAGTCGGTGGTGAAGGTGGTGCCGTCATCCCCGATGTGCCGGACAGCCGGCGTGCCCCATGCGCGCAGGGACAATCCCAGGCACAGGAAGAGCAGACAAACAACAACGTCTAAAAAGAAACAAGTCGTGGCGGTTTTTTTCATACAAACGAGCTTTGTCATGTTTAGCGTGACAAAAATAAGCAAAAAAAACATAAATCGGTTGTTTTTGTTTGTTTTTTCTTCCGGCACATGCTATCTTTGCGCCACGAAAGAAATGTGGAGAGATTTGTACTGCTTGCAACCACGGAAAAAAATGCTAAAACGTCTGGCAGCTCGGGCTGCTGCGTGCCTTTGCATCGCTCATTCCCCCTACGTATTCTTTCCCTATGTTTAACGTCTTATTTTAAATAGGAATGGGATATTTGTTTACATCTGAATCGGTGTCGGAGGGACACCCGGACAAAGTGGCGGATCAGATTTCTGACGCCGTGTTAGATGAACTGCTGGCCTACGACCCCGACTCGAAGGTGGCCTGCGAGACGCTGGTCACAACGGGCCAGGTGGTGATAGCAGGCGAAGTGAAGTCGCAGGCATACGTGGATCTGCAGGAGGTAGCCCGTCGCACCATCAACCGCATCGGCTATACGAGGGGCGAATATATGTTCGACGGCAATTCGTGTGGCGTGCTGTCGGCCATCCACGAGCAGAGCCCCGACATCAGCCGTGGCGTGGAGCGCGGCAACCCCCTCGACCAGGGTGCCGGCGACCAGGGCATGATGTTCGGCTACGCAACGACCGAGACGGCCGACTACATGCCGCTGCCGCTCTATCTGGCTCATCTGATGGTGCGCACGCTGGCTGACATACGTCGCGAACGTCGCGAGATGACCTATCTGCGTCCCGACGCCAAGAGCCAGGTGACGGTCGAGTACGACGCGGGCGGCAAGCCCGTGAAGCTCGACACCATCGTCATCTCTACCCAGCACGACGAGTTCATGCACTCGTACGACACGCCCGAGGACTCGCAGGAGGCGGCCGACAGGGCCATGCTGGCCACCATCCGTAGGGATGTTGAGGAGGTGCTGCTGCCGCGTGTGAAGATGCAGGTCCCCGACGAGGCCGTAAGGGCGATGTTCGACATGCCCTACAAACTTCATGTGAACCCGACGGGCAAGTTCGTCATCGGAGGTCCTCATGGCGACACAGGCCTGACGGGACGTAAGATTATCGTTGACACCTACGGCGGACGAGGTGCACATGGCGGTGGTGCCTTCAGCGGAAAAGACCCCAGCAAGGTTGACCGTAGTGCTGCCTACGCGGCACGTCACATCGCCAAGAACATGGTGGCAGCAGGTGTGGCCGACGAGATGCTGGTGCAGCTCTCCTATGCCATCGGCGTGGCCGAGCCCGTGAGCATCTTCGTGAACACGTATGGCCGCAGCCATGTGACGTTGTCCGACGGCGAGATAGCAGCCCGCATCCGCACCCTGTTCGACTTACGTCCCCGTGCCATCGAGGAGCGACTGAAACTGCGCGCACCCATCTATACCGAGACAGCTGCCTACGGCCACATGGGACGTAAGCCACAGGTGGTACACAAGCACTTCAACAGCCGCTCTGACGGACAACGCGACATGGACGTCGAACTCTTCACATGGGAAAAGCTCGACCGCGTGGACGACATCCGCAAGGAATTCGGAGTATAAAAAATTTACTATTTTACTATTTACTATCGGATTATTTAGTTATTTAGAGTGCAATGCAACGTTAAATTGTAAAATAACTAAATCGAAAAATAAATCGTAAATCGTAAATAGTCAAATCGTAAATTAACCCATATGATTTTCAATCTTCTTCATCTCGGGGTAGGAGATTCGCGTGTGGTAGATGGTGCGGAGTTTCTCCTTAAAGACGGCCTTGATGGTCTGGATGTCGCGATAGGTGAGGGGACATAGTTGGAAGCAGCCGTCGGCGGTCTGCCCATCGATGATGCGGTCAACGAGGGCGTTGATGTTTTCCTCTGTGTATTCCTTCAGGCTGCGTGACGAGGCCTCGACGGCATCGGCCATCATCAGCAAGGCGGTCTCGACCGTGTCGGGATTGGGACCCGGATAGGTGAAGAGGCTTTCGTCGACTTCCTCGCCGGGATGGGCGTTGCAGTAGCTGATGTAGAAATATTTGGCCTTGCTGCGGCCGTGGTGGGTGCGGATGAACTGTTTGATGGCTTCGGGAAGATGGTATTTCTCGGCCAGTTTCAGCCCGTAGCTGACGTGGCTGATGATGATCTGTGCGCTCTGGTCGTAGGGCAGGCTGTCATGCGGGTTCGTGCTGCCTTGGTTCTCGGTGAAGAAGGCGGGGTTCTCGAGCTTGCCTATGTCGTGGTAGAGGGCGCCGGTACGCACCAGCTGGCTGTTGGCGCCTATGCTGTTCGAGGCGGCGGCAGCCAGGTTGGCAACCTGCATGCTGTGGTTGAACGTGCCAGGAGCCTCCTCCGAGAGCGTACGAAGCAGCTTGCCGTTGATGTTCGAGAGCTCCACGAGGGTGACGTTGCTGGTGAAGCGGAATACCTTCTCGTACATGTACATGAGCGGATAGGTGAAGAGTAGCAGCAGGGCGTTGACGAGGAAGCGGATGTACATGGTGCGGTTGATCTCGCTGAGGCTGCTGAGGGCGATGAGCTCGTAGCCGAAATAGACGATGGAATAGGCCATCAGAATGATGAGGACGCTACGGAACAGCTGGCTGCGCTCGGTGAGTTCCGTGAGGCTGAAGATGGAGGCGAGGCCTGCTGTCAGCTGCAGAAGCACGAAGAGGTAGGGCTCGGGGACGATGAGGGAGGTGATGAGCACGATGGTCAGATGGGTGACGAAGGCGGTACGCGAGTCGAGGAACACGCGTATGATGAGCGGCGCCATCACGAAGGGGATGACCATGACGCTTACGGAGCGTGCCGTCAGCGCCGCGACGACGGGGAACAGCACCACCTGCGTAGCCAGGAAGAAGTAGCTTCCGGGGCGCCCGAGGTAGTCCTTGCGATAGCGCACGAGATAGACGATGAGAGCGACGATGAGCAGGGTGACGATGAGGATCTGTCCGAGCAGGGTGAGCTCGCCGCCCGCGCTGTCGTTATGACGGTTCCACTCCTTGCGGTAGGAGAGGAGCGTCTGGTAGGTCTCCTCATCGACGATGTCGCCGTTGCCGATGATCTTCTGTCCCGCCTGCACCAGGCCCTTGTTGCGGGGGACGTCGTTCATGGCTTCTACGCGTGCGGCGTCGGTCTTCTCCTTCTCGAAGGTGAGGTTGGGGCGGAGGTAGGCGTTGAGGTTACAGTTGCGCATGGCGTAGATGCCATAGGCTGATGTGTCGGCCGTCATCACGGCCTCGTAGGCCTGACGGACGGTACGCAGGGTGCGGATGTCGCGCTCGGTGGCGCGGTTGCCCAGGATGACCTTGATGCGGGACGTGCTGTCGGCGCGCAGGGCATCGAGGTCTTCCGACGATATGACGCCGTCGCGATAGACCTCGTCGAGCTTGGCGGTAATGGCCTTGTAGAGCTTGGGACGGACCACCTCGGCAAGCTCCGCACGATAGCGGCTGTCGAACGAGTCGGTGGCGACGGTCACCACCGAGGGGTCGAGCGTGTAGTAGGGGAGGACGCGCGCGGCAGCATCGGTGCGCTCGCGTTCAAACACCTCGTCGGTCTTCTCGACGGCAAAGTCCCAGGCTGCCGTCAGCTGAGCATGGCGCCAGGGCTTGCCCAGCGAAAAATCGTAGCTGAAAGACTTCTCGCGTGGAAAGCACAGAACGATGAGGGCGATGCTGCCCAGGGCCGTCAGCATCCATCCGATGATTTGTTTGGCTCGTTGGTTTTTCATAATGCCGCAAAGATAGTGCAAGACGAGAGAAATGCCAAATTTATTTGCTTTTTTCCGAGGCGACCCCTATCTTTGCACCAGAAATCATAACATACCCCCAAAAATGGAAAAAGTGAGAGTGCGCTTTGCGCCCAGCCCTACTGGCCCGCTGCACATCGGCGGCGTGAGAACTGCGTTGTATAACCTGCTGTTTGCCCGCCAGCACGGCGGCGACCTGGTGTTCCGTATCGAGGACACCGACTCCAACCGCTTCGTCCCCGGCGCCGAGGAATACATCATGGAGGCCTTCCGCTGGTTAGGCATCGACTTCGACGAGGGCGTCGGCATCGGCGGACAGTATGGCCCCTATCGCCAGAGCGAACGGCGCGACATCTACAAGCAGTATGTCCAGCAGCTCCTCGACACAGGGCGGGCCTACTATGCCTTCGACACCCCTGCCGAGCTGGAGGCCAAGCGCGCCGGGCACCCTAACTTCCAGTACGACGCCGCCACCCGCATGGAGATGCGCAACAGCCTCACCCTGCCTAAGGACGAGGTCGAGGCCCTCATCGGCGGCGGTCATCAGTACGTCGTCCGCTTCCTCATCGAGCCCGGGCGCGAAGTCCACGTCCACGACCTCATCCGCGGCGAGGTGGTCATCAACAGCAGCATCCTCGACGACAAGGTGCTCTACAAGAGTGCCGACGAGCTGCCCACCTACCATCTTGCCAACATCGTCGATGACCATCTGATGCACATCACCCACGTCATCCGCGGCGAGGAGTGGCTGCCCAGCGCCCCCCTGCACGTGCTGCTCTACGAGGCCTTCGGCTGGCACGACACCATGCCCCGTTTCGCCCACCTGCCCCTGCTGCTCAAGCCCGAGGGCAACGGCAAGCTCTCGAAGCGCGACGGCGACCGCCTCGGCTTCCCCGTCTTCCCCCTCGAATGGCACGACCCTAAGACGGGCGACGTCTCCTCGGGCTACCGCGAGAAGGACTACCTGCCCGAGGCCGTCATCAACTTCCTCGCCCTGCTGGGCTGGAACCCCGGCAACAACCAGGAGCTGATGACCCGCGACGAGATGATCAGCCTCTTCGACCTCAGCCGCTGCAGCAAGGCCGGCGCACGCTTCGACTACAAGAAGCTCATCTGGTTTAACCACGAATATATCCTTCGCCGCGACGATGCCGACATCGCCCGCGCCTTCCAGCCCATGCTGAAGGAGAAGGGCGTCGAAGCCCCTCTGGACAAGGTCACTGCCATGGTCGGTCTGATGAAGGGTCGCGTCAACTTCGTCCACGAGCTGTGGGACCAGGCCTCCTACTTCTTCGTCGCCCCCACGGACTACGACGAGAAGTCGCTGAAGAAATGGTGGAAGGACGGTGCCTCGATCTACGTCTCCGAGCTGTGCGACTTCATCGAGGGTGCCACGACGTTCGACGGCGCAGCCCTTGAGCCGCAGGTGATGGAGTGGATAGCCTCGAAGGAGTGGGGTGTGGGCCGTGTGATGAATGCCCTGCGCGTCACCCTTGTCGGTGCCGCCGTCGGCCCCCACATCTTCGCTCTCACCGACTTCCTCGGCAAGGACGAAACACTCCGCCGCGCCCGCCACGCCCTCGCCGTGCTGCCGAACGTCTGACGCCCAAATTGGCCCCGCCCCGACTATGAAACGTGTACGCCGGAATCCATGGCACCTTGCTCTCCTGCTTATTTTGGCAGGCGTTCTCTCGTCGTGCCGCGATTCTTCCCTCGACAGCCAGCAAATCGTAAATCGTAAATTCCTTGACGTCCGCACAGCCCTCTCCCGCGCTGAAGTCCTGATGGAGTCCGACCCCCACGCCGCCCGTGCGGTGCTCGACAGCATAGCCTACCCCCACCCCCTCCCTAAAGGGAAGGGAGCCCGTCCCGCTGGACCCCCCTCCTTTAGGAGGGGTAAGGGGGAGGCTGCCCATTTCGCTTGGCTGAAGGTGCAGACCGATTACAAATGCTATGTGCCGCTCACCAGCGACACCCTTGCGCGCATCGCTACGGACTATTACGGCAAGCCGCGACACAAGGACTATCACGCCGCCATGGCCTGGTACACGCTGGGCTGCGTCTATACCGAAATGCAGAATGACCCCAAGGCCGTTGACGCCTATCTTACTGCACATGAGTTGTTCCCCGACACCGTCAACCGCTATTATGTCATTGCCCTGTTCAATACGGGAAAGCACTATCTGAACCGCCACATGTATGCCGAGGCGGAGTCGCGCTTCCTTGCCGCTAAAAACAACCCTTATTGCAAGAGAGACTCCCTGCAGATGGCTTACACCGACTTCAACTTGGGTCTCTCCCACATGTACCAGTCTCGTTTCCGCCATGCGGAAGAAGATTTCTATGCCGTCCTGCATAACCCCTATGCCCCTCCGCTTTTTCGGAAGGATATTGATTACCAGCTGGCCAAGCTGAACTTCTATGAGAGCAAGGATTGCGCCACGTCGCTTTCCTACGTCAACCGTTTCATCGCTCAGGCCGAAAACCCGAAAGGGATAGCGTCAGCATGGGTCCTGAAGGGAAACATCATGGCCCATAGCCAGCAGTACGACTCCGCCTATGCGTGCTACCAGAATGCCTTGGCCTGCCACACAGACATCTATGCGAGGAATCAGGCCAATAAGCTGCTGGCTCATATTTCGCAGCTGACACAAAAGAACGATTCTGCCGAATACTATTCCGAGGCCTATCAGTCATCGTTAGACTCCATCTACAATAGTTTCGGAAGAGAAGAAATTGACTCCATCCGGAACACGCACCGCCTCGAGACCCTTCGGCTGGAAAAGACGTCAAAAACCGTGCGCTTGCTATCTTTCGGGATAGTTGCCCTCCTTGTTGCGGCTCTTCTGCTCTGGGCGCTCAGGAAAAGACGGCACAGCCTTCCCTCCGTCGCTCCGTCCCTGCCGCACGGCGCAGCTCCATCGGATGGGGACGAGGACAGCATGACCCCTCAGGAAAGGGCGGCCCGTTGTCGCGAGCGCTTCCAGCAAAGTGCGCTGTTCGCCACACTCGTTGAGGATCTGCGACAGGGAGACCTGTCTGCAAAAATGAACCAGGCCCGACGAGCGGAAATCCGAAAAGCCGTTGCCGACGCCACATCCGACATCCGTTCGGAGCTCATGATTGACTGCCCTCTCCTGACAAGGGAAGATTTGGAGTATTGTGAGTACATGCTGTCAGGATTCTCCATTAAAACAATGGCTGAATGCACCACCTATAGTGAACACGCCCTCGAAAGCCGGAAAAGCCGGATAAAGAATAAAGTGTCGCCAGCGTGGAAGGAAATCCTTTTTAGCAACGATTCCAGCCTTTAACCCCAACACGCAATCGTCTGTCATCTAACTATCTGCCTCCAATTCTCAAAATTGTGAGGATATTGTGAGGAAATTATGAGGGGAAATGTTTGCAGGCATTTGCCTTTTATGCCTACCTTTGTTCCCAGAAAAACGAAAAACCCACTTTTAAAAGAAACTAATCATGAAAAGAGAAAGTAGAAAAACTATCGCCTTACTGGTTTTGTTATTCTTTGTTCCTCTTGTCGTATGGGGACAGAAGAATATTCCTTTGGTGCTGGAAAACGAGTCCATCAGACAATCCGGCCCCCGTTCTCCCTTCCCCGCTCCTACGGCTTGCCTGTCCGATGACGAGGTGCAGATTCTTTTTTCCGTTGCCGCTCCCCTGACGATTACCGTCTGCGGGCAGGCCGGCAACTGCCTTTTTAGTAAGGAGTATGCCTCCACGCAGGAGGCCATCATCCCCCTGTCAGAAAACGGCATAACTAAGGGCGATTATGTCCTGCGCGTGTTCAGTCAGGGCCTTTGCTGGAAGGGCAATTTCACCATCGAAGCCAGTAAGCAGGCTCCTGCCTCCATTGGTGCTTGGTGGTATGACTGGAATGGGCGAATGGACATTGAATTGGTGAACGATGAAGGCCTGCGCAACGACAGCCTTCAATGTTTCTTGTCGGTTGCTGATATCATTTATATTGGCCATGTAAATCCACAGTATTATCGCTACCTTGCCAATCTCATGAGGCAAGATTCAACACTTACAATTGCTAAACTCGATACCACAACGGTTGTTGTCACGCGAGCGGAAACGAATGATACCGTTTTCATGAGGGGTTATAGAAAATGTGATGATCCCAAGCTCCAGCTGAATTATCTCGGATTTACCAATGGGGATTACAAGATAAACGTCCAGTGGCGCGACTGCTGGTGGAGAGGCGACTTCACGTTCAAAACGCATTGGCCCGAAGGTGAGTATGTGTTTGTTGACAGCGCATATTACCGGTTATATGGGCGATATGCCGCTACCATAGACCCTGCCTATTTAGACAAACCCGGCACGCTCAGGAGGGGTTGGGATTGGAATAAGCCCACCTATCGGGACTATCCGGACCATCTCGTCATTCCTGAAGAACTCATCTACGAGGGAAAGGCGTACGAGGTTGTCGCTATTGAAAGGCGCTCCTTCTGGTATTGCTATTACCTGTTGTCGGTAAAGCTCCCGAATACGATTACCCACATTGACAATGCCGCTTTCAAGGACTGCCCGAATCTCCGACGCATCAACATCCCCTCCAGTGTCACTTCTTTAGGAGACGGCGTATTCTCGGGTTGTGAAAGGCTGTCCGACATAGTCCTTCCCGAGGGGATAACCGTGATAAAAGGTTCGACATTTAATGACTGTATGCAACTTTCTGCCATCACACTTCCAAGCACCCTTGCAAGAATCGAGGACAGGGCTTTTGCCGGCTGCATCTCCCTACCCTATCTCTATATTCCCGACAACGTTTCATACATTGGGGAAGATGTTTTCTTCTGCTGTAAAAGCCTGATGGAAATACATCTGCCCGCGAAACTGGGTTCAATTATGCCATTGACCTTCAGAGGCTGCGAATCGTTGACATCCATCGTCATCCCCGAGGGTGTCAGAAGTATTGGAACGGAGGCTTTTGCTGGCTGTTCGAGTCTGACATCCGTCACCATTCCCGAGGGTATGACCTCCATCGACGAACTGGCCTTCACCGATCTCCCCAACTCGGCCCATATCTACTGCAAGGCCCAGAAGCCTTTCAGGATTTCTTCCCGTTCCTTCAACTACAATTGCACGCTGCATGTCCCGCAGGGATGCAAGGAGGCGTACGAGGAGGCTGACTTCTGGAAGAACTTCACCACCATCGTAGAGGATGAAGACACCAAGGACAATGAGGTCTATATCTTTGCCGGCGACATGACGGGCGTTGAA
>JAILEU010000141.1 GCA_024697785.1 Bacteroidaceae bacterium | reverse complement strand
CGGCGCCCAGGGCGGCTACGTCTCACTTTCGGGCAACAACCTCCTCAACTGGACCCGCTACAGCGGCGTCGACCCCGAGGTCGGCTACGGCAGCTACGGCCTCAGCAGCGACTACTCGCAGACCCCACGTGCCCGCTACTTTACCGCCAGTCTTAGCGTCACGTTCTGAAAATGAAAGAATTATGAATTATTCAAGTTTCGCAAGTATGAAATCGTACCAGAGAGGAACGCCCCGAAGGGGCAATGAGCACTCAGCCCAGGGCAACGCCCTGGGTACAAAAGGCCAAAGTAACTTTCGCCCTGAAAGGGCAAAAGCTTTACAATACATGGCTGCTGCTTGCATGTTCCCCTCTGAATGGAAAGCTTTTGCCCTTTCAGGGCGCGGAATGATGTGTGCCCGAATAAACCCAGGGCGTTGCCCTGGGCTGGTGGCTTTCTGCCCTTTCAGGGCGCACATCGCAGTCCGCGCCCAGAACTATTTTTCTTAATTCTTAACTCTTAATTCTTAACTAGTTAAAGCTCTTAATTCTTAACTAAATAAAGCTCTTAATTCTTAACTAATAAAAATCCTTAACTAAATAAATTTTTGTCATGAAAGAACAACTTGTACGTAAAGCCTACGAAGTAGCCCGCGAGCGATATGCCGAGATGGGCATCGACACCGAAGTCGTCCTCCGCCAGATGCAGGACTTCCACCTCAGCATGCACTGCTGGCAAGCCGACGACGTCGCCGGCTTCGAAGTACAGGCAGGAGCCCTGAGCGGCGGCATACAGTCCACCGGCAACTACCCGGGCAAGGCACGCAACATCGACGAGCTCCGCGCCGACATCCTCAAGGCCAAGAGCCTCATCCCCGGCACCCACCGCCTCAACCTCCACGAGATCTACGGCGACTTCCGCGGCAAGGTCGTGGACCGCGACGAGGTGACGCCCGACTACTTCCAGAGCTGGATCGAATGGGGCCGCGAGCACGACACCAAGCTCGACTTCAACAGCACCTCCTTCTCCCACCCCAAGAGCGGCAACCTCAGCCTCGCCAACCCCGACAAGGGCATCCGCGACTTCTGGATTGAGCACACCCGCCGCTGCCGCGACATCGCCGACGCCATGGGACGCGCACAGGGCGACCCCTGCATCATGAACCTCTGGGTACACGACGGCTGCAAGGACGTCAGCGTCAACCACTACCTCTACCGCGAGCTCCTCAAGGACTCGCTCGACCAGATTTTCGCCGAGCCGAAGGCCTGCATGAAGGACTGCATCGAAGGCAAGGTATTCGGCATCGGGCTCGAGAGCTTCACCGTGGGTAGCCACGACTTCTACACCGCCTACGCCGCCCGCAACGGCAAGATACCCACCATCGACACCGGCCACTACCACCCCACGGAGTCGCCCGCCGACAAGGTCAGCGCCCTGCTGCAGTTCGTGCCCGAGCTGATGCTCCACGTCAGCCGTCCCATCCGCTGGGACAGCGACCACGTCACCATCATGGACGACCCCACCCTCGACCTCTTCAGCGAGATTGTCCGCGCCGGCGCCCTCGACCGCGTCCACTACGGCCTCGACTATTTCGACGGCGCCATCAACCGCATCGGCGCCTACGTCATCGGCAGCCGCGCCGCACAGAAGTGCATGCTGCGCGCCATGCTCGAGCCCACAAGCCGCATCAGCCAGCTCGAGCTCGACGGCAAGGGCTACCAGGTCCTCGCCCTCCTCGAAGAGTGCAAGGCGCTGCCCTGGAACGCCGTTTACGACGAGTTCTGCGTCCGCAACAACGTCCCCGTCGGTGAGGACTTCATCCCCGAGATTGAACACTACGAAGCAACCGTAACCTCCAAACGATAACACCCCATGGCAAAAAGCAAAAGTCTGAAAAGCACGATAGCGGTCTCACTCACCAACTATCTCGATGCCGGCGCCATCGTGGCCGGCGCAAGCGGCCTGACGCTCTGGCAGAAATACCTCGGGCTGAGCGAGGTTCACCTCGGCTGGCTCAACTTCATCAGCGCCAACTGCCTCGGCGCCGCCATCGGCGCCATCATAGGCGGCTTCCTCGCCGACAAGTACGGACGCAAGTTCATCTACACCTACAACCTCATCGTCTATATGGTCGGCGTGCTGCTCATCATGTGCTCCGTCAACTTCCCCATGCTGCTCGGCGGCTTCCTCATCACCGGCATCTCCGTCGGCATCGGCGTGCCCGCCTCGTGGACCTACATCTCCGAGAGCTCCGAAATCAACAACCGTGGCCGAAATATCTGCATCTCGCAGATGTCGTGGGGCTGCGGACCGATGATCATCCTGCTCCTCGGCATGCTCTTCGCCCCGGGCGGCTACCTCTTCGGCTGGGTCGAGGGCATCGGCCATGCCATCGGGGGCGCAGCGCTGTCGGGCGACGCCCTCAACGTCTTCAGCTCGCGCGTCGTCTTCTTCTCGCTCTTCGTCGTGGCGTTCATCGCATGGACCATGCAGCGCCGGCTCGAGGAGAGCCGCGAGTGGACGGCCAGCCGCGAGGCAGCCAAGGCCAAGGGCGAGGACACAAGCCTCATGCACGCCTTCAAGGTGTTGTTCTCCAACAAGAAAGCCATCAGGACCGTCTGCTTCCTTGCCACCATCTACCTCACGTGGAACCTCGTGGCCAGCGTCATGGGCTTCTTCCAGCCCCACATCTACGAGACGGCGGGCGGCCTGACGAACGAGTATGCCAACATGCTCTCGTGCGTCGGCTGGGCCATCGTCGTAGCCATCACGTTCTGCGTCTCCTTCGTCATCGACCGCGTGCCCCACAAGCTGCTCTACGTGCTCGGCCTCGTCGCAGCCCTCGCCACATGGGTGGTCGTCATCAAGGGCGTCAACGGCATGGGCAGCCTCTGGGCATTCTCCATCCTCTGGGGCATCAACGGCGGCATCTCCGTGCAGATCTTCTATGCCCTGTGGGGCACCGAGCTGTTCCCCGCCAAGTTCCGCGCCGGCGCCCAGGGACTGATGTTCTTCATCGTCCGCGGCCTCTCAGCCGTCTGGGGACTCATGTTCACCCTCATCTACGGCGAACAGGGCGAAGGGTTCACCGTCGCCGCCTGGTGCATGATAGCCCTGCTGCTCATATCGCTCGTCGTCGGCGTCATCGGCTGTCCCAACACCCGCGGCAAGAGCCTCGAGCAGATTACCCGCGAACGCTACGGCGAAAACATGTGACGCGCCATGGCAAGCCAGCCCGATTTCGTGCAATACATTGCCGACCAGTGCGCCCGCGCAGGCGTCATCACGGTCAGGAGGATGTTCGGCGATTACGCCATCTACTGCGACGGCATCGTCTTCGGCCTCATCTGCGACAACCGCTTCTACGTCAAGCCCACCGAAGCCGGACGCCGCCTGCTGCCCGCCATCGACCTCCGGCCGCCCTACGAAGGCGCCAAGGACTACTTCTACATCGACGATGTCGATGACCACGACCTCATCTCGCGCCTTGTGAGCGAGACCTGCAAGGAGCTCCCCCCGCCAGGGAAGAAAAAGAAGAAGTAGCAGCAGAGCAGCAGCTGTAGCAGTAGCAGTAGCAGCAGCAGCGGTAATAGTAGCAGCAGCGGTAATAGTAGCAGCAGCTGTAGCCATTGTGACGAACGCCCTGAAGGGTCAGAAAGCCACCAGCCCAGGGCATCGCCCCGGGTACTTCGGGCACACATCATTCCGCACCCTGAAAGGGCAAAAGCATTGTTACTGAAAGCTTTTGCCCTTTTCGGGGTGGAAGTTACCTTTGCTACTTTGTACCTAAGGCGCAAGCTGGGCTATATGCTGCCCCTGCCCTGCTTCGCTTCGAGGGAGGCCGTGCGGGGCGGTAGGGCAAAGGCTCCCTCAGGGTTGTATGGCCACGCAGACGGGGCCGTCGGGCGCGGTCTGGAGGCGGCTGCCGGTGGCGGCAAGGGTGCCGTCGGACGCGTCGATGGCGAACACCTGCACGCAGCGGCCGTCACGGCAGGCGGCCAGGAGGTAGCCTCCGTCGGGGGTGAGGAGGAAATGACGCGGATGGCCTTCGGTGGGGGTGCGGGCCACCTTCGTCAGCCGACCGTCGTCGCCCACATGGAACAGGGTGATGCCGTCCTCGCGCAGGCGATGGGAGGTGTAGAGGTACCGCCCGGAGGGATGGAGGTGGATGTCGGCACTGCCGCCGGCATGGACATCGTCGGCCACAAGACGCTGGACGGGCGCAAAAAGGGGCTCGCCGGCGGAAGAGGCGGACAGCTGCCACACCAGCACCTCGCCCGAGAGCTCCGTCAGACAATAGAGCAGGCCCGCACGCTCGTTCCACTCCATGTGGCGGGGACCGCTGCCCGCAGGCAGGCTGACGGCCAGGCGGGGGACATCGGCCAGCACGGCCGACGGCTGACGGGGGCTGACCTTCAGCAGATGGATGCTGTCGGTGCCCAGGTCGGTGGCCAGCAGCCACTCACCCTCTATCCCCAGACGGCTGCGCAGCGACGGCGGGATGGTCTTCAGCTGATGGATATGCGCCTTCTCCTGACGTCCGGCGACTGGACCGCTGCCGGAATAGACGATCTGCTGCACACGTCGGCCCACGACGCCGTCCGTCACGTCGAAGACGGAGATGGAGCCGCCCATGTAGTCGGCTGTGAAGATATAGGGCAGTCCGTCAACCTGCATGAGGTAGCAGGGGCTGCCGCCAATGTCGGGATTGGACGCCGTGCAGCCGTCGCCCCGGAAGGAGCAGAGGGCTGAATGGGGGTCGTGCTCGGAGACGGCATAGACCACATCGCCGCCCACAGGCAGCACGAACGAGGCATCCACGGCGGTCACGGCACGGGGCTCGCCAAAGGCGCCACGGGCGAACGTCACCTTGTAGAAATGACCGCCGTAGGTGCCGATGCAGAGGTCGAGGGTGCCGACAGGGCCGTCGGCACAGCCTGCCAGCAGCAGGCCAGAGAGGATGATGGGGTGGAGTTTCATACTATTCTTTTTTGGGTCTATGGTCGATGGTCTATGGTCTATAGTCTATTGCTTCTTACGCCCTTCAGGCGTGGCGGCCAAAGGCCGCGAGAAGCTATTGAGCATTGACTGTCGGCTATTGACTTCTTTTTCCGCTGCAAAGGTAATACTTTTTCCCAAAAAAGCACTATCTTCGCGGCCAGTTATGAAATATCTTCGCAACCGGTGCACGAATGCGCACTATAACATGGCGTTCGACCAGTTCTGCCTCGAGGAGCTGGAGACGGACGAGCCGGTGTTCTGCCTGTGGCGGAATGCGCCGGCGGTCATCATCGGCCTCAACCAGAATGCCTATGCCGAGGTGAACATGCCTTTTCTGCGTGAACGGGGCATCGTGCTGGCCCGACGGGTGACGGGCGGCGGCGCCGTCTATCACGACCTGCAGAACCTCAACTACACCATCGTGGGACGTTCGGCGGACCTCGAACGCGACTACCCGGGCTACCTCACCTACGTCATCGAGGCGCTGCGCAGCCTGGGCGTGCCTGCCACGCTGAGCGGAAGGAACGACATCATGGTGGAGGGACGGAAGGTGTCGGGCTACGCCAAGCGGGTGTGGAAGGACCGGCTGATGGTGCACGGCACGCTGATGTACGACGTGGACCTCGACACCCTCACCCGCGCGCTGTCTGTCGATGGCAGCAAGCTGGAGGCTCACGGCATCGCGTCGGTGCGCAGCCGTGTGGCCAATCTGCGCGACTATCTGCCGCAGCTGCCGACGGTGGAGGCGCTGCAGACGGCTCTCGAAGGGATTCTCTCGCGGGGATATGCCGACAGCGAGGTGGTGCTCACCCCCGCCCAGCAGGAGCGCATCGACGAGATTGCCCGCACACGCTTCGCCACCTGGGAGTGGAACATCGGACGCAGCCCCCTGGCGACCTTCACACGGAGGGCGCGCTTCTCATGCGGCACCGTCGAAGCGCACATCGCCGTCGAGAAGGGCGTCATCACCAGGCTTTCGTTCGGCGGCGACTTCCTCGGCAACAGCCCTGCCGACGTCCTGGCCGCCCGCCTCGTCGGCTGCCGCTACGACCGCGACGCCTTGGCGGCACGCCTCGACACGCTCGCCGTAGCCGACTACTTCGACCGCCTCACGACGGACGAACTGATTTTACTGGTTAAGGGCTTTATTTAGTTAAGAATTAAGAATTAAGAATTAAGAAAAATAGTTCTGGGCGCGGACTACTTTTTTTCACTACGAATTTTACGAATTATACGAATTTGAACTAGTTAAGGGTTAAGAGCTTTAACTAGTTAAGAATTAAGAGTTAAGAGTTAAGAAAAATAGTTTAAGTTTCGGAAGTTAAAAAACGGTTCCAGACTGCGATGAGCGCCCTGAAAGGGCAGAAAGCCACCAGCCCAGGGCAACGCCCTGGGTTTATTCGGGCACACATCATTCCGCGCCCTGAAAGGGCAAAAGCTTTCCATTCA
>JAILEU010000134.1 GCA_024697785.1 Bacteroidaceae bacterium | reverse complement strand
GCTGCCCACGTGGGCAGTTTGTGGCGTGCCATGCGCCAGCCCTCGATCTGCTGGACAGCCCGTGCGACATGAACTCCTGCCGGGGCATGCCCCAGCAGGAGTCGTCCGACGTCGTCCTCGCGATGGGCGAGGGCAAACATCAAGGTTTCACTCAATCCTTCTTGCACTTGCAGCAGCCGCCGATGCACTTCCAGATGAGGGCAGCGAGAGCACCACCGCAGAGCGGAGCGACGATGAACACCCAGAGGTCCTTCAGGGCCTGGCCGCCTTCAAACAGGGCGGGGCCGAAGGAACGGGCGGGGTTGACGCTTGTGCCCGTGTACTTGATGCCGACGAAGTGGATGAGGATGAGCGAGAGGCCGATGGCCAGTCCGGCGAAGTTGCCGGCGCCCTTCTCAGCATCCGTCGTACCCAGCACCACCAGCACAAAGACGCACGTCAGCACCAGCTCGACGATGAAACCGGCCAGCTGGCTGCCTGCTCCGGCACAGGTGTTGGCGCCTGTCAGCGTCCCTGCGAAGCCCGTGGCGACGCTCGTGAAGGCAAACAGGATGGCTGCGCCCAGCACAGCGCCGATGCACTGGAAGATGATGTACATGATGGCATCCTTACCGCTCATACGTCCCGAGAGGAACACGCCGAGGGTGATGGCCGGATTGATGTGGCATCCCGAGATGCCGCCGATGGTGTAGGCCATGGCCACAACGGCCAGACCGAATGCGCATGCCGTGCCGACGACCGATGCGGTGTCCGTGCCACATGCCAGGCTGACAGCCGTGCCGCAGCCCATCAGAACCAATACCATGGTTCCTACCATTTCTGCCAAATACTTCTTCATACTTGTTTTTTTTAGGGTTAAACAATACGTTTTCTTTTGCGACCTCAAAAGTAGGGCCTTTTGTTGGCAAATGCAAATTTTTTTTAAAAAAAATGCGCCGATGTCTGTTATTACTCTTTAAACGGTCACCTGAGGCCTCGCGCACGCGCTATTTAAAAAGGTAGTCTCTTGCCATTGATGTTTCGGATGCCTCTGGCGAAAACTACTTTTCAAAATGGGTTGACATTCGTCTTCCTCCTTCGCGACTCGGCCATCTCCAAGCGTGCTTGGATGGCTCTCGCTGTTCCGTCGGTTGACATTCCTCTTCCTCCTCTATGCTGATTACAGCCCGGATGGGGCTTTTCTGCTTCAGCTTTGAACGGTTATGTCTGTTGGGATGTGTTTGGCTTATGCCCATTTGCAGTATATGGCTTATTCCTTCGTACCATCGCGATGAAACGAGTGTACCATCGCGATGAAACATTTGAACCATCGCGATGACACAATTGTACCATCGCGATGGTACATCAGAAAACAATTGTTTTTGATACGGTAGAACAGGCTTCTGCAAAGCACGAAGATGTCGTCTATCTCTCAGGAAGTTGTCTGGGCATACGACGGATGAGGGTGGCTTTGCCTTCTGTCAGATAGTATCCCCGTACTCTTCTGATTCATAATTGTTTGTGCTACGGTATAGTGAGAAGGTAAAAGATGCATGAAATACGTGTTTAGACCATGCTCTGCGAAGACGAATGTCAACCGACGGAGCAGCGAGAGCCATCCAAGCCCGCTTGGAGATGGCCGAGTCGCGAAGGAGGAAGACGAATGTCAACCCATTTTGAAAAGTAGTTCTGGGAATGAGACTATAGATAGGTACAGACTTTTTCTAACCCATAGGTACGCAGACGGCGATTTTACCCATTTTTGAGTATTGCCCCGCAGGGCGAAAGGCCGTACCTTTGCAGCGGATTTTGAAAGTAAAGAGCTTTGTTCGACGTAAAACCCATAAAAGATAAAGAGATGCATACAATCGATAAGTTTTTCTCCGCTTGCTTTCTGATGGCAGCCGTCTGCTTGGGCTCTGCTGCGCAGACGACGTCAGCCGGTAGCGGCGAGCGGCAGCCTTCCCGCCTTAGCGTGGGCGGTTATGGCGAAGTGGCCCTGACACGCAACTTCTTCAGCGACAACGCCAAACGTTATGTCAACGCCGCTGAGCACAAGGACGATCCGTCGCACGGGCAATTCGATGTCCCCCATGCTGTGGTTTACCTTGGTTATGACTTCGGCAAGGGATGGACGATGGGTACAGAGATTGAATTTGAGCACGGCGGCACAGGCGCCAGCTACGAACACGAGTACGACGAGTTCAACGAGTGGGAACAGGAGCTGGAAAAAGGCGGCGAGGTGGAACTGGAGCAGTTCTGGCTGCAGAAGAGCTTCTCGCGGGCGGCTAACATCAAGGTGGGCCATATCGTGGTGCCCGTCGGCCTGACCAACGCCTACCACGAGCCGCTGAACTTCTTTACCGTCTATCGCCCTGAAGGCGAGAGCCTCATCCTGCCCAGCACGTGGCATCAGACAGGGGCCTCGTTCTGGGGGCGCAGCGCGGGCGTCCGCTACGAGGTCCAGTTGCTAGCCGGACTCAATGCCGACCAGTTCACCCATACTGGCTGGATCCACAAGGGGGCTGCTACGCCGCTGGAGTATGAGGTGGCCAACACGTTCGGCACGGCGGCGCGTCTCGACTGGTATGCCGCCGGCGGTCTGCGATGCGGCCTGAGCGCCTACTATGGTCACTCCATCGGCAACTCCGTCCCCCGCGAGGCCTCGGGCGTCACAGCCACCTATCGGGGCGAGGTGTTCGTGGGGTCGTTGGACTTCACCTACAAAGGCCATAACTGGATAGCCCGCGGGCAGGCTGACTATGGCCATCTGGGCGATGCCGAACAACTTAACTATTTCTACAATCGCATCAACAAGCAGTCGCCCTACCATCACAGCACGCGCCTCGTCAGCAGCATGGCCTATGCCGCCGGCATCGAGGCTGGCTACGACATCCTCTCGCAGATTCGCGAAACCCGCGACAACGGCAAAAAGCTCTACCTCTTCGGCCGATACGAGCAGTACAACCCCTACGCCCAGCCCACGCAGGGCATCTCGTACGACTACACCTTCGTCCGCCGCATGGCTGCCGGCATCAACTACTACCCCCTGCCCGAGGTGTGCGTCAAGGCCGAGTACTCCCATCGCTTTCTCCTTAGTAAATATAACGACGAACCCTCCGTCTCCATCGGCGTGGCCTATGCAGGATGGTTCAAGTAGTTCATAGATTATTACTAACCTTTATAAATATAATAAAACAATGAAGAAACTATCCACATTTGTGCTGCTATTTGCAGCAGCCAGTACGCTTGCGCTGGGCGTGACGTCGTGCAAGCCCGACGAGGAAGGAACGACGGACAAACAGTATGCCGACCGTTCCTACGGAACGGCCGCCATCGATGCCTGCGATGCCCTTATCAACCAGCTGAATGCCGCCACGGAGAAGGTGATGAGGAGCAAGCTCACCGATGCGCAGACGACAGCCTTGAGAGAAGTGGTCCGGAATGACGTGGAGAATGTCATCATCCCCACCTACACCCGTCTTGCCGATGCTGCCGAGGCCCTGCAGCAGGCACTTGGCGACCTTTCGGCAGGCGAGATCAAGCAGGCCAACATCGATGCCGCCTGCAAGGCCTTCAAGGAAGCCCGTGCCTGGTGGGAGAAGAGCGAGGCATTCCTCGGCGGGGCAGCCAGCGACTTCGACATCGACCCCACCATCGACTCGTGGCCTCTCAACCGCGACCTGCTCCTTGGTTACTTCCAGACGGGCAAGTACACCGACGAAGCCCTTGAGGATGCCAGCATCCTTGGTTTCCACGCCCTCGAGTTCGTCCTTTTCCGCGACGGCAGAAACCGCACCGTGGCAGAGTTCCAGAAGAACGACACCTACAAAGGGTTCACCTCCGTACCCGCAGCCGAGGAGCTGCGGTATGCCCAGGCCGTGGCACGCGAGCTGGTGACCCGCTGCAGCCAGCTGCAGGTGTCGTGGGAGCTTAGCCCCAACCTGAACCGTCTGGCTTCCGTCACAAAGGCCGGCCTCGACTACCAGACCAAGAACGGCAAGTCCTTCGGCTGGAACATGATGAACGCCGGCAGCGCCGGCAGCACCTTCGACAGCCTCATCGATGCCGTCCAGCAAATCCTCAACGACGACGAAGGCAGCTGTGCCGCCATTGCCGACGAGGTGGGCTCCGGCAAAATCGGCAATCCCTTCGCATCGGGCTACATCTTCTACGTCGAGTCGCCCTACAGCTACAACTCCATCGCCGACTTCCAGGACAACATCCGCTCCATCGAGAACATCTGGTACGGCAGCACGGACGGCAGCCGCAAGCCTGCCGCGAACAGCTTCTACCAGTGGTTCAAGGACAACGACTCTGCCACTGGCGACAAGGTGGCGAAAGCCATCAAGGACGCCATCAGCGCCATCGGCTCCATGCCCTATCCGTTCGTGAAGTACGTCAGCACCATCTGGAACAAACCGTTTGAAGACGATGCCGTCGTTGACATTGAATAACGTTTTATCCCCTTTACTACTACTAATCACTTCTCTTTTCAGAAGCGTTTGTCTGCCCTTTCGCAGGCAAACGCTTTCCCCCCCCAAAAAAAGAGATTCAACGTTTTCGTCAAGCCAAATGAGCAGAGCGATGCTTGCATCAGCTCTGCCATGGTGAGAAAACGAAGAATGAAATTCAACCATGAACCGTGAACAAAAAAACATATTTTCGTCATGAAACGTAAAGCATCTTCCATTTTCCATTCCCCATTCTCCATTTTTCTTGTTTCAAGTCTCTGCCTTTCATTGTTGACGTTCACCTCGTGCCGCGAGGACGAGCCCACCGACAATCTCGAGCCAGCCGACGACGTCTTCGGCGTGGCCAACGATGTGTTCTCGGCCGACGAATGGTATCCGGGCGGTCAGCTCGGCACCACCCTCGGCAAGAGCTACTCCGCTCCCGCTCCTGCTGTCGATGGCATCGCCGACGGCCAGCGCCGCTTCAAACATGGTGAAGACTTCTTTGAGCACCTCTACACCTTCGACAGCGAGCCGCGGCGCGGACTCGGCCCCGCCTGGGTCCGTCCCAGCTGCATCCATTGCCACCCCTCCTACGGACACGGCAAGCGCATGAACCGCTATCGCGCTACCGACTTCGGCAACGGCTACCTGCTCGTCATCTACCACCCTGACAACAACGCCTATATCAGCGAGGTCACCGGCATGCCCCAGACCGCTGCCATGGCTCCCTTCAAGGCCCCTATCGACGAGACGCAGATCAACATCCAGTGGAAAAACGTAACCTCCATGCCCAGCGGGCTGAAGATGGAATTCCCCGACGGCGAGAAATATGCGCTCATCTACCCTGAAGTCACCATCCCTCAGAGCGCCTTCAACACCAACCCCAAGCCCGACAACTACGAAGTCCGACTCGAAAGCACCATCGGCGTCTATGGCACAGGACTGCTCGATGCCATCACCGACGAGGATATGCGCGAGCAGCATCGCGAAGAGGCTAAATACGTCACGCTTAATCCGGCCATGTGGGATGCAGAGGCTGGCGATTTCAAGCCCTCGGCCTACTACAGCGCTCCCTACAACGACACCGGCACCCATCGCGGCACGCACGGTCCCGTTAAGCGTTTCACATACGCCATGACGCGTGGCACCCTGCAGGACGGCGCAGGTGCGAATGCCATCTGGAACATCACCAACGTCAGCCGCTCCGACCGCCACTGGCTCTACACCACTCCTGCATGGGCAAAAGCTCAGTCCGAAGACCCTGAGGTCATCGACTACATCCGCCAGAACGGCGCCGAAGCCACCTCGCTGCTCCATCCCTACTATGCCGACGGTTCCCGCGAAGGCATCGCCGAGCGCGTGAACGAACTGCTCAGCGTCAGCTCCATCGCCAAAAAGGACATCTTCGACCGCTATTTCTTCAACGGCGCACCTTATAACGGCCGCGACGAGATGAGCGACGAAGACTACTACGACTTCATGGTATGGCATCGCGGACTGGCTGTGCCCGCTGCCCGCGACCTCGACAAACCCGCCGTCAAACGCGGCAAGCAGCTCTTCAGCAAAATCGGCTGCGCCGCCTGCCACCGTCCCTCGTGGAAGACCGGCAAGGACGACATGTGGGTCGATGCATCCACCAAGGCCTATGCCCAGTCAGCCGGCATCGACCCTGCCAAGGCGCTGCCCCGCTATGCCGACCAGACCATCTGGCCCTATACCGACATGGTGCAGCATCGCCTCTTTATGGCTAACGACATCCGTACGGGCTGGTGCCGCACGACGCCCCTCTGGGGCCGCGGCCTCTCGCTGCGCCTGACAGGAGCCGAAGACCGCCTGCACGACTGCCGCGCCCGCAACGAGATAGAGGCCATCATGTGGCACGCCTATAGCCCCGAATCCGATGCCTTCGACAGCGCCCTCCAGTTCTACAACCTCTCGAAAGAAGACCGCGACGCCATCGTCCTCTTCCTCAGGGCTATCTAAAAAGTGGAAATAAGAGGGTAGCCTCCCCCGTCCCCTCCTGAAGGAGGGGGGACTGATGACTTCCGCTCGCAGTTCCCTTCCCTTTAGGGAGGGGGTGGGGGTAGGCTTTCTCTATCGGTTGAGGGGTAGGGTTTCTTTAGGGGGTGGGGGTAGGCTCCTATTCACCAAAGGCTTCTTGCTGCTTGCTGACCTCTTCGAGTGCGCCCCGGAGAACGTCGGCATCCAAGGCTGAAGGGGTGGTAGGGGCTTTTGGGCTTTTTGCTGCTTCGGCCGCTTTACCTTTTGACAAGCCCGCCTGTCTGCTTTCTATATAACATTCGGGCATAGGGTTTGGCTGGGTGGTGAGCGTCAGCGTAGCCGAACGAGGGGCTACGGCGCCTTCCGCCGCCACATGGGCATGGATGGTGACCGTGCCTGCGCGGTGGGTGGACTGAAGAAGTATGGGGGCGGTGCCGTATTCGACAGGTACGCGTGGAAGGCCTTCGGCATCAGTTTGGGTGGCGGGGATGAGGAGGCGTCCCTCGCCTTCGACCGTGAAGCAGACACTCTCGCGAGCCAGACGGCGCACATGGCCATTGTCGTCGGTCACCTCGGCCACTACAACCACAAAATCGCTACCGTCGGCGACGAAGGGACGCCCCACGGTGTCGGCACGGAGACGAAGCTGGGTGCTGCGGCGCGAGGGATGGCGCACATCCGTGCACACCACACGCCCGTCGCGGATGCCCTCGACCTTCAGTTCCACTTTGTCCGGCTGCTTGGACGAGTAGGTGTAGCGACGCGATTCCATGAAGTTCCACCAGTCCTTGAAGACTGCCGGAGCACGATAGACGGGAGAGGTCAGGTTAGGGGGTAGGGGTGAGAGGTTAGGAGTGATGGTTGGTGGAGTGGGCATCGTCTCGACGCGGGCACCGCCGTAGAGGGTGAGGCGCACGGAGTCGCAGTTCGTCCATACAACGACGTCGGAGGGTGAGAAGGGGGTCATGTCGCCGGAGATGTAAACTATAGGTTCGTCGGTGAGCTGCGACTGCATCATGCGGAGCGACGGTTTCGGCTGGCGGTAGGCGTCGTAGATGCCGCCATAGAAGGGGTCGGGGTGGTAGCCGCGCTGGTGGTCGAAGGGATGCCAGAGGCAGCCGCCCGTGAAGCGGCCGTCGGTCTGGAACATCTCGCCCAGCGACTCCCACAGCGACTGTGCCTGTACCCGCAGCGCCTGTTCGCCCCAGGCGCGGCTGGCGCGGTTAGGGGCGTTGTGGGCATACCAGTCGTCGACGAGGTCGCCCCACTCGCGGCGGAACACCGACTGCGTCGGCGCGCCTGGGCCTACAGCCTGCGTGGCATAGCCATAGATGACGTCGTAGCTGTCCTTGACGCCTGCCGAGCGGAGGTCGGCCGCGGCACCCGGACGGCCAGGGTGGGGATATTCGTCTTTTGTGATCTGCAGCGAGCGCAGCGCGAAGTCCTGCGGGAAATGTGTCTCGTTGAGGATGGGCTCCCAGAGGATGACGCAGGGATGGTTGCGGTCGCGGCGAATCATGTGGCGGGTGTTCTGATAGACGCGCTCGGCAAAAATGGGGTTGCTATTCCAGAACTGCCATCCCGGGGTGGCCACGATGACGAAGAGCCCCAGCTCATCGCAGGCGTCCATGAAGGCGGGGTCCTGGGGGTAGTGAGCCGAGCGGACGATGCGGAAGCCGGCATCGCGTAGCCTCAGGGCGTCGCGCCACTGCTGGCCATCGGGGACGGCATTGCCTACCACGGCAAAGTCCTGATGCCGGTTGCCGCCGATGAGCTGGGTGTAGCGCTGGCCGTTCACCCACAATCCGTCGGCGCCGCGCCACTCGATGGTGCGGATGCCGATGCGCGTGATGCCGCCGTCGAGGGTGTGGCGTCCCTGCATGATGCGCGTCTCAAGGGTGTAGAGATAGGGTGTCTCGGGGCTCCATGCGTGGGGGGCGCTGACCCTGAGCTGCTGTGTGATGACGCCACGTTCACCCTTGCGGAGCCAGAGCGGATGACGGGCCGAGGCTACGGTTTTTCCTTCGGCGTCCTTGAGTACGGTCAGCACCGTGACCTTCTCCTTATTAGAAGAAGCATTGCCCACCTCCGTCTGCACGCCGACCACGGCCTGCCTGCCCACGTTGAGGCTCTCTGTCCAGGCAAAGACGCCTCCACGGGCTACGTCGGCCGTTTCGTCGGCTTCGGTGAGGGCGACGGAGTGCTTGCCGATGAGCCATACATCGCGGTAGATGCCGCCGTGGTAGGTGAAGTCGAGGGCATACTGGGGCTTGCCGGGAGGATAGGAGGCGTCGTCGCTGTTGTCGGCCATGAGGGCGATGATGCACGTGTCGCCGGCCTCGACGCCTGCAGCGGTGAGGTCGATGGAGAAGGGGAGGAAACCGCCCCAGTGGCGTAAGGCCTCGCGGCCGTTCACGTAAACCACCTGCCTGCCCATGACGGCCTCGAAGTGGAGGGAACACCGGCGGCCCTCCATCTCGGTGGGCACCACGAAACGCTTGCGGTACCACGCCACGCCCTGGTAGTTGCGGCAGCCGCTGACCTCGGGGCTCTCCAGCTCGACGCTGTGAGGCGTGGTGACGACCTCCCACCGGCTGTCGTCGTAGTCGATGGCTTCGGCTCCCCCGGCATCGCCGCGATGGAAACGCCAGCCGCCGCCAAAGTCATAGACGATGCGGCCGCTTCCCTCCAAGGGGAAGAAACCGGCAACAGAGGGCTGCGATGCACAGGGCAGCAGCACAAAAAGAAGGGCGGGGAGCAGGAGGAGACGTTTCATAAAGTAAAAGCTATTTACGATTTTATGATTTACTATTTACTATTTATTTACGATTGGATTATTTAGTTATTTAGGGTGCGATGCAACGGATTTAGTTAAGAATTAAGATTTAAGAAAAATAGTTTTGCTAAAGATTACCTGCATACAAAGGTATCGTCTGAACTCCTGAACTCCCAAATCGAAAAATTACTAAATCGAAAAATAAACCGTAAATCGTAAATTGAAAAATAGTAAATATAGTGGGCGATTGGATTATTCGAGCTTAAACGCTATGTTTTCGAGGGAGTTGATGGGTACGCGGCGCACCTGGCGTTTCCCTGTGGCGTGGTTGGTGAGGGTGACCTCCATCTTTGTGCCGCGGCGGGCAACATCGATGTCGAAGTCGGCGCCGAAGGCACGGATGTGGCGCAATGCCATGGCGTCCCAGCCGTCAGCGAGACGGGGCGAGAGGGTGAACGAGCGGAGACCGGTGGGGCGCAGGCCGAACATGCCTTCCACGATGGCGCGGCAGTATAGGCCGCTCTCGGCCGAGAGGTGGCGCTGCGAGCCCTCGGGCCATGCCTCGATGGGGTAGGGCACGTGGGTGCCCAGGAGGCGGTGTTCGGAGTAGTAGTGCATGAAGGGGCTGGCGGTGTCGATGTCGCCGGCGATGTAGATGCCGCGCAGGGCGTAGAGGGTGCTGCGGTCCCAGAAGGTCTCGCTGCCCTCTTGGGTGAGCAGGCCTTCGGCGGTCATCAGCTTGGGCGAGGTGAGGGCGGCGATGGTGCCCTCGGCACGTCCTTCGAGGCCCACGATGAGAGGCATGCAGATCCACGAGCGCAGCAGGGTGTTGCCCTCGTAATAACGATAGGTGTGGAAGCCGCCTATGTCGGCGCCGAAGTGGCGTTCGATGGCTTCGGCGAGGGCATCGGCCTGACGGTTGTACGTGGCGGCCTGACGGCTGCCCAGGCCGAGCTCGCGGCACAACATGGCAGCGCTGCGCAGAGCATCGTAGTAGAGCGTCGAGGTGCAGAGGTTGGCATCGCCGGCAGGGAAACGGCCTTCGAGCTCGTCGCAGTCGGAGAGGACCACGCCGGCGTCGCTGAGGTGGCGGCGGCAGTATTCGAGGCACCATTCGATGAGCGGCCAGAGCTGGCGAGCCTCGTCGAGGCTGCCGCGAGCCATCACGTAGCGGGCAGCGCCGTGGGCTATCATAGCTGCATCGCCACGGTCGCCGGCGCCGTTCCAGATGTCCTTGCCTTCGGCGATGATGGAGCTGGGGATGGGCTTCCACTGGTCGTTCATGAAGCGGGCGAAGTGAAGGTAGGCATTCAGGGCAGAGGCGTTACCGACGTCATAACCGGTGAAGGGGAAGAAGGGGTTGACGTATTCAGCCTGGTCGTTTGCCCAGATGGCGGCGTAGTAAGACTCACCGCCCGGGGCGTGCATGTAGCCGCCCGACGTTTTGAAAATGCTCTCGGAGGCACGCAGCTTGGCAAAGCGGAACTCGCGGTCGATGACGTCGTCGGGGGTGTCGAGGACGAGGTTCTGGTCCATCTCGCGGAGGAAGGACTGGCGGGCTTCGAACTCGGCAGCTATGTCGGGCTGCAGGGCCTGCTCTCCTTCGCGGTAGGCCTGGAACACAGCGCCGAAGCTGAGGGTGCCACCAGGCTGAACCACAAACGTGCCGCAGCCGGTCAGCTCGGCGCGGATGACGTAAGCTCCCGTCACGCCCCGTTCAGGCAGGGTGGTAAACACCTGCGCATACTGGGGAATATAGACGGTCTGGGCATTGGCGGAGATGTTGCGATAGGTGTAGAGCTCGGCCATGAGCGGTTTGTCCGTCGAGGGGAAGATGCGTCGTGTCAGCTCAAGGGCGGGCGCACGGTAGTTGCCCCGTGCGGCGCCGATGTTAGGCCGTCCGACGGAGAAGGTGCTGCGGACGCCGACATAGCCGTCTATCCACACCTGGCTGACCTGCTCGCCAGCGACGGAGAGGCCGTTCACGCTGATCAGCGATGGGATGTCGGTGCCCACACGGTGCATGAGGCTGGCATGCGTGTTGTTGGGGATGGTGCGCAACATGGGGAAGACGAGCGAGCGCTCGGCGGTGAAGCGGCGCTGCTCATCGACGCCCCAGCGGAGGACGACGGCCATCTGCTCGCCGCTCATCTCGATGTGGTCGTTGTAGGGGAGCGTCCCGTCCGCAGGGGTGAAGACGATGGCGCTGGTGGTGTCCGACAGTGTCCAGCAGAGGTCGGCAGCTGACAGGCCTCCCCCGTATAGGTATGTGGCCAGGACGACGAGCAAAAAAGCTTTCTTTTTCATTCTTTCTAAACTCCTTTGGAGGTCGTTAGAGTCAGAGACTTGTTGACATTAATAGTTTTCGGCCAGCACCTGGAAGTAGCTCTGGGGGTGGTTGCAGACGGGGCATACGTCGGGAGCCTGCTTGCCAACGACGATGTGGCCGCAGTTGCTGCACTGCCAGATGGCGTCGCCCTCTTTGGTGAAGACGGCCTTGTCCTCGATGTTCTTCAGCAGCTTCAGATAGCGCTGTTCGTGATGGCGTTCGATGGCGGCGACCATCTCGAACTTCTCGGCAATCTCGGTGAAGCCCTCTTCGCGGGCCTCGCGGGCCATGCGGGCATACATGTCGGTCCACTCGTGGTTCTCGCCGGCTGCGGCATCGGCCAGGTTGGTGGGGGTGTCGCTGACGCTGCCGCCGTTCAGGTATTTATACCACATCTTGGCATGCTCCTTTTCGTTGGATGCCGTCTCCTCAAACAGGGCGGCAATCTGCACGTAGCCGTCCTTTTTTGCGCGCGAGGCGAAATAGGTGTACTTGTTGCGGGCCATCGACTCGCCTGCGAATGCGTCCTGGAGATTCTTCTCCGTCTTGGTTCCTTTCAGATCTTTCATAATGGTTATGGGCTTTAAGTGAATAAATAATGTGCAAAACTCGCCGCAAAGATAGCAAATAAAAAATGAAGAATGAAAAAAGAATAATGAAAAATAAAAAGCTCTGGATATTTTTTGTTTATTAGCTTGGCTCACCCTATCTTTAATCCCCTGCGGGGCTTTTAGGTACTCACGCTCGGAAAAACTCAAATAAATTTGGTTTTTCTCTCTCTTACTCGTACCTTTGCAAACTCAAAAAATGACAGGCAAAAAAAATGAAAAGCATCCGGTTCATACGCGTTATCCTCGTATCGTTCGTCATGGTTTCGTCGGCGTGGGCTGATGACACACCCCTCACCGGCACCCCCATCGGCTCAAAATACGGCTACGACCCCACCACTCGTCGCCAGACCACCAGCAACTACACGTTTGCCGACGCGTTCGACGGCAACACGAACACCTTCTTCTCGGCTTGGGAAACGAGCATGGCATGGGCCGGCCTCGACCTGGGCTCGCCCCACATCATCACGGGCGTTGCCTTCCGTCCGCAGACAGGCACGAGCGGCGCGGACAAGATGCTGCTGGGCGTCTTCGAGGGTGCTAACCAGCCGGATTTCATGGACGCCGTGCCTCTCTATCTCATCGGCGAGACGCCTGAGAAGAACACCATGACGCGTGCCGACGTCAGCGTCAGCCGCGGCTTCCGCTACGTCCGCTACGTAGGGCCGGCCAACACGCGGTGCGTCGTGGCCGAGCTCGCTTTCTACGGCACCCCCGGCGAGGGCAGCGACAGCCTGTTCTACCAGGTCACGGACGTCCCCACACTCAGCATCCACGTGCAGGACGGCATACTGCCTCTGACGCGTGGCGAGGACTTCGAGGCACGCTCGCAGCTCATCTACGACGGCGGCACCCTCCTGCAGGACTACCCCATCCTGTTCCGCGTCAGGGGCAACTACTCGTCGACGCCCGACAACAAGGCCTACCGCGTGAAGTTCAACGACGGCAAGAGCCACCACATGATGAAGGACGGCATCAACGAGTCGCCCGTCAAGGCCAAGAAGTGGGTGCTCATCAACAGCTTCCGCGACAAGACGCTCATGCGCAATCCCGTGGCCTGGGAGGTCTCGCGCCGCGTGGGGCTCAAGTGGACGCCCTGGTACCAGGTGGTCGATCTGCTGGTGAACGGCGAGTATCGCGGCACCTACACCCTGGCCGACCATGTCTCCGTCTCTAAAGGGCGCATCGACATCACCGAGATGACGGCCGAGGACACGACAGACGAGGCCATCACGGGCGGTTATTTCGTGGAGGTCGATAACAACGCCTCGCGCGAGCCGTACTGGTTCACCTCCGCTCACGGCAACCCCATCACCGTCCACGACCCCGACGACGACGTCATACAGCCCGAGCAGTTCAGCTACATCAAGAACGCGTGGAACGAGATGGAAGGCCACGTCTATTCCGACTCCTCGGCCAGCGACACCGACGGCTTTGGCCGATGGCTCGACATGGAGTCGTTCCTGCGCTACTTCCTCGCCAGCGAGTACAACGGCAACACCGACATGCTGTGTCAGGTGTTCTTCTATAAGGAACGGGGCGACGACCACTTCTACACCGGTCCCGTGTGGGACCACGAGCTGGCCCTCGACGACGACATCACCACCTTCCCCGCCAACGAGTTCGCTAACTGGACGTACACCGTCCGCTGCACGGGCAACTTCAGCTACTTCGTCAGCCTGGTGCTCTCTCACCCCGACGTCATGGCCCGTCTGCAGAGCATGTGGGCCGAGCTGCGCGAGGCGGGACGCTTCAAACCCGACGACCTGGCGGCGTGTGTCGATTCGCTGCGCGAGCAGGTCAGGGCCTCGGCAAGGCTCAACTTCATCCGCTGGCCTTACCTCAACCAGTACATCAGCCTGACGCCTGCCATCCGCGGGTCGTGGGAGGCTGAGGTGGACGTCGTGCGCGACTACGTGTACGGACGTGTGGCGTGGATGGACAATAAGCTCGGCTTCGGACGTCTGCAGCAGCAGGACGGCATCTACCAGATCAACACGCCCCTCGACCTCATCACCTTTGCGATGCTGCAGAACGGCGGAGAGCTTGAGGCCGACGCCACTGTGCAGCTGAATGCCGACCTCGACATGGCTCCCTACGCCCATCGTTTCCAGCCGGTCGGTACGACGTCGCACCCCTTCAGCGGCACGTTCCTCGGCCAGGGCCATGTGGTGGACGGGCTGACCGTCAATGCCGACCGCTACGTCGGTTTCTTTGGCGTGCTGGGTGACGGCGCCGCCATCAGCGGCCTGCACCTGGGTCCCGGCAGCTCCTTCACCGGCACGGACTATGTGGGCGCTGTTGCAGGACGTGTGCAGATGGGCACTGTCTCCATCGTCGCCTGCCTCAACGAAGCCGCCGTCGCAGGACGCAGCATGGTGGGCGCCATGGTGGGCGGCGGCCAGCGCTCGGCCATCACCATCGATGCCTGTGCCAACATGGGCTCCGTGGCCGCCGATTCGCTCGTCGCAGCCCTCGTAGGGTGGAACAGCGGCAAGACCGTCACCGTCCGTAACTGCTTCAACACAGCCATCGTGCAGGGCGCTGCCGACGGACTGGAGTTCGCCTCCGCACCTCAGCTGACGATGAAGAACAACTACAACCTCCATCCCGTCACGGCCCTTGTCAACACCTTCACCGCCGACCAGATGGCGTCGGGCGAGCTCTGCTGGCTGCTCAACCAGGGCGCGGGCGACGTGCTCTGGCGTCAGAACCTCGACATCAGCAGCCGGCCACGCGATGCTCATCCGTTCGCTGCCGGACGACATGCCATCGTCTATGCCCTCGACGACGGTACCTACTCAAACACCAACCCCAACCAGCATGGATACCGCTACTACAAGCTCGACATCAGCGAAATCATGGGCACCGGCATCATCCAGCTTTCCGAGTTTGACCTGCTCGATGACCAGGGCGAGGAGATTGAGGAGATGATCATCTACCGCGGCATCGAGAGCACCATCAGCCACGAGAACTGGCCCAATATGGGCGACAACGACCTCCGCACGAAGTTCTGCTCGCATCTCAACGACCGTTCGTGGTTCCTGTTCGATGCCGGCGCACCCGTCATCATCACCGGCTACCGCCTCTATACCGCCAACGACACCCAGCAGTATTCCGACCGCAACCCCATCTCGTGGACGCTATCCGTCAGCGACACCTATACCGACGACCCCGACGACCCCTCGTGGCAGGTGATTGACGAACGTTCGCGCGACTATACCCTGCAGGCCACCAACTACACCCCCTACGACTTCGAGATTGAGGGCCTTGGCGTCCGTCATCCCGCCCTGGACGCCGAGCCGCGCGAAACCGTCGTCTATGACCTTGCCGGACGGCCTGTGCTGACGCTCAAGGCCACTCGTGACGCGTCTGCGCCTATTCTCGTTCAACAGCGTCTCGCCACCCTCCTGCCTCCTGGCCTATACATCGTAAACGGCCAGAAGATGATGGTCAAATAACTGTGGTGTGAATGGACTTAGTGGCATAACGTACGATTTTAGGGTTAATGGTTTTTTGAAGAAACAACAACGGTAAATATATTGACTGCGTCGTAGCAAAACGTTTTCGTTAAGCCATGAGCAGAGCGATGCTTGCATCAGCTCTGCCATGGCGAGAAAACGAAGAATGAAATTCAAGGGAAATTTTAAAAGGCGCCTTTTATATAAACGAATCCCCTTTTGAAGCTTCGGGGGTGCAGCGGCGCAGGACTGTTTACCGACGACGGTTGCCATGCAGGCAGCGGCGTACGGGAAGCCCCCCATATATATAGTATCCCGAAAAATCGAAAAAATTACAGTTACCGCCAGTTTTTTTTCGGTTTTCAGAAAAAAAGCATCCACAGTGCCTTCTCGCATGGGGTGGTGGGAGCGGTAACACGGTAACACGGTAACATCTGTATCCCCGTGTCACTGTGCCGCGCCGCCATTGTATGTATGTATGGTATTATATATTATATATTATATATAAAGAAAAAAGAGATTTTAATAAGAGAAAAAAGAAAGTAAAAGGGTTGAAAATGAGCTGTGTAGCAATCCGATGGATTGCTTTGTCATCCTCATGGTGTCTGTGCTGTTACCGTGTTACCGTGTTACCGAGATACCTGTGTCACACAGCTACACTTTCATCCTGTCACCAGCATCCTGTTACCATGTAACTGTACACATATCGGGGCAACACCACCTTCTCGGCGGGGTGAGCGGTGTCACGGTAACACGGTAACAGGGTAACATCTTCAGGCAACACCACCTTCTCGCGGGTGAGCGGTATCACGGTAACACGGTAACAGGGTAACATATTCAGGCAACACCACCTTCTCGGCGGGGTGAGCGGTATCACGGTAACACGGTAACACGAGTATCCTTCGTGTTACCGTGTTGCCCTTTTTTGAGTTTGTTTGTGTCCCCCTAAACTAAGTCTTCCCCCCCTTTAATCGACGGCGTCGCTCTCGGTGAGGCTGATGTGGCGCGGATGGATGGGGGTGTCGGGGAGGAAGACGGCGGCGGCGTTGCGGAAGGTGTCGGCCGACTCGGTGGTGAGGTAGCGCGTGGTGCCCCCGCGGGTGAGGCTGGCGTCCATGTCGGGATGGCGGCTGAGGTAGTCGGCAAGGCTGTCGGCCACGTAGTCGCCCTGACGGACAAGCTGGATGTGGGCAGGGGTGTAGCGGCGTATCTTGTCGTAGAGCAGCGGATAGTGGGTGCAGCCGAGGACGATGGTGTCGATGTCGGGGTCGCGGGAGAGCAGGGCATCGATGTGCTGGCGGATGAAATAGTCGGCTCCGTCGGACGTGGCCTCGCCGTTCTCGACCAGCGGCACCCACATGGGACAGGCTTCGCCGGTGACGACGATGTCGGGGAAGAGCTTCTTGATTTCAAGCGGATAGGAGAGTGAACGGACGGTGCCTGCCGTGGCGAGGATGCCTACGTGGCGCGACGTAGTGAGCGTGCCGAGCGACTCGACGGTGGGGCGGATGATGCCGAGGACGCGCCGGCAGGGGTCGATTTTCGGCAGGTCGATCTGCTGGATGGTGCGCAGAGCCTTGGCAGAGGCGGTGTTGCAGGCCAGAATGACGAGCGGGCAGCCCTGTTCGAACAGGGTGCGGACGGCCTGGGCGGTGAAACGATAGACAACCTCGAACGAGCGGGGACCGTAAGGGGTGCGGGCGTTGTCGCCCAGATAGAGGAAGTCGTGCTCAGGCAGACGATTGCGGAGGTGGGTCAGGATGGTGAGGCCTCCGTAGCCTGAGTCAAAAATGCCAATTGGACCGGGAGTCATAGGGTATGGTTTGTTCTTTTATTTTAGTCCCTGGGCTTCGGGCACGGTGGGGGTGGCGATGAGGCCGAGGACCTCGCGTACCTTGAGGGTGATGTTCATGCCGACAGAGTCGTTGACGCAGATGAAGTTGTCGCGGTCGGAATTGATGACGTAGTCGAGGTCTTCGTTCTGGCAGACTGTCTTGGCGGCGTCGGTGACGCGCTGGCGAATGGGCTTGAGCATGTCGCGGCGGGCCGCCATGAGGGTGCTGTCAGCCTCTTTCTTAAACGAGATGCTGCGCTCCATGAGCTCCTGGAGCTCTTTCTGCCGCTTGTCGCGGATGATGTCGGGGAAGCCGGCCTGGCCGTCGATGAATTCGGTGTAGCGCTGCAGGAAGTCTTTCTCGGAGTTGTTGATTTCCTGTTCGCATTTCTGGCGCAGCTCTTTCAGGCTGTTTTGCATGGCTGCATACTCGGGCAGGGCCTCGACGACCTCGCGGAAGCTGAAGTAGCCGAAACGGGGCTGGGCGGCTGCTGACAGCGCCACACAGCAAAGGAGAAGAAGGGAAAAACGTTTCATAGGGAA
>JAILEU010000099.1 GCA_024697785.1 Bacteroidaceae bacterium | reverse complement strand
AAGGCGCAATTAAGAGTTTCTGTATTAATGTTTAACGTTTCAGCTTCAGCGTTCAATCTCACAAATCGGCTGCAAAGCTATAACAAAAAAACGGAGCTGCAAAATCCGTTAACGTCTTTTTTCTTTCGGGTGAAGGGTGAGGGGTTAGAGGTTAGGGGTGAGAGGTTAGGGGTGAGAGGTTAGGGGTTAGGCTTCAGAGGACGTGTTCGTTAAACCTTAAACGTTAAACGTTAAACCTTAAACTATAAAACGCGTACCTCGTTGTCTGGCAGATGGGTGGTCCGTATGCGCCAATCAGCGGGGTAGAGATTGTTTGCCCGGTTGCCGATGTTCTTGGCAAAACCTAGCGGAACGCCTCTGAACGTGAGCAGCACATAGCCTCGCGGCGCATCCGGGGAGAGTTGCAGCGACTCTTTGCGCAGATAGGCAAGGGCTTCGGCATAGGTAATCGCCACTTCGGGGAACGCCTCGCGCCTCAACGCCTGCGAGAAGGCCAGAGACTGCGCCGGAACGGCATCGCGCCCTTTCAGTTCGGCCACCACGACACCCGGATGGAGCACGCGGAGCTGCCTCGACAGCTGCTCTATCTGCCCTGCCAGCGCTTGCGGCCAGGCACGCACAAGGCTCCCGTCCACCTGCCATACGAAAGGGGTCAGGGCGGAGAGGGGTGTCGGGACATCGTGCAGCCATTCCCTGCACACTTGCGGCACGAGTTGGGCCTTCGCTGTGGGGCGTTCCTTCTGCCTTTTCTGTTCGCGCCGCCCGACATCCTCTCCAGGAGCACCTTGCTTGCGCAGCACAGCCAGGAAGAAGCCCTCACCCCGCGTCCGCCCGGGCAGGAAACGATAGACGGGAAACGAACCTCCCGCCAGATTGCCCGTAATGCCCCATTCGGGCTTCACGCGGACTGGCAGCACCTCGGCACCCAGCTTCTCGCAAATCCAACGAACGTTCGCCTCGTCCTCCTTTATATTAAAGGTACAGGTGCTATACACCAGCAGCCCACCCGGCTTCAGCGCATCCCAGCAAGCGGAAATGATCTCCCTGCCGCGACGCCAGCAGGTCTCGACGTTTGCCTCGCTCCATTCATCCACGGCCACAGGGTCTTTCCTGAACATGCCTTCGCCGCTGCACGGCACGTCGGCCACCACCACATCGAAAAAGGCGGGCAGCGCCGCAAAGGCCGAGGGCGCATTGTTCGTCACCACGCAGCCGGGATGTCCCCACTTGACCATGTTCTCGACCAGTACCTGCGCCCGTGTGGCTATCAGCTCGTTCGACACCAGCAGGCTCCCCTCGGGCAGCGTCGCGCGCAGCAACGTCGATTTTCCTCCGGGAGCAGCACAGAGGTCGAGCGCCGTGACAGGCTCTGCGACGTATTGCCGCACCACCTGTTCGAGAAACATCGACGACGCTTCCTGCACATAGTAGCAGCCGGCATGGAAAAGGGGGTCGAACGTGAATGCCGCCCGTCCCTGCAGATAGAACGCGTCCGACGCCCAGGGCACAGCCTCGTAGCGCGACGGGGGTTCGGGCAACCCCGCCGCCTTCGCGGGATTCAGCCGCAGGCTCACCACGGGCTGCGCCGCCAGCGCCTCCAGAACAGCGTCGGCTCCGGATGGCAGCATCTCGCGCATCGACTTCACAAACAAATCGGGCAATGACATCGCTTTTTCAACCTTTCAGGCTGCAAACATACAAAAAAAATCCATACCTTTGCAACTTTCTCGGGAAGAGATACGTCTAACGGACAGAAAAAACAATAAAAAGGCATTATAAAAATGAAACAGACAATCTATTTCCTCGCCCTGTTGCTGGGCCTCACCGCCCCGACATCCATCATCGTCGCCCAGACCGACCTCGACAGCGCTCTGGTCGTAACCACCATCGAAGGGGAAGAGGAGGACACCACCTCTTCCAACACGTGGACATTCAACAACGGCAGTTCTGCCCAAGTCAAAGGATACGTCTCGGTCAACGACTCAACCGTCACGGAGTACGAGTATGACGACCTCGACGACTTCCTCAACGACCTCACCGACGGTCACGCCAAGGGCATCCGCCGGATGTTCAGGAGTCTCGAGAAGTTCGGCTGGGTGTTCGTCCTGCTGCCCATCCTGTTCTTCTTCGTCTTCCCGCTGCTGATCCTGTTCCTCATCCTCTTCTTTGTCTACAAAGGCAACAAATCCAAGCAGAAGACCTACCAGAAGCTGATTGACTCCGGCCAGCCCATTCCGCAGGAAACCGTCAACCGCATGACGCAGGAGAGCCAAAGACTGCGCAACGAGGGACTCCGCGACATCTGCGTCGGCATCGGCCTCGCCATCTTCCTTGGCATCATCATCGACGAACTGGGCATCGGCATCGGCGCTCTCGTGGCCTTCATCGGACTCGGCAAGCTGATGGCATGGTACGCCAACAACAAGGACAAACAAAAGGCGAAGGCCGAAGGCAACTACGACAAAGACATGACGAGGTCCGAAGGCAGCTACGACAAAAATGTAGCAAAGTCTGAAGGCAACTACGACAAAGACATCAAGCAGTAAGCCAAGACGTTATTCCGCCCTTTATACAATGAATTACCGCCTCTCTGTTTCCAAGAGTGAACATCGAGTAAAAATATATTCAAAAACTTAATTCAGAATTTACATAATCTGGCGTTCTGCGCTAAGCAACAAATAATTCGTATAATTCGTAAAATTCGTAGTTAAAAAAACAGACAATGGCTGAGCTCAGCGACCAGATGCTCATCGCACGGGCAACCGTGTTCGGTAACCGGCGTGCCTTCGACACGCTGGTGCGCCGTTACCAGTCACCCCTGCGCCGGTTCCTGATGAACCTCACGGGCGGCGACAACACGCTGAGCGACGACCTCGCACAGGACACCTTCATCAAGGCCTGGACGCAGCTCGCATCCTTCAAAAACAAATCTTCTTTCGAAACTTGGCTCTTTCGTATTGCATATAACGTTTTTTATGACTATATTCGCAGCCTGAAAGAGATACAGTCGATGGAAGATGTTGAAAGAGAGGTTGACAGCCTGTATCACGAGTATGCCGACGACGGTAGCGTCAAATCGGACATCCATCAGGCACTGGGCATGCTGAACCCCAACGAGCGGACGTGCATCACCCTGTTCTACATGGAAGACCGGCAGATAAAAGAGATTGCCGACATCATGCAGCTGCCTGAAGGAACCGTGAAATCGAACCTCTCACGAGGAAAAGAAAAAATGACAACGTACTTAAAACAAAACGGATATGGATGACGACCAACTTATAAGACAATTCATGCAAGCCCGCCGCGAGGACATCAGCGACAACGGCTTCAGCGACCGCGTAATGCGGCACATCCCATTCGAGCGCCCCTTCTGGACGTACATCGCCTCGGCGCTGTTCATCCTGACGGCCCTTGCTGCCCTGCTCATCTGGTTCGACGGATGGAGCGTACTCTGCAGCATCTTCGTACACATCTACACCGCCATCGCCTACGTCAAGCACATGGCGTTCGAGCCGCTCTACCTGCTCGTGTTCATCGCACTGGGAGGATGGCTGGCCATCGAGAAAATCAAACAGTTAGCCTACAGAATATAGCATGAAACAATATCTCGACCTCCTTAACCGCATCCTCACCGAGGGCGCCGAGAAAGGCGACCGCACCGGCACCGGCACCCGCAGCGTCTTCGGCCACCAGATGCGCTTCAACCTCGACGACGGCTTCCCCCTGCTCACCACCAAGAAACTGCACCTCAAGTCCATCATCCACGAGCTGCTGTGGTTCCTGGCAGGCGACACCAACGTCCACTACCTGCAGGAGAACGGCGTACGCATCTGGAACGAATGGGCCGACGCCGACGGCAACCTCGGACATATCTACGGCTACCAGTGGCGCTCGTGGCCCGACTATAACGGAGGACACATCGACCAGATCAGCAACGTCATCCGCGACATTCGCCAGAACCCCGACTCGCGCCGCATGATTGTCAGCGCGTGGAACGTGGCCGACCTGCCCAGCATGAACCTGCCCCCCTGCCACCTGCTCTTCCAGTTCTACGTGGCCGACGGACGTCTCAGCCTCCAGCTCTACCAGCGCAGCGCCGACACCTTCCTCGGCGTGCCCTTCAACATCGCCTCCTACGCCCTGCTGCTCATGATGGTGGCGCAGGTCTGTGGCCTCCGCCCAGGCGATTTCGTCCATACCACGGGCGACACCCACCTCTACCTCGACCACCTCGAACAGGCCCGTCTTCAGCTCACGCGCACCCCGCGTCCCCTGCCACGCATGATCATCAACCCCGACGTCAAGGACATCTTCAGCTTCCACTACGACGACTTCCAGCTCGAAGGCTACGACCCCTGGCCTCACATCCCCGCCAAAGTATCGGTCTGAGAAGTTTTTTCCTTTTCTTCCGCATGGTCGTTAAACATCAAACATTAAATGTTAAACAAAAAATCTTAACTCTTAATTCTTAACTCTTAACTAAAAAAGTGCTCTCCCTCATTGTCGCCATAGCCCAGAACAACGCCATCGGACGTGCCGGGCAGCTCCTCTACCACCTGCCGAACGACCTGCGCCGCTTCAAGGCGCTCACCACCGGCCACACCATCATCATGGGGCGCAAGACCTTTGAGTCCTTCCCTAACGGAGCCCTCCCCAACCGCCGCAACCTGGTCCTGAGCCACGACGCCACCCTCCGTCTCCCCAGCGCCGAAGTCTTCCCCACCCTCGCCGCCGCCCTCGCCGCCTGTGAAACGGAAGAGGAAGAAGTCTTCGTCATCGGCGGCGCCAGCCTCTACCGTCAGGCTCTCCCCCTGGCGCAGAAGCTCTACATCACCCTCATCGACGACACCCCCCTCGACGCCGACACCTTCTTCCCCCTCACCGACAGCCGCGACTGGCAACCCGTCTTCAGCGAACACCACCCCGCCGACGAGCGCCACGTCCACCCCTACACCTTCATCGACTATCTCCGGCGCAACTGAGTTACTAAATTAACCGCGAGGAACCGCTTATTTCATCATCATTTTACACCCTTTCACTACGTTGGAGGGACTTCTTCTTTTTACAAAAGCAGGAAATTGGAAACAATCATCGCGATGGTCACGAGTTTTTATCGCAATGGTTAATTTTTCATCGCAATTAAAGAATCTTTTCATCGCGATGAAAACACAACAGAGTATGAGAAAACGTTTTTTACCATTGTTTCTTCATGCGGTAAGAATTGAAAAACAAGAGGAAAAAACGCCGTACATTCGTTTTTCTGCATTTTTCGCATTATCTTTGTCGTGTTTTACATAGAAAAGTAGAATTAACCTTTGTAGAGCAAATAGACAATGAAGGTTTATCAATACATATTCCTCACAATGGACATCGCAGCTACGTTGTGTGTTTGTTCTTGTATTACAAGTCGCAATGCAACATTATCATCCGGAAGTCAGTCCATAAATGGACACCCGCAGATGGTTTTTGTGGAAGGATTGGTAAAACACGACACTATTGCAAATAAGTACTCGATGCAACTTCTTAACATGGAGAAAGTTGACGGACAGACAAGACAACTGCCCCTTGGCCATGACTTAGACCCTGAAAAGGGATTTAATTACGTGTTGTTTGGCCATGGGCCATCCCCTATTGCACAATTTGGCATGGAAAATCCGTTGCACAAACGGCTGGAATATGCGGATGAAAATGGTAAATTGGAAACCATAGAAATGAATTTAGCTGAAGCAGATTTCTATCTTCGAATACCTGTGACAAGTTTGATAGAGAAAATAGAACTCCGATATAAAAAACGTGTTCTGCTTACTCTTCATTTATGACAGACTGAAGTAATATTAATTCAATAGATCCTTTTATCTATGAAAAAAAACGTCTTTTTCTCAGTAGCTCTTCTTATATCCCTTCTGGTGTCAGCACAAGAATACCCTATTGATACAATTCAGTACATGGGCAGTTCCGACAACCATGTGAATCTTGTTTTCTTGGGAGATGGTTATGTCGAATCAGAAATGAATACTTTTGTAGAAGACGTGCAAAAAGCAACTAATGCTTTTTTCAAAGAAACTCCGTGGAATAATTATAAAGATTACTTTAATGTTTTTCTTATTAAGACGCCATCCAAAGTCAGCGGAGCGGGCATGTCGCCCAAAGAGACAATCCATAATTTCTACGGAACCACTTTCGGATTCAATGGTACCGATCGACTACTCTATCCGAATAACATTACAACAGTCAGAAGGGTATTGAAAAATCATATTCCCAATTATAATATTCCTGTGATAATAGTTAATTCAACAAAATATGGTGGCGCCGGCGGTGAAGTTATGACTTTCTCGAAAGCTCCAGAGGCATTTGAGATTTTTCTCCATGAAGTGGGACATGGATTTGCAGACTTAGCAGATGAATATTGGCCAGGTGATGCTCGTGCAAGAGAGAGGCCTAATATGACAAGAATTAATAACTCTAAATTGATTAAATGGAAGAATTGGTGTGGTTCAGAAGGTATTGGCATTTACCCATATTTTGAGAAGCCAACATGGTTTAAACCAAGTGTAATTTGTAAGATGGGATCTCTCGGACCTGATTATTGTGCCGTGTGCCGTCAAGCGATCATCGAATCAATCCATGAGATTGTAAATCCAATTAATAGCTACCAGCCCGACAACAGCACTCCCTTATCCATTGACACCCTAAAACTTGTTGATTTTGATGTGACAAAAATAAATCCAACACTCAAAAAAACTATTCCATATATGCGTTTTAAATTGGATCTGATAAAACCAAATCCAAACACACTTGATGTAACATGGACATTAAACGGCAAGGTCATCGGCACGAATCAAGACAGCTTAATTATTAATTTCAAATTACTGACGAAAGAAGAACTCGAATTAATCGCTACCGTTGAAGATAAGACCAACAACTTGCGAGTAGATGATCATTCGACTATTCATGCCCACTCTGTTCGTTGGCTGTTAGGTATAGCCTCTGGAATAGACGTGCAAAGCGTTCGTGAAGACTATTTGATAACTCAAATGCCACGTTCTATAAAAGTGGAAGTCACTTGTTCGAATGCAAAGAATAGGCAAATGAATGTCATTCTTTCCGACTTGTCAGGCAAAGTAGTTGTAGAAGAAAAGACAAATAAAGAAGGATATTGTTTTCTTTCAACGTCTAGACTCACCAATGGCATTTACATCCTGAGCGTCTATGATAAAAGAAAGCTGACATATAGTCGGAAGTTTACAATTTAGCTTAAAAAATACACATATTATTGCCTAGCGGCATCTGAGTAACTAAATAAACGTCGCAAGAAAACTATGCTGCTTGGTGAAATATTCGTAAGTCTATAGCCAAAAAAGAAAGATGGAGGCGAAGACGTTTTCAGCTTGAAAGCTACGACCCCTGGCCACATATCCCCGCCAAAGTTTCTGTCTAATATGCTTTCCATCATTGTTGCCATAGCTCAGAACAACGCCATCGGGCGGGCAGGGCAGCTGCTCTACCACCTGCCGAATGATTTGAAGCGCTTCAAGGCGCTCACTACGGGCCATACCATCATCATGGGGCGCAAGACCTTTGAGTCCTTCCCTAACGGAGCCCTCCCCAACCGCCGCAACCTAGTCCTGAGCCACGACGCCACCCTCCGTCTCCCCGGCGCCGAAGTCTTCCCCACCCTCGCCGCCGCCCTCGCCGCCTGTGAAACGGAAGAGGATGAAGTCTTCGTCATCGGCGGCGCCAGCCTCTACCGTCAGGCTCTCCCCCTGGCGCAGAAGCTCTACATCACCCTCATCGACGACACCCCCCTCGACGCCGACACCTTCTTTCCCCTCACCGACAGCCGCGACTGACAACCCATCTTCTGCGAGCACCACCCCGCAGACGAGCGCCACGCCCACCCCTACACCTTCATCGACTACCTCCGCCGCACTCTTCCACGGTTCTAAGAATTCGTGTAGATTCCAAGCGCTTGGATTTGCAGTTTCAAGCGCTTGGATTGTAAGTTTCAAGCGCTTGAAACTCATTTTTACTCCTACGATTTTGGTGCCAAAGTTGCCTAAAAATTAGCTTCAAGGTTCGTACACGGCGACGCTGACGCGGGAGTCGGCGCAGCCGTAGTAGAGGAACCATTTGCCGTCGTGGGGGACGAGGCCTTCGATGAAGACGGTGCCGGCGGGGTACTGTCCGCTCTTTTCGAAGTCGGCTTCGGGAATGAAGAAGGGGACGTCCAGACGGCCAAGCACCTTCGTGGGGTCTTTCTTGGAGAAGAGCACCTGCCCGGCGCAATAGGAGTTGGGCGTATAGCGCTTGTCGCCCCGATTGTCGGCACGGTTCTTGCCGTTGTACATAAGCAGGATGCCGTCCTTGGTGACGATGGCGGGTGGGCCGCACTCGGTAAGGCTGCTGTCGAAATAGCCGTCGCGCGGCTCGATGACCTTCAGCAAGTCGCCCTTGGCATCCACCATGGGCGTCCAATGAATGAGATCCTCACTGGTAGCGACATTGACGAACTGTTCGCCCCAGTACATCCAATAACGTCCTTTGATTTTAGCCGCTACCTGCCGTCCGTGCTTCATCGTGGTGACGATGCTTGCCGACTTGGAAAAGAGGTTGACGAACTTGCCGCCGTATGCTTCGGAGAAGGGCGAGCCGTGCTTCGTCCACGTCACCAAGTCGCGCGACGTAGCGACACCGAGCCGCGCCAGCTTGCGATTCCACTGGGTGTACATCATCACGTAGAGGCCGTCTTCGGTCATGCAGACGCGTGGATCCTCGCAACCTCCGGGACACTCGTGTTCAGCCTGGGCGTCGGAGGCATCGGGAAAGAGCACGGGGGCGCCATGGCGCACGAAATGAAGGCCGTCGTCGCTCGAGGCGTAGCCGATACGCGACGTGCGGGTGCCGATGCCTGTGGCAGAATTGTCCTCTGCCCGATAGAGCACGACGACCTTGCCGTTGATGACGGTTGCTGCGGGATTGAACGTGTCGCTCTCCTCCCATTTCATCGACTTGCTCTGCATGGGGCACCAGAACTCGGACTCGGCCAAGGGAGCGATGACAGGATTGACGTCTGCGGGACGGTTCCAGCCCGTCCAGGCCCATTTATACTCCTTGCCTGCCAGCGGCTGAGCCTGCATGATGACAGCTGTAAGAGCCAGCACAAAGAAAGAACATGCACGTTTCATCGGTATAAGCTTAATAATTATGCCACAAAAGTACATTAAATCAGGCAAGGATGCAAAAGAAATCCGGGAAAAGTGAAGGGCGCTACCCAGCTGGGTTGCGCCCTTCTTATCATGCTTCGCCAAACGAATGGCATCAGTCTTCGTCCGACTCCGGAATGGGAATCTGGCGATGGAATACCTCCTCGTAAGAGATGATGGACGTCGTCCGCACACCAAGGGGATGAATCTTTTCCTGAATAATGCGGCTCAGGGCAAGGTTGTTCTTGGCATACATTTTGATGAACATATCATACTCTCCAGTCGTATAGTGGCACTCCACAACTTCGGGAATTTTCTTCAGTCCCTCCACGACGGCCTCGGCTTCAGACGAAGGGCCTTTGAGGAAAAGGCCAACGTAGGCACAGGTCTCCCATCCGACCTTCTGCGGGTCGAGGATGAACTCTGAGCCTTTCAGCACGCCCAGGCTGGAGAGTTTCTGAATGCGCTGATGGATGGCAGCTCCTGACACGTCGCAGGCACGGGCAACCTCCAGAAAGGGTGTGCGGGCGTTAGCGGCAATCATTGACAGGATTTTATAATCCAAAGCGTCCAACTGATGATGTCCCATAGTGGTGTGTGTGTTTGATACGTTGTAAGAGAAGGATTACTGACGTTTCGTTGCCGAGTAACTGATGTTCAAGGCCCAAGCCTCACGCAAAGCCATCTTCACGTCGGTGACGATACCCATTTGCGTGTTCTTGTCCATCTTCAGACTAATCTTCATGAATGGTTTGTCACGCTCCTGCATGCTCTCACGTTCCTGAAGGACATACTCGTGGATGGCAGCGACCTCAGCGAAATCCTCGTTAAGCTGGATGCGGCTTTCCGTACCGAGCTTGGCGCGATATTCGCGTGTGGGGGGGCCAATGTAGATGTAAGACACCAGCGATTTCTTCTCCAGCTTCTGGAGCTCTGTTCCCTGCGGGACCTCAAACTCGACCTTCAGCGTGACCTCACGCATGGAGGTAACAATCATGAAGAAGAAGAGGATGGAGAAAATCAGGTCGGGGAGTGAAGAGGTATTCAGCTCCGGCATTTCACGTTTTCCGTTCTTATTAAATTTTCCCATAATCAGTTTCCTCCATATTGTTTAGGTTCAGCCTCGGATATCTTCATCGGATAGACGCCACGCACGGCCAGATCCTCGTCGCTTTCAGGGACGATGTCAGCAAAGTGCTTGCCGAACTTCGAGAGGGCGAACTCGTCGCGGATGTCGTTGTAGGCGCGCACCAGCTCGTTCTGGATCTGGAAGTAGACGTCGTACTTGGTGGTACGGTCGGTCTGAATCGAGATGATGTGGTTTTTAGTCACAGGGTAGGCTCCCAGCAGGGGCAGGGGCGGATCGGCAGGGTGGAACTCAGGCATGTTGGCCTTGTTGGAGGGGTTGGCGATGAACTCCTTCGCAATGACGTAGAGATCCGAAGGCTGCACGTTGTACTGGGCTACGCGCGATGCCTGGTCACCGTAGTAGTAGCTGATTTCGTTGTTCATGTTCACCTGGACGACGAGCACGTTCCTACCTTTCACCTTGACGTCCTCTTCCTCCTGGTTGGGATCGGGCGGGTTGGGCAGACGACGCGCCAAGCCGGTATCCGTGTCCATGGAGGTGACGACAAGGAAGAAGATCAGCAGGATGAACGAGATGTCAGCCGTTGAGCTGGCGTTCAGTCCGGGAACTTTTCTTTTTGATCTTGCCATAATTAAATCTCCTTATACCTTTTTTAATTATGACTTACTTCTTGAAGATGCCCGTCAGATTGAGGATAAGACCAAGAAGGGTAACAACAACGAGGGCATAGATGGTATAGAGCAGCGCATCGGTGGCGACGCAGCCGAAGGCGTTGTCGTAGATGCCCTGACCTGTACGTACGGGAGCGCTGCTGCCGAGGAAGTAACCAGCGATGAGCAGGGGCACGAAGAGCAGGCTGCCGATGCCGCGGAGGACGCCGGCGGCCTTGGGCATCTGCGAATCAATCTTGGCTCCCTTGGCGATGAACGCGCCAACGATGGTGCAGATGAGGCAGAGGGCTACGAGGAAATACATCCAGTACATGAGCAGGTCGGTGAACTTAGGCCACTGGACGATGCCGCTGGCTACCGAGCCCGTCTCATTGAATCCCACCGTGAAGAACACCACGAGCACTGCGGCCGAAAGGACGAAGAGCGCAGCCAGCACGATGGAAGCTATTTTTGAACACTTGTCTTTCATTTCTTTTTTCTTTAAGTATTAACGTTTACCCGAATCTGTTCAACAGAACGTTCTGAGAGAGTGTGTGTGGACAGATTATTTTCCGTACTTCAGGTTGTACTTCATGATCAAGTCAAGCAGGGTGATGGAGCTGTCCTCCATGTCGCTGTTGATAGCCTCGATCTTGGTGAGGATGAAGTTGTAGAACACCTGCAGCACGAGAGCAACGATAATACCAAAGATGGTGGTGATAAGGGCGACCTTCATACCAGCAGCAACGATGGTGGGGCTGATGTCGCCGGCTTTCTGGATATTATCGAATGCCTGGACCATACCGATGACGGTGCCCAAGAATCCGAGTGACGGAGCCATAGCGATGAAGAGGGTGACCCATGAGCAGTTTTTCTCAAGAGCAGCAGCCTGAACGCCACCGTAGCTGACGACGGAACGCTCGACGACGTCGAGACCTTCGTTGACGCGGAGGAGGCCCTGATAGCAGATGGATGCGACGGGTCCGCGAGTGTTGCGGCAGACGTCCTTGGCGCCTTCGAGGTCGCCTCTCTCGAGAGCTTCTTCGACCTTCTTGAGCATCTTGTTGGTGTTAACCTCTGCAAGGCTGAGGTAGATGATGCGCTCGATGCAGAATGCAAGACCAATGATGAGAGCGATGGCAACGAGTGACATGAAGCCGGCGTTACCTTCGATGAACTTAACTTTAAGAGCCTTGTGGAAGCTCTGGGTTTCCTCCTCGACGGGAGCTGCGGGTTCACTAACAGCCGGGGCCGGAGCAGCGTCAACAGCGGGTTCGCTGGCTACAGCCTCAACGTTTGCCTGATCAGCGGAAGCAGCATCCTGGGCTTTCACTGTCTGAGTCATTCCTAACGAAAGGAGTCCGAACATTGCAATAACTGCAAAAATCTTTTTCATGTGTGTTACGTTTTAATTAATACTTTTATAATTATCTAAATTTCTTGCGGAAAGACGGGGATTCGAACCCCGGAAACCCTTTAGGAGTTTACACGCTTTCCAGGCGTGCCTCTTCAGCCACTCGAGCATCTTTCCAAGTCGTCGGAAACGCCGCTTCACAGAGGTCATTTCCACTAAATCGGGAGCAAAGTTCGCACTTTTTTTTGGAAGCTCCGAATTTTTCAGCCACAAATGTATTCATTTTTTTCTTTGCAACCATATTTTTTGAAAATAATCTATAAAAAAAGACCATTTTTTTCTATTTTTATGGTAGAAATGGCTTTTTTCGGGGTGTTTTCATTTAAAAAAGTGAATTAGATTGCTCACATCCCGAATTTGTGACTACCTTTGTTTCCGCATTCCGGAAACGGCGATGCTTCATCCCTTCGGAACAAAAGAAATATATATTTAAAAAGGTATAGAAAAATGAAAGATTTCCTGAAGTACACCCTTGCCACCATTGTTGGCATTCTGGTGTTGAGTGTTGTCATCACAGTCATCGGCATCGGCTCGCTGGCTGGCGTCGTTGCATCAAGCGAAAAGGAGACGCGTCTCTACGAGAACTCCGTCTTCCATTTGAAGCTGCAGGGTGTTGTCCACGAGCGCAGCACCGACAACCCTATCCTGAGCGTCCTTTCGCCCGACGAGCAGGCCGAGCTGGGGCTTGACGACGTGGTTACGTCGCTTGAGAAGGCTGCCGAGAACGACAAAATCAAGGGACTTTTCCTCGAGGCCAAGGGGCTGAGTGCCAGTCCCGCCACCGTCCTCGCCATCCGCGAAGCCGTGGCCAAGTTCAAAGAGAGCGGTAAGTTCGTCTATGCCTACGGCGACATATACACCCAGGGCGACTACCTCATCAGTAGCGTGGCCGACAAGGTCATTCTCAACCCGCAGGGCTCGCTGGACTGGCACGGACTGACCTCGGAGACCATGTTCTACAAAGACGCCATGGAGCAGCTGGGCGTGAAGATGCAGATCTTCAAGGTCGGCACGTACAAGAGCGCCGTTGAGCCCTTCATTGAGACGAAGATGAGCGACGCCAATCGCGAGCAGGTCACCGCCTTCCTCACCTCCATCTGGAACAACATGGTGACGGCCGTCTCGGCTTCGCGCCACATCGATGCCCAGAATCTCAACGCCTATGCCGACGAATACCTCGCGCTCAGCACCGCCGAAGAGGTTGTGGCAAAGGGTATGGCTGATACCTTATTATATATGGACGGCACGAAGGCGCTGCTCCAGCAGGCGCTGGGCCTGGGCGAGAAAGCCTCCGTACCCCTCGTCACCCTTGACGAAGTAAAGAACATCCGTCGCAAGCAGCCTCTCGACAAGAGTGGCAACGTCATCGCCGTCTATTACGCCGAGGGCAGCATCGTGCAGCAGCCCTCGCCCACCAACTTCACGGGCGAGCCTGAGATTGCCAGCAACAAGGTGATCATCGACCTGCGCAAGCTGCGCGACGACGAGAGCGTCAAGGCCGTCGTCCTGCGCGTGAACTCGGGCGGCGGCAGCGCCTACGCCAGCGAGCAGATCTGGAACGAGGTCGTACGTCTCAAGGAGAAGAAACCCGTTATCGTCAGCATGGGCGACATGGCAGCCTCGGGCGGCTACTACATCTCGTGTGCCGCCGATGCCATCGTTGCCGAGCCCACCACCCTCACGGGCTCCATCGGCATCTTCGGCATGTTCCCCTGCGCCGAGGAGCTGGTGCAGAAGAAGGTGAAGCTCCACTTCGACGGTGTCAAGACCAACGCCCTCAGCGACATGGGCAGCCCCTTCCGCGCCATGAACGCCGCCGAGTCGGCCAAGATGCAGAAGATGATTGAGCAGGGCTACCAGACCTTCATCACCCGCTGTGCCGACGGGCGCGGCAAGACTACGGCACAAATCGACGCCATCGGGCAGGGCCGCGTCTGGACGGGTGAAGCCGCCCTCGGCCTTGGCCTCGTCGATGTCCTCGGAGGTCTTAAGGACGCCGAGAAGATTGCAGCCGAGCGCGCCGGCATCAGCAGCTACAGCCTCGTTGCCTATCCCGAGATGGAACCGCCCTTCAAGTCGCTTCTCAACAAGACCAAGGAGAGCTACTTCAGCACCCGCTTCGACAAGGCGCTGGGCGACTTCGCCGAACCGCTCCACTACTTCGAGAACCTCAGCACCATGGACCGCATCCAGGCCCGCATGCCCTTCTTCTTCCGCGTGGAAATGTAACAATATAGTTAAGAGATAAAGGTTTCTGAAACTACGAATTACACGAATTATACGAATTATCGTTGCGGCGTAGTTTCGCACGCCGAATCACACCTCACTACTAACATAAAGAAAAAAAAACATACCCAGAGAAACAATACATCCGTATTCGAAAGTTAAGTTTCTAAAAATTAGTACAATGGAAACAATTCATACAATTCGTGTAATTCGTAGCCCAAAAAGACATTATTGTAGTAGAAAAGAGTAGTAGTCCCGTGAAGGTTCGTCGTTATCTTGCTCCACTTAGTTGGTTGTACGGCTGTGTCGTCGGCCTGCGCAACAAGCTGTTCGACTGGGGTGTCCTCCCGTCCGAATCGTTTGCGCTGCCCGTCATCTCCGTCGGCAACCTCACCGTGGGCGGGACGGGCAAGACGCCCTTCACCGAACACCTCATCCGCCTGCTTAGGGACGACCACCACGTGGCGTTCCTCAGCCGCGGCTATAAGCGCCGGACACGCGGCTACCACCTCGCCGACACCCAAAGTACCGCCCGCGACATCGGCGACGAGCCCTTCCAGGTGTGGCAGAAGTACCCTGACATCTACGTTGCCGTCGATGCCAACCGTCGTCGGGGCATTCGCCGTCTTTGCGGCGACGCCTCGACGGCCGACACCGACGTCATCCTGCTCGACGATGCCTTCCAGCACCGCTATGTCACCCCTGGACTCAACATCCTGCTCATGGACTACCATCGCCTGCCCTACGACGACGCCCTGCTGCCCTGCGGCCTGCTGCGCGAGCCCCTCAGCAGCAAGCGTCGTGCCGACGTCGTCGTCGTCACCAAGTGCCCCCCGTCCATCCGTCCCATCGACTTCCGCATCATCCAGGGACGGCTCGCCCTGCGGCCTTGGCAACGGCTTTTCTTCAGCACCATCCGCTACGGCGCCCTCTGCCCCTCGGGGCGCAAGCTCAGCACCCTCACGCCCGACACCGCCGTTTTACTCGTCACCGGCATCGCCAACCCGACGCACCTCGTCGACGAGCTTCAGCGGCGCACCTCCCACGTCACCACCCTCGCCTACTCCGACCATCACGCCTTTACCGCCAGCGATCTCCAGCACATCCGGCAGGAATGGGACGCCGTCCAAGCCCCCGACCGCCTGCTCATCACCACCGAGAAAGATGCCGCACGCCTCGCGGATGCCCTGCCCGACATGCAGGTGCTGCCCATCGAGGTTGCTTTTTTGAAAGACCAGGAAAAAACGTTCAACCATTACATAAAAAACCATGTTAGAAAAAATCCAAGCCACCGCAACGTTCATCCGTGAGCGCATGCACAACCATCCCGAGACTGCCATCATCCTCGGCACCGGTCTGGGCAGTCTTGTCAACGACATCGAGATTGTCGATGCCTTCCCCTACAGCGACATCCCGGGCTTCCCCGTCTCCACCGTCGAAGGCCATCAGGGACGCCTCATCTTCGGCCGCCTCGGCGGCAAGGACGTCATGGCCATGCAGGGACGGTTTCACTACTACGAGGGCTACGACATGAAGGAGGTCACCTTCCCCATCCGCGTCATGCGCGAGCTCGGCATCAAGACGCTCTTCGTCAGCAACGCCTCGGGCGGCATGAACCCCGACTTCCGCATCGGCGATCTCATGATTATCCGCGACCACATCAACCTCTTCCCCGAACATCCCCTGCACGGCAAGAACCTGCCTTACGGCAGCCGTTTCCCCGACATGCACGAGGCGTACGACCACACCCTCATCGCCCAGGCCAAGCAGATAGCCGCCGAGCGGGGCATCCGCGTCGTCGAAGGCGTCTATGTAGGCGTTCAGGGTCCCACGTTCGAAACCCCCTCTGAGTACCGCTGCTACCACATCCTCGGCGGCGACGCCGTGGGCATGAGCACCGTCCCCGAGGTCATCGTGGCCCGCCATTGCGGCATCCGCGTCTTCGGCATCTCCGTCATTACCGACCTCGGCATCGAGGGCCGTCCCGTCGAGGTCAGCCACGAGGAGGTTCAGAAGGCTGCCGATGCCGCCCAGCCGCTGATGACAACCATCATGCGCGAACTCATCAGCCGTGCCGTATGAGCCGTACCGACATCGCCACGCTCGGTGAGTTCGGGCTCATCGAACGGCTGACAGGAGACATCAAGCCTCAGAACGCCAGCACGCTGCGCGGCGTTGGCGACGACTGCGCCGTGCTCCACTATCCCGACCACGAAGTGCTCGTCACCACCGACCTCCTGCTCGAAGGCATCCACTTCGACCTCACCTACGTGCCCCTGCGCCACCTCGGCTACAAAGCCGTCATGGTCAACATCTCGGACATCTGCGCCATGAATGGCACGCCCCGCCAGGTGACCGTCTCGCTCGGCCTCTCGCGTAAGTTCAGCGTCGAGGCTGTCGAGGAGCTCTACGACGGTATGCGCCTGGCCTGCAGCCGCTGCGGCGTCGACATCGTGGGCGGCGACACCGTCAGCTCGCTCACCGGCCTCACCATCAGCATCACCGCCATCGGCGAAGCGCGCCGCGACGACATCGTCTATCGCAACGGTGCCCGCCCCACCGACCTCGTCTGTGTCAGCGGCAACCTCGGTGCCGCCTACATGGGGCTCCAGCTGCTCGAGCGCGAGAAGACCGTGCTCCGCTCCACCGACGGCGTGCAACCCGACTTTGCCGGCAAAGAATATATCCTCGAACGCCAGCTGAAGCCCGAGGCCCGGCTCGACATCGTCCGCACGCTTGCCGACGCCGGTATCCGTCCCACCGCCATGATGGACATCTCCGACGGCCTTTCGTCCGAGCTGATGCACATCTGCCACCAGTCGGGCTGCGGCTGCCGCATCTACGAGGACCGCATCCCCATCGACTACGAGACAGCCGTCATGGCCGAGGAGCTCGACATGAACGTCACCACCTGTGCCCTCAACGGCGGTGAGGACTACGAACTGCTCTTCACCATCCCCCTCAGCGACTACGACAAGGTGGAGGCCCTCGACGCCGACATCCATCTCATCGGCCACATCACCGCCCCCGAGCTCGGCACCCTCCTCGTCACCCGCGACGGCGCTGAAATAGCCCTCCGCGCCCAAGGCTTCACCGCGTTCGAAGACAAAGAGCCGTAGCGTCCTGTGCAGAAAAGCCTTGTGTTTTCAGCCCTCTCGCCCGAGGGCATCAATAAGGCCAATGGGGAGATGCGGCGTATCGCGTTTCTGCTGTTGGTTAAATTGCAACAAGATAAGGAAGAGATTCTTCCTAAGCAACGTCCTGACAAGGTGTCGCAGATTGCGGCACCTTGTTCTTGTCTGCGCGGCAAAAATGAGCGTGTGGTGGGAGAATGGAAGCATATCCAAAACCTTATCCCCTTTCCTGCACAATACATTAACGATTGTTGGTAAATGACGGCGTCGTTTATTTAAATGACAGGGTAGTTTATATAAATGACGGCGTCATTTAACAACGGAATCAAACGTCTAAGCGCCATTCCCTAATATCCGCTTTGCAGTAAGCAACAGCTTCTTTTGCTGCATTTTGTAGGCTTTTTGCACTTATTCATGCGGATGATAGCCACGAAGAACTATCTTTTGTTAACTACGACGTGAACGATGGGCGGGTGAGGCAACAGACACGATGACGCAAAAAGAGGGAAGCAGGGCTTATATATATTTAAAAGGTATTAGAGGTTGTTGTTTTTGCGTATGATTGGTTGCCAATTCCTACATAAAAGCACTCTAAATGTGGGCTGTTTTTCGTCATTTTTGGGCAAAAGCGTGTAGAAAACGTGTAGAAAATCGGCATTTTCAGGTCATAATCATCAGCATGTCTTTATAATACGCAAAAAGCGTGTAGTAGTGTAGTAAAAAACACAAACTATAGAAGCTGGCAGACTAACAGACTGGCAGACTAACAGACTGGCAGATATACGCGGCGTCTCAGACTGAATCTTTCCAACTTTTTTGCATGTGGCCCCATTTTTTAACAAAAAAATGTTTATGGTTTCAGGAAAATGGCGTATTTTTGCTGCAATTTGTGAAAAATGCTCTAAGCAGAAGATAGTTAACTTATTTTAATAAACAACCCAAAGTATGAACCATGTTTTCAGAAAAGCGGCGCTGCTGGTAGCTGCATTGGCCCTGTGGGGGCTGTGCGGTACGCCGGAGGTCCGTGCCGCCGTGCCGCAAACGGCACAACAGTCGCGAAGGATCACAGGTAACGTGTCCGACGCCATGGGTCCCGTCATCGGGGCTAGTGTGATTATCAAGGGAACCGCCACGGGTGCTGCCACCGACTTCGACGGCAACTTCACCCTCGAGGCCCAGCCGGGCCAGACGCTGGTGGTCTCCTACATCGGCTATGTCAACAAGGAGGTGCGTGTGACGGCTGGTCAGACCAACTACCGCATCACCCTCGAGGAGGACCGCCAGAACCTCGAAGAGGTGGTGGTGGTGGGCTACGGCACGATGAAGAAGAGCGACCTCTCGGGTGCCTCGTCGTCAATCGGCGAGCAGGCGCTGAAGGGTACGGTCATCGCGTCGCTCGACCAGAGCCTTCAGGGCCGCGCTACGGGTGTGACGGCTGTCACCACCTCGGGTGCGCCGGGCTCGTCGTCGTCCATCCGCATCCGCGGTATCGGCTCCATCAACGCCAACCAGGAGCCGCTCTACGTGGTTGACGGCGTCATCCTGCAGACAGGCGGACAGTCCGGCCAGGACTACGGTCTGGCCGACCGCCTGGGCAACGGCAAGGTATCGACCATCTCGCCCCTCTCGACCATCAACCCCGCCGACATCGTGTCAATGGAGATTCTGAAGGACGCTTCGGCCACCGCTATCTATGGTGCACAGGGCGCCAACGGCGTTGTCCTCATCACCACCAAGCGCGGTAAGGCCGGCGAAGCCAAGTTCAGCTACGACGGCATGCTGGCCGTGAACCGCCAGATGACGCGCCTCGACATGATGAACTTACGCGAATATGCCGAATACTATCAGGACTTTGTTGACGGCGGCTGGATCACCAAGAGCATGGCCAACCAGAACTACAGCGACCCGTCGATCCTGGGCAAGGGCACGAACTGGCAGGACGCCATCTTCCAGACTGCCATCCAGCACCAGCATCAGGTCAGCGCCCAGGGCGGCACGGACAAGGTGCAGTACTACGTCTCGGGTAACTTCATGAACCAGGAAGGAACGATCATCGGCTCAAACTTCCGCCGCTACTCGGTACGCTCGAACCTCGACGCACAGCTGAAGTCGTGGCTCAAGCTGGGCATGTCAACCACCTTCTCGACCACCAACGACGACCTGAAGAAGGCCGACGGCACGGAGGGTATCATCAGCTACTCGCTGACCACCCTGCCCGACATCCCCATCTACGACGTCTTCGGCAACTACTACGCCGAGGTGCGCGAGGGCTACACCAACCCCAACCCCGTGGCCCTGGCCAACATGAACCAGTACACGCTTGAGCGCCGCAAGCTGGCCGGCAACATCTTCGCCGACGTTAGCTTCCTAAAGAACCTCGTCCTCCACACCGAACTGGGTTACGACATCTCGGGCTCAAACGCCGAGACGTGGGAGCCCTCCGTCGATCTGGGTGGCTGGCAGAAGCCCGGCAACCAGGACCACTGGCAGAGCAACATCAACAAATACTGGCAGCTGAAGAACTACCTCACCTACACCGGCAAGATCGACAAGCACAGCTTCACCGCCATGCTGGGTCAGGAGAGCTGGGAGTCGACGTGGAAGTACCTCGGTATCACGGGCCAGAACCTGCCGCGCAACGACGTCCAGAACCCCTCGTTGGTCGAGAAGACCGACAAGGACTTCGGGTCCGGCTTCGGCAGCGCTGCCATGGCCTCGTTCTTCACGCGCGAAACCTATAATTATGACGACCGCTACTATGCCACCTACACGTTCCGCTACGACGGCTCGTCGAACTTCGGCCCCAACAACCGCTGGGCCGGCTTCCACTCGGTGGCCGCCAGCTGGCGCTTCAGCAACGAGGAGTTCATCAAGAACCTCGGCTGGCTGTCGAACGGCAAGCTGCGCGTGGGCTGGGGACAGACGGGTAACGCCAACATCGGCGGTTACAAGTGGGGCGTCGCCCTCGGCGTCATGCCCTCGGCGCTCGGACAGTCGTACCGTCCCACCGGCCTGCCCAACGAGTCCATCAAGTGGGAGACTCAGGAACAGGTTGACCTCGGCCTCGACCTCGGCTTCTTCGACGACCGTCTGGGACTGACCGTCGACTGGTACCGCAAAGAGTCGAAGGACATGCTGATGATGATGCAGCTGCCGTCGTATCTGGGCACACAGGGCAACGGCTCATCGGCCCTCTCCGCCCCCTACGGCAACTATGGCGACATGCTCAACACGGGTCTCGAAATCGAGCTCCGCGCTACACCCGTCCAGACACGCAACTTCCGCTGGGACAGCGACCTGCAGATGTCGTTCAATAAGAATACCCTTCTGGCCCTTCAGGGCACGACGTCGGCAGCCATCATCGGCTACGGCCAGTGGAGCGACGTCGTGGCCGTCTCGTCCGTGGGACGCCCGATGTACGACTTCTTCGGCTACGAGGTCGAAGGCGTCTATAAAGACTTCGACGACATCCTCAGCTCGCCCGTCAACACGCTCTACAGCCAGTCGAGCGTCCAGGATGCCGACGGCAACTGGCAGCACGTGACCGACCCGACGAAGTACAGCAAGAACAACACCGTCTGGCCCGGCGACCTGAAGTTCAAGGATGTCGACGGCAACGGATACATCGACGAGAACGACAAGACCAACATCGGCTCGCCCCTGCCCAAGCTCACCTTCGGCTGGACGAACACGTTCACCTTCAAGGGCTTCGACCTGAGCCTCTTCCTGGCCGGCTCATATGGCAACAAGGTGATGAACTACACGTCCATCGCCCTGACCTCGATGACGAGCACATGGAACAACCAGATCCAGGAGCGGATTGCCGACCGTGCCCAGCTGGCCGCCGTCGACCCGAACAAGGTCTATGAGAACGGCGCCATGTGGTACAACGACGTCACCAACATCCGCGTCACCAACCCCGAGACGAAGACGCCGCGCGTGGCCATCGGCAACTCGTACAACCAGAACATCTCGACCCGCTACATCGAGGACGGCTCGTACATCCGTCTGAAGAACGTGGCCCTGGGCTACACCTTCCCCCGCGCCACGGTCAACAAGCTGCGCCTTGAGAACCTGCGCCTCTACTGCAACCTGCAGAACGTGTGGACGCTGACCCGCTACACCGGCTACGACCCCGAAATCGGCGCCTCGACCACCGACGCCAACGGCTACGTGTTCGGTCTTGACAACGGCCGCTACCCGTCGCCCTTCAACTGCACTTTCGGCATTAACTTATCATTCTAACCATATAGGAGGACAACAGATATGAAAACCAATAAAACGAAACTGTTCCTTATGGCCGCGGCGATGGTGCTGGGGCTGACGGCGTGCGAGGACTTCCTCGACCGTCCGACAGAGGACAACTACGTTGCCGGCGGATACTATAAGACCGATGCCGAGTGCATCGCCGCCGTCGACTATCTCTACAACTCGCCCTGGTATGACTTCCAGCGCGGCTTCTTCAAGGTGGGCGAGGTGCTCTCCGGCAACTACTACTGGGGCTCGAGCCCTTACCTCAACTTCTCGCTCAACAGCAACGACGAAGACCTGCGCAACATGTCCTACTCGCTATGGGCCGTCAACGGACACAGCAACGTCGTCCGCAAGTACATCGAGGGCGGCGGAGCCTCGCAGGCCGTCAAGAACCAGACCATGGGCGAATGCCTCCTCTGGAAGGCTATGGCCTACTTCTACCTCGTACGCACCTTCGGCGACGTGCCCATCGTGCACGACAACGCCGCCATGATCGAGGAGGGCACCTACAACGAGCAGCCCAAGGTCAAGAAGAAAGATGTCTATGAGTACATCGTCATGACGCTCGAGAAAGCCATCGAGCTGCTGCCCGAGAAGTGCACCGAGGGACGTCTTGACAAATACTGCGCCAAGGCCCTGCTGGCTAAGGTCTATCTGACCAAGGCGGGCGTCAGCGGCCAGCTCAATGCTGCTGACCTCCAGCAGGCTGCCACCCTGGCCAAGGACGTCATCGACAACAGCGGACGCCAGCTCGAGAAGAACTACGCCGACATCTTCAAGCTCGAAGGCAATAAGTCACCCGAGAACATGATTGCCTGGCGCTGGGTGGTGAGCGGACAATGGACCTCGCAGAACACCTTCCAGAGCGACCTCGGCATGACGGGCATGGACGAGTACGGCGATGTCTGGGGCGAATGGGGCGGCCCGTCCGTTGACCTCCAGGAGGCCTTCGGCTTCAACATCCTCGACGACCCCGCCACACGACCCGACGTCGACACCCGCCGCAAGGCCACGATGATGACCGTCGGCGACGTCATCCCCTACCTCTGGCGCGACAAGGGCGGTTTCGACTACATGCGCTTCGAGTATGACAAGACCTACAACTCGGCCGCCTGGGGCGAGCATCGTTCACCCACCGGCTGCAACGTCGTCAAGCACCTCTACGGCAACAACGCCGACCACGTGACGGTGCTGGGCACCTCGGCCGCCCGTATGGCCAGCTCGCTCTGCACCCCCATCCTGCGTCTGGCCGACGTCTATCTGGTGCTGGCTGAAGCCAAGGTGCTGCAGGGCCAGGGCACGGATGCCGACGCCCTGAAGGCCTACAACGCCGTCCACCAGCGCGCCATTCCCGCCGCCGCTGCCGAGACGTCACTCGACTTCGACAAGGTGTGGAAGGAACGCCGCCTCGAGCTCGCCTGCGAGGGCGACCGCTGGTACGACTTCGTACGACTCGCCTACTATAACCCCACACGCGCCATCAACGAGCTGAAGAGCCAGCATCGTAATCCCTACTGGAACCTCAACCTCACCTTCAAGAACTACTTCACCACCGGCCAGTGGCTGCTGACGAACAAGGATGACGACGGCAACGACCAGAACACCGTCTATGCCGACCCAGAACAGGGCGGCGACCCCGTACCTAACGTGACGGCAAACAGCTTCACCATCCCCTTCCCGATGGAGGACCTCACCTTCAACCCCCTTCTGAAGAACGATGCCATCGACGTCGATGTCCGCAACACTTACCATTATTAATAACCTCCCTATAGATATTTAAGATATGAAAAGAATATCCCAAAGCCTCTTCGCGCTGACGGCCCTTGTCCTGGCGGCATGTGCCTTCACGGCCTGCGAAGACGAACCGGACAAGTATGAAATCAGCGACGGCACACCCGTCGTCCGCTACATCCGCCCCGTGAGCGTCGAGAGCGCCGACTCCATCCTCACCGGTGCCTACATGGACAACAACATCTGTCTCGTGGGCGACAACCTGCGCAGCATCACCAAGATGTTCTTCAACGACCAGGAGGCCAAGCTCGTACCCAGCCTCATCACCGACAACACGCTCATCGTCACCGTGCCCGGACAAATCCCCGGCGAGGTGTTCAACAAGATCTTCATGATCAACAACGTGGGCGACACCATCACCTATGACTTCAAGGTGCTTGTCCCCGGCCCCAACATCAACAACATGAGCAACGAGTGGGCCAAGGCCGGCGAGCAGGCCGTCATCTACGGCAACTACTTCGTCGATGACCCCAACACCCCGCTCACCCTCACCATCGGCGGCACCACCGTCGCCATTGACGAGTTCGACATCAGCCACCTCACCTTCACCGTTCCTGCCGGACTGGCCGAAGGCCCCGTGGAGGTCACCACCGTCTATGGCAAGCGGAAGGCTAAGTTCAACTATCTCGACAGTCGCGGCATGCTCTTCAACGACTGGGGCACCTTCGACGCCGGCGACAAGTCAACGGGTCTCACCAACCACGGCTGGCACGCCCAGCAGATTGTCAGTGACGACAACTCGCTCGACGGCAGCTACCTGCTCTTAGGCGACTGTGACGTCGAGGACGGCACATGGGCCGACAACAACCTCTCGTTCGAGTACTGGCCCGGCGACTGGGACGGCACCTTCACGGGCACCAACAGCCGCCTCTCGGACCTCGTCAGCTTTGCTGACTTCGCCAACATGGCCCTGAAGTTCGAGGTCAACATTCCCTCCAGCAACCCCTGGACCAACCTCTCCATGCAATGTATCTTCTCGGGCGACGAGCAGGTGACGCTGCCCACGGCCAACAACACCTTCTTCAACGGCACCGACTACCCCCGCGCCCTCTGGACGCCGTGGCGCACCACCGGCAGCTACGACACCGGCGGCAAGTGGACCACCGTCACCATCCCCATTGCCAACTTCAAGTACAAGAACGACGGCACACCCGCCTCGGCACCCCTTGAGGCTAAGAACTTCAGCGGCCTGACACTCTTCATCTGGAGCGGCGTCACCAGCGGCACTACCTGCCATCCCATCATCCGCATCGACAACATCCGCGCGGTGGCCATTTAATAATAATGGATAATTGATAATCAACAACTGACAATTGATAGTTATGAATATGAAAAAGATTCGTAAGATATCCGTTTGGGCCATGGCTGCGCTGACTCTCTCCGCAGGGCTGAGCAGCTGTAACCAGGAGGTCCTCGACACCAACCAATATAACAAGGACGGCGTCAGCCTCCTCGCCTTCGGCCCCATGCCCGTCACCCGTGGCGCCACTATGCGCGTCACCGGCACCCGTCTGAACGACGTCCGCGAGGTGCTCTTCCCCCAGGGCAACCAGAAGCTCACCCCCGCCACCACCTTCGTGGCTGCCGACTTCACCGTCGAGAGCGCCGAAGAGATGACCGTCACCATCCCCGACCAGAGCGTGCCGGGTAAGCTGCGCATCGTCACTTCGGCCGGCGACACCCTCACCTCGACATCCTCCATCACCTTCGCCGAGGAGATCAGCGTCACGTCCATCGCCCCCAACCCCGTACACCCGGGCGACATCGTCACCATCAGCGGCGAGTTCGTGTGGAACATCGGCGAGGTGGTCTTCTTCGACCATGTGGCCGTCCCTGCCGAAAGCTTCGTCAAGAACACCCGTAAGGAGATTCAGGTGCGCGTTCCCATGGAGGCCAAGGCCGGCGCCGTAGCCTACAGCGACGGCTCGGAGGGCGCCGAGGCTACAACCATCGCCACCCTCGAGGTGGATGCGGCCAAGGCCACCGGCATCTCCAACGCCACGCCCGAGTTCGGCGAGACCGTCACCATCACCGGCGAGAACCTCGACCTCGTCACCACCATCGACTTCCCCGCCGTCCCCGACGTGCCCTTCACTACGGCTCCCGACGGCTCCTCCATCAGCGTTGCCGTCCCCACTAACACCGTCTCTGGCACTGTCACGCTCACCTCCGCCTCCGGCCTCACCACCTCCGTCGAGATAACCGTGCCCCTGGCATCCGTCAGCAGTACCGACCCCGTCAAGGACGTCAAGGTGGGACAGATGATAACCATCATCGGCGACAAACTCGACCGCATCGTCCGTCTGCAGCTCCCCGCCATTGCCGAGCCCCTGCAGAAGGGCCAGTTCGAGCAGAGCCCCGCACAAATCCGCTTCGCCGTTCCCGAGGGCATGGGCGACGGCAGGGTCGTCCTCGTGCAACACGACAACTGGAGCATCGAGTCCGACAAGATTGCCATGTACAGCGATGCACCCGAGCAGGCCATCTGGAGCGGCGAGTTCGTCTGCTCCAGCTGGAACGGTAATCAAGACCTCGCGTGGGGCGGCTTCGACTGGACAACCATTCCGGCAGGCACCAAGCTGATGTTCTACTACAAGAAGAACAACCCGGGGCAGTGGGGCTGCATCAGTCTGCGACACGGCGAAAACTGGGGCAACCTGCCCGCACCTATCCCCGGACAGTATGACCTCGAAGAGGATGCTGGCGTGCTCAGCGTCGTCTTCACACAGGAGGTGCTCGACGACATCATCGCCGGTAACGGCCTCGTCGTCACAGGCGACAACTACACCCTCACCAAGATTGCCATTCCCGCTTCCGAAATCGTGGTATGGCAAGGCCAGGCTGTGGCCGACGACTGGGGCAATCAGCCTTATATCCTCAGCGACGGCGGTGCAGAGCTGCTCGAAGCAGGACTCAAGGTGGGCTCCATCATCCGCGTCTATATCACCCCCACCGAACAGAACTGGAACTGCCAGATTGTTGACGGACACTGGGGACCCACGTTTGCCGACTGCGACTTCAACCAAGACAATTGGAACCTCGATGAACACAACGGAGCTCTCGAGTTCAAGGTGACAGCCGACATCTACGCAGCCATCACCACCGCTGGCGGATGGGGAGGCTCGTTCATCCTCAACGGCGACAATGTCATCTGCACAAAAGTCACGATTGAATAAAGTTCCTAATTCCGAAATGGAAAGTGAATAGTGATTAGTTTTGAGTGACTAATCACTATTCACTGTTCACTAATCACTCAAAACTTCAAGAAGACGATGAAAAGGACATTTTATTTTTCATTCTTCATTTTTCATTTTTCATTATTATTATCCCTCGTCTCCTGCTCGTCGGGCGACACCCCCGACGACCCCACGCCTGCCATCTCCATCAGCGTGCGCTCGTGCAGCATTGTCGATGGTGCCGAATACGTAGCGGCCGAGCTTACTGAAGCGACGCTCTCCTACAACAACGTTGTCGCTGTCAGCCCATCGGCCAGTATCACCCTTAACGGCACTAAATGCAGCGCCGCCTCCAGCACCACCACGGCCATGGACGTCGTCATCACCCTGCCCACTCTCGAGGAGGGTCAGGCCTACACCCTCGTCATTCCCGAAGGGGCAGTCGTCAGCAAAACCGATGCCTCCATTCCCGCCCCGGCCTACACCGTGAGCTTCACCACCCGCGCGGCCGCTGTCCCCACCGACAACGACGCCACAGCCCTTGCACGGCGACTCGGCTGGGGATGGAACCTCGGAAACCATTTCGACACCAGCTCCGACGAGGACGGCCGTCACCCCCAGTGGGGCTACTGGGACAATGCCCGCCCCACGCAGTCTCTCTACACCAACCTCCGCCGTGCCGGAGCCAACACCGTCCGCATCGGCGTCACCTGGGGCAACTACCAGGCGGCTTCGCCCTCATGGACCATCGAGGCCGACTACATGGCCGAGGTGCTACAGAACGTCGAGTGGGCCGAGGCAGCAGGACTCAACGTCATCCTCAATATGCACCACGACGAATACTGGCTCACCATCAAGGATGCCGCCAACAACAACCTTGTGAACGACGCCATCAAGGAGCGCCTCACAGCCACCTGGACACAGATTGCCGAAGCCTTCAAGGACAAAGGCGACTTCCTCTTCTTCGAGACGTTCAACGAGGTTCAGGACGGCGGCTGGGGCTGGGGCGACAACCTCCGTGACGGAGGCCGTCAGTACCAGACCATCAACGAATGGAACCAGCTCATCGTCGATGTCATCCGCGCCACGGGAGGCGGCAACGCCACACGCTGGATCGGCGTCCCCGCCTACGCCTCCAGCCCCGCCTTCGCGGTCGAGGACAGCTTCGTGCTGCCCACCGATGCCGCAGGACGTGTCATGGTCAGCGTGCACTTCTACGACCCCAGTAACTTCACCCTGACGCCAGCGGACGCCAGCGGCAAGTCCGAGTGGGGCCACACCGCCGCACCCGGCACCTTCCAGGCAGGCAGCAACGAAGAACACGTCGCCCGGACCTTCCAGCGCCTGCACGACAGGTTCATTGCCCGGGGCATCCCCGTCTATATCGGCGAGTACGGCTGCGTCATGCACACCACCGAGCGCTCGAACCTCTTCCGCAACTACTATCTGGAGTACGTCTGCCGCGCAGCTTACACCTACAACATGCCTGTCATCATCTGGGACAACAACGTCACCGGCGGCGGCAACGAACACCACGGTTACTTCAACCACAACGACGGCTCCTACCACACCGGCATGGAACCCCTCGTGCAGACCATGATCCGTGCCGCCACATCGAACGACCCTGCCTATACCCTCGAATCTGTTTACAACAGCGCCCCGCGATAGTAAACGCGGAACAATGATTCATTAACTGAAGGATGAAAAACAATGTTTTTCATCCTTCAGTTTTTATCGCGCCAGCCTCGTTAAGCGCTAGTCATTAAACGAGCCCCCCTCATCTTCCCCACTGGTAACTGCGGGGAGGCACGCTGTAAAGCACACGAATGGCGCGCCCGTCGGGAGGAAGTGTAGGGACGACCTTGAGGTCGGGATGTTCTTTTTTGGGCGGCTCGGACGCATCGTCCTTAGCCGGCTTCTCGCGCTTGCCATAGAACACCCTGCTGCACGACGAAAAACCCATCAAGGCCATTAGCGCAGCCATCAGCAAACGAAAAAAGTGGCTTTTCTTCATGATTGTATCTCTAAGCTCTTAATCTAAACTAACTATGAACGTTTTTGTTAAGCCAAATCTTGGAGCAGCGAGAGCAAAAGAGCTTGCTCTTTTTGCAGAGTCGCGACAAGATAAGACGAAGTCAAATGACCAAAGCCAAACTTGTTTGAGCTTTGGCATGGCGAAAAAACGAAGGATGAAATCCAACGACGAACTCTTAGCTATGAGCTAAATTGAACCGGTTGTAGTGGCAGAACATCTGCTTGCCGTCAGCATCACGCAGGTGCATTCCGCCGCCACGGCAGTAACGGAAAAACTTGCAGTCGGCACATTCGCCCGTACGCATCCACTCTCGGTTACGATAAGGGGCGAAGCGCTGTTCCCAGACGTCCATGAAGTTATCGCGGTAGATATTGCCCTGATGGTAGTCGGCGCGGATGCTGGCGCAGGCCGAGATGCTGCCGTCTACAAGCACAGAGCCTACGGTGACGCCCGCCTGACAGGTGAAGAAATGGTCGCGCACATCGCCCTCGTAGTTGCCAAGAAAGCCTTCGCAGCCGTAGCTGACGTCGATAATCTTCTCCTTGCGTGTGGTACGGATGAAGTCCATCACCGTGTGGAACTCTTCGGGACTGAGTTGGAGTTCAGGATTGCCTGCGGCACGCCCTGCGGGGAAGACGGTGAACAGGCGCCAGTGGCGCAGACCGAGGCCGACCAGGTAGTCGCGTAGTTCAGAGAGGCGGCAGATGTTGCGTTTGTTGACGCAGGTGACGACATCGAAGAGGAAATCCCTCTCGGCAATCATCATGCGTATGGCGCTGACGGCATGCTCGAAGCTGTGCTCATTGCCGCGCATCCAGTTGTGGCCGTCCTCGAAGCCGTCGAGGCTGACGGTAGCGCTGTGCAACCCGCTGCGCATGAGACGTTGAAATCGTTGAGGAGTCAGCGCCAGCCCATTGGTGACCATGCCCCAGGGAAAGCCTTTGTCGTAGATGGCACGTCCGCACTCCTCCAGGTCGCTGCGCATCAGCGGCTCGCCCCCGGTGACAATGACGAACACTTTGTGGGGGTCGGTGCGCTGAGCCACCTGGTCCAGCACACGCAGGAAGTCCTCCTTCGGCATGTCGGGCTGCAGAGCCTGCACCTTACAGTCGCTACCACAATGTTGGCAATGGAGGTTACAGCGCAGCGTACACTCCCAGAAGAGCTGCCGCAGGGGGTGCTGGCGAATGAGGTCGTTCTCCAGCTTGTGAGCGGCCTCCAAGGCAATGCGACGGCGAAGGGAAAGGGACATGGGGATTTTTAAAAATTAAAAAATTAGGAATTAGGAATTAGGAGAGAAGCCTACCCCCAACCCCTCCCTAAAGGGAAGGGAGCGCGAGCGAAGGTAATTAGTCTCTCTTCCATTAGGAGGGGTCAGGGGGAGGCTATCATGAACTCTTCATTTTAACGGCCGGGGATGTAGTTACGAGGGGCGACGCCGTACATCAGGCGGATGTCGCCGATGGAATCGTTGCGCTCCAGTTTGCCCTCGTCGGCAAGTTCCTCGGGCTTCGTGCAGGACGAAAAGCCCAGCAGGGCAATCAGCGCCAGCAACAACGTGGCTATAAACGGCTTTCTCATCATTCTCCCTGGTTCTCCTTTTTCTTTAGCTTGACATCGACGGTGTATGCGTAGCCTCCCTGGTACCAATGACCATCGCCCTGATTAAACGCCTCTTTGGGCGCGTCTTTTATCAGCACAGAGTCTGACTCAAAGACTCCGGCGTGGGCCTTGCTATCGACATCATCGAAATAGACTTTCTGGCCGCCCACGCTGACGGATTCGAGCACACGGCTCTCGTACTTTCCCCGGGCATCGGTGTAAAGCGTGTCGTCGCCGCCATACTCGTGATATCTGCCGAGGTCGTCCACATAGCTCTGTTTCGGCGAAGGCCAGTTGTCAAACTCCCTGCGGACAATCACGCGGATGCCTTCGAGAGGGCTGGAGGCTTCATCCGTGACAGTACCCTTGACCTTGAAATCCACTGATGGCACACCGTACTCAGTGCGTGCATCCCAAATACGTTCGCACGAGGCAAAGCCCAGCAGCGCCAGCACAGCGGCGCAGAGGCGCGCAAGGAGGGTTTTCTTTTCTGGTTTCATAACTCTTTTCTTCTGTTAGCGGTTGCAAATATACCCTTTTTATATTCCTAAAACGCAAAGATACGAAAAATACTGCACAAAAGGAACCACTTTTTTCCGTTTTTAACAATTCGATTTGACTTTTTACTATGCTCCGCCCTACAAAAGTATGATGATTACATATAACTTCGACGAAGAAGCGAGGACTCAGACAAGGATAACCGTGATTGATTAAGATTTTCTCCATACTTTTTTTCGTTTTGCTTCTTTCCGATGTAGATTAACAAAGAACGTTTTTCAGCGTTTGACTTTATTTTTTAACGGCGCCGCTGTTTATATTAACGGCGCCGCCGTTAATATTGACAGGGCCGCCGTTAATATAAACAGCGGCGCCGTTAAAAAACCGTAGCTTACTTGCAGAAAAAAGACAAGGCAATGGATGAAGAGACGGCTAAGAAAATGCTTTTTTTGCCTGCTGACGATGATAAAAAATCGGCGTGTGTTCAAACAAACACACGCCGATACATTGATGTTAGCCCCTTTTTTACTTTTCCTCTATATTAAAGGGGTTAAAAGGATTGAAGCCTGGAGAACGGGTGAAGCCGTTCCCTCCGCCTGTGAAGGGAAGACCGACATTAGCGTCAACGCCACTGATAACGAGGAAATCCAGCCCAGGCTGCAGATCGTAGAGCTCGAAGCGCGGGCTGACGTATGTTTTCTTTTTCGTAGTTTTTACCTCCATCGTGATAAATTGGGGTTATGGGTTAACGATAATCTTTTTTCCTTTCCAGATGTAAATGCCGGGCGTGAGGGGCTGGAATGGCAACGGACGGCCGCAGAGGTCGTACCATGAAGAAGGCTCGTTCGGCGTGTTCCATTCCTCGTTGTCCATTAACGGCTGACGGACAGCCGTCGCGTCGCCGAAATACATCTCCGTACGAAGTACACGAGCAGCGCTGCTCTCGCTACCGACCTTGAAGTAGGCACGGCATGAGCGCAACTGCGTAGCAGCCTGGCCGTCGGGGTAGAAAAGGCTACCCGTCAATCCAAGAACAAGGACGTTCGGTGTTTCGACGTTGAAATGGGTGGGACTGTAGGTACCGATGAACTGCACGTGCCCATCACCAGATTCACCGTTGTCGAAGGGTACGGAGACGTTCTTGACGGAAACATTCTCGAAGGTCGGCTCCACGAGGTCGTAGGCAGAGGGGTCGGCATCATAGTCATCAGGCTTTGCCCACTTGATCAGATAGGGTACACCCGCTTCCAGCTTCGTGAGAACGTCGGTGAAGTTGAGCTTAAGCGTTGCGCCTTCCACCGATGCCGATGAGAGGGCATGAGCTTCGGCTCCGTCGAGGACGCTGCCGGCAAGCGTGACGTCGAAAGGCAGGCAGAGGGTGTTCCACATGCCGTCCTTATAGAGCGTCCGCCCTCCGAGCGTCACGTCACACGTCTGTCCGTCGTATGCCACGAGGACGTCCGCATTGTCAGCCACATCGGACAGAGCGAAACCATTCACCACCAATACGCGGGGATTTTTCGAAGTGCCGAGCTTTCCGTTGTACGTGTAAGTGAATGTTTCCTTCGTCAGCTGTTGGATGGTCGTGCCGTCGGTAGAGAGGGCAAAATGCAGTTCTTCACCCGACGAATCACCATAAACCATCATTGAGATCACATTCTTTCCATTTCCTTTCAGCTTACCTTTGCCCCGGATGACACCATTGGCATCGTAAGCCGCAAGGACGGCAGTGCCCAGTTCTGCGCCGTTCTCCATCACCTTAGCCACGACTATCATGTTTCCCATGTAGGCCCGGTAGTTAACCGAAGGGAACGGGTCTGACTGGGCAAAGGCGATTCCTTTGCCCAGTATCAGACCTGTCAGGATGATTGAAAACAGTTTTCGTTTCATCTTAAACACTTATTTTCTCACCAAGTGCTGCATCACGGTCCTGCCGCCGTCGGTAGTGACGGTCACGACATAGACGCCTCTCTCTGTGGGAGCAGCCTCTAAGCGACGGCCACTGAGATCGTACCACGTTTTTTCGCCGTCAAGAGCCGTAACGGCATCGATACCTGTGAGGGTGACGTTGATAACAAAAGGATTCTTCTTCGAGCCAATGACAGCATCCGTCACATAGCCGAGGGTCTCCACCGATTCGCCCTGCAACGTCTCGGAGACAGCCACCTTGAAGTTCAGCATCGTCTCGTCGTCACCCGGAATGAGGAGAACGGCTATGCCTTCGTCATTGGTGACGACGGCCGAGCGGCATTCCTCGCCGGCAAACACACCGAGCTCAACACCGCAAAGCGGCTCGCCTTCCATCTCAACCTTGGCCACCAGCAACATGTTGCTGCTGTAGCGGTGGTAATCGACGGGAGTGAAAACAGAGGTATCGTCAGCACGCTGTCTGGAGTTAGCCTTCGCTGCACCTGCCATAGCCGCAGAGGGCACGTCGGTGCCGCGGGCAGTCCGTCCGGGAGCCCATGAGGCTACACTCTTGGCGGGATAGCTGAACGCGATGGTCTTCGAGCTGTTCACCACATATCCCTGACCGGGGATGAGGGTGACAAGCGAGCCCTCCCAGGCGTATGAGTCGTAGTAAGCCACGCCAGTCTGTGCCTTGACGAAGTCGCCGTTCACGGGGCTCATGCCAGCGAAGGCATCGGTGACGCTGCTCAGCTGCAGGCCGTAATAGCCAATCCAGTTCCAGCCTGGTTCGAGCGAAATCTTCGTAGCATCGGGATTGATGCGCCGTCCGACGATGCGCAGCGTGCGGTCGGCAGCCAACTGAACGGCATACATCTTCGTATTGGTGAATGGTTCATCAGAATACCCTATCAGTCCATCCTCCTCACGGGAATAAAGCGGATCATCTTCTAGGGTCTGTCCCTTGACAGTCATCACATCATCAAGTATGTCTTGCAGTACGTTAAGGACGCTCATGTCGTCGGTGGTGATGCCTAGCGACAGCCAGTTCCAGCCCTTGCCCAGCTGAATGCTCTGCTCAATCTTATCCTGTGCGGCCAGATTGACGGGGGTGGCGTAGCTGCCCTTCAGTGCAAACTGCTCGAAGGTGATGCTCTGGGCATTGTCCGCATCGACCAGCGGGTAGATGATGCCGGCCGAGGCATCGTAGGCACGGAAGGTGACCGTCTCGGGCTGGTTGCTGTAGATGTCCATGGTGACGTAGTAGCTGTCGTAGCGCTTGTTGTACACGGGATGTGCCACGCCGCGGCATTCCTCGCCGACGAAGGCGGCCACGATGTCGTCCTCGTCCTCGCTTTCGAGACCGAGGATGTCAAGACGTCCGATAAGGCTCATGGCGAGCTCGAAGTCCTTCGGGTTGACGGTCCACTCGGGTACGTTGCCCGTGACCTTCACATGGAGTGTCAGCGGAGTCTCGATACCGTTGTCGGCCACGAGGTAGATGGTCTCCTCGTAGTTGCCGACGGCCGTTGATTCGCTGACGCTGAAGGTGACCTTGGTCTCGCTGAGCGGGTTGGTGGTTCCGTATTCTGCACTGGCGGTGAGCCATGAAGGCAGTCCGGCCAGTGTCCACATCTGCTGCTTGCCACCCTTGTTGACAATGGTGGCGGTGACGGAGCTGGTGGTGCGTACGGGCTGGGTGACGGCGAGCGCGTCGTCAGCCCAGACGAGTTCGTTACGGTTCACATAGGCGCTCCAGACGGCATCGTTGGAGTAGTTGCCGTTTATGTCGCGGACGTTGCGCACGTTGAAGTTCAGCGTGCAGCCCTCGATGGTGGCGGGGTTCTCGTCAATCTCGATGACAATCTTCTCGTCGGAGGCTACGTAGGTGAAGTTGACGTTGGTCTCCGTCGGCTTTGTGCGGAGTGCGGGAGCGTTGTCGGTGTAGGCCGGAGCATCGGCATGAGAACCGCCGAGCGCGACCTGTTGGGCCTCGAGGCCGCTGCCGGTGAGGTCGTTGGGCGTACCTACGGTGACCACCTGGTTATAGTCGTCGAGCGTCTTGATCTCGAAAGGATAGTAGGCTATGAGACCAGGCTCTGCGCCGGTGAAGCGCAACTTGCGGTTCTTAGCTATCTGGTCGCCGTTCATCGTGGCGCCCCAGACGCGGAGTTCGTCCATCTCACCCTTGAAGGGGTGGTCGTAGGTGTGCTGGTCGGTGCCTCCAACCGTCTCGTCATAGACGCGGCGTATGCCCATGACAAGCCTGTCGCTGTTGATGGAGCCCACGCCAAGTGCGTTGGTAGTCAGCACGCGCTTGCCGTCGACATAGACGGCAGCGGCTCCCTGGCGCAGGACGTTCAGGGCGATGTGGTGCCAGGCGTTATCCGTTAACTGAGATGTGGCAATGGTGAACTGGGCATCAGGCTGTGCCGTCGGGTTGTAGGCCCCCTTGCCGGTCATCATCAGCCCGCCGTCGGCATTGAGCCAGAGGGCCACGTCACCAGCCTGGAGCAGCCCCGCCTCGCCGACCTGCTCGCCGCCGCGCATCCAGAACTCCACGGCGTAGTCGTCGTATTCTGAGATGGGCAACATGGCGGTGTTGATGCTGACGTAGTGGCTGCCATCGAGGGTGACGGCCTTGTTCTCGCCCGCCAGGTACCACGTCTCGTTCGCCATGGTCATGTGGCGGTTGCGGGCGTAGTCGCGAATCTCCTTGCCCTCGCCCTCGTCCATCTTCCAGTAGCCGATGAGGTGGCGGGTTGACGGAGCCTTCGACTTCGAGCGGTTCATCAAGGCTGTGGTCAGGTCGTGGGCTTCGTCCCAGAGCAGCAGCTCATGGATGGCAGCGGAAGCGCCGCACCCCACGCTCAGCGGGCCATTGCCGGCATATGTAGCCACTTCCTTATTGCTGAAAAGCGATACGGTCTCGTCGGCAGAGGCTACAGTGGCGCTTAGTTTGCCGTCGGCGGTCACGTTCATGGTCAGGAATGCCCACTTACCCGCTGGCACACTATGGTTAGAGGTATATGTGTTGCCGCCTATCTTCACCACCAGTTTGCCGTCGCCGTCGGTGCCCACGGCCAGCTTGTTCGAGCCTTGTCCGTGGCTCAGCAGTGTGCCGGGGGCAGTGATGTTCATCCACAAGTCGATGCTGAAGTCCTTGCTGGCCAGGTTGATGCTGGCCTCAGTGGTGGCTACGGCGACCGGACCATCGTCCACACGGAGTGCCGTCTCGTGGGCAATCTCTGAACCGTTGAGTACGCCGGTGATGGTGAAGTTGTTGGCCTTGGTCAGCTCGCCCTTCACGAAGGCTTCGTTGAAGGTGATGGTCACGTCGTCGCCGATGTCGAGAACGCCGTCAGCAGGCTCCGGCTGTCCCATGGGCCGCGGACGCTGCATGTCCTTCACCAGTGCCACCTCGTCGCTATAGCGATAGACCTCACTGTTGCCGTAGGTGGCAGCCGAGACCACGCGGAAGAGGTAGTTGCCGTCGCTCCACGCGGACATGGGCAGGGTGCAGCTCACAGAGGCCCCCGACTCGGGCAGCAGCTCGTTTCTGTCGGTCTTGTCGGCTGGCCTGAGCACATACTCGCGCAGCTCTGTCCATTCGGTGGCCCCCTCCTCTTTATATTGCAGTCGGAAAGCTTTCAGGTTGTGATAGTTACGGTCAAAGCCGGAGAAGGTCAGCGTCAGGTCGCTGCCTGTCTGCGTGTTCAGCGTGGGGGCCGAGAGGGCCAGGTCGACCGCCGATGACGACGGGGTGAAATAGGCCCTGATGAACACGGTGTCGGAAATCTCCTCGGGCTGCGACTCCGAGGCGAAGACGATGCCGATGCCTTTCTCAAAGAGCTCGTGGCCGGGGTCGGTGTTTCCTGTGTAGTTGAGCACGCTGGTGTCCGTCTGCCTGAGTTGCAGCATCTTGGTCAGCGTCTGGTTGCCGGGCACCTTGATGAGGCGTCCCTCGGCGGTCAGCGTCTTTCCGTCCATCGTCAGCTGTGCGCCCTGCGGGTTGGTCTCGTCGAGGAAGAACAGCTTGTAGGTCAAGTCCGCGCCAATCTCCGAGGCATTGCTCAGGCGCAGGGTGTAGTTGGCGGCCGAGCCGGTGGGGATGTCGCTCACCGTGTTCACGTCGACGTCTATCTGCGGCCACTCTATCTGCATGGTTTTCTCCATGATGACGGGTTTGACGTTGTTTTCCACATAGTACTTGGTGCGCACCTCGCCTTCATACGGGTTGCTGGTCTGTCCGCCTCGTGTACGGAAAATGGGTCCGAAGGCACCGTACTCATAGACATCGACCGTCAGGGCATCGATGCCCTCCTCTGCCAGGGTGTAGCTGAACGACGAGGTATAGCTATTGATGGAGTCATTGGCCTCGTGCTTACCGCCGGTGGCCGTAATTTCAGTATCGAACTCTATTCCCCATGTATTGAAGAAATCACCCGTATTGTTTGCTAAGAGTACACCTGCCGAGACCGTCCAGTCCCAGGAAGAGGTGTGGGTTGAGTCCTTCTCAATGGTATAGGAATAGCTGGCACCGCCGTTGAACGAATAGTTTTCATAGTTCACGCTGTCTTTCTGCTGACGCAGTTGGTAGGCGCGCACTTTCTCCATCTCGTTAAACCTGAGGTGTTTATGCCAGTTCCTTATCTGCTGGTTAATCCACATGATGCTGTCGGTGGTACACTGTTTTTCCTTCACGCACCAGTCGAAGAACTTGGTTTTGTCGTTTAGCACCGATAGTGGAACTTCCTTCGTGAGCTGTGGTATGATGACGGTGTAGGTGTTGTCGGCGCCAAAGTCCTCGTCGTCAGGTGTCCTCGTCGTCAGGTAGAGGTTTCCTTTTTTCTTGCCCAGGTTGTGATAACCGACCCCGTTCAGGGGGCTGTAGCTGTCGATGGAGTCCTGCGTGGTGGTCTGCAGCAAATCCGCCCTGATTTTCTCGAAGTTGGGCAGCAGGTAATCCTCGATGTATCCCTGGGTGTAGGCAAAGGTGGTGCTGCCCATCAAGCTGGTGGCAATGACGTCCTTCAAGGCGAGGCTGAAGTCAGAGCCGGTGCCGTTTCTCTTGAACCCGATGTTACGTGCATTGCCGAACACGACGTTGGTGGCCTGTCCGATGAATATGTCGCCGTAGGCACCCACGTAGTCGGCCTCAGCGGAAGTGGCGAAGGCCTTTGTGACGGAAACAGTGGTCTCCGTCGTTTCGCCGTTCTCACTCTCAAACTCCTGGATGGCATGCGTGGTGAGGTCGTCCTTCGTATCATGTTCGACGGTTGCCGCAAGTATTTGCTGTGCTCCGGGAGTTCCTACCACAGTACCATTAATACTCTTGAGTGAGTGACCGAACTTCCACGTAAAGCCGATGTCAGCCGACTCCGACGCAGTCACTGCGTTCACTTTGCTTAATGACTTGACAGAGCCTTTGCTCCACTCTGCCGAGGAGCCGGTGCCCGGTGGGTCGCGCAGAATCATGTCAAGCTTGTCGGGTCCGCTGGTGACGAAGTTGTTACCTGTTGGCAGGTTGCCCAGGATGACGCCCGCCAGGCTGTTCCCATTCCACGGATACTGGCGTCCGTTGATGTCGAAGGACATGGAGATGGTGCGGGTGAAGTCGCCGGCCACGTTGGGCAAGCCGCCCTCCCATTTGTACTCTGCACAGCCGTTCTCGCCCAGCTGCAGCTGGTTGCTCTTCAGGTCATACACCTGGCCCGCCCGGGCCGTGGCTGTCGAGCCGTCCTCGAAGGTGACTTCGCCATCGACAGTGAACACGGCTTGTTCGTTGGACAGGGAGTTGTCGATGGTAACAACGGTGTTCTTCAGGGGCACTTTTGTCACAACGGGTTGTGTCGCGCTCTTGTCGTAGTTCTCATATTGCTCATAGCCTTCCAACTTGAAGGTATAGGATTCGTCCTGCTTGAACATGGGATGTCCGTAGACGTAGCTGCCCCCATTGATGATGCTGATGTCGGCTTCGCCCAAGGCATCCTTATACTTCACGCTTCTGATGCCGAAGAGGCCGTCGGGCACGGGGGGGTCAGTCTGGCTGACGGTGAGCGTCGGGCTGCTGTGGTAGGCCTCGACAAGCTTGGTGTTGTAGGTGTAGAGCACGTCGCCATTGTCAGTATGTAGCGTGTCAGACGATTCGCGCAATATGTTGGTCAGGTCGATGCTCACATTTCCTCCCACCACGGCACCCGTGCTGACCACCACGATGTCCGCGACGGCATACTCCAGGGGCGGCAGCATAGCCGAGAACTCGCCCGTCTGCGGGTCGGTTTCAATACAGACATATCGGCACGAGTCGATGTTCGCCCCGCGCCACGCACGGCTCTGAATCAGGTCGGTGGCCGACGGCACATCGGCTTTGGCGGGGTTGGGATTATAGGCGAAGCTGGTTTCGTTCTTCTCCTTCACGGCGTTCAGATAGGGGCTGCTGTTGAGTGCCGTGAGGGTAAGTCTCGAGACGCCGATGTTGTTCTTCGATGGGCCACCCGGTATGAGCTTGTTCTGGCCGAAGCCTACGGGCTTGCCCGCCTCGATGTCGCCACCGACGACACGGCCCGTGAAGTTGACCAGCGTAGTGTCGCGGAACTCCAGTCCCGTGATGGCACGGTCGAAGTACACTGTCTCCTCGCCGGTGCCATTCGGGTCGGCGGGATAGCGGCCGTCACCCGCAAACACATGGCCGCCCAGTGCTGCTTGGATGAAGTGCTCACCGATGGGCACGCTGATGGTGAATTCGCCGTAGCTGTTGGTGGTGACCAGCGCGCCGTCCTTTACGCAGGCAGTACCATCGACATAGAAGTTGACGCCCTCCACGGGGTAGGTGGTGCCGGCATAATAGATGACGCCGCTGACGGGGAACGACGACACGTCGGTAAAGTCGGTGCCGTTGTGTACCAGCGAGTTGTTGCTCACGAAGCGCAGCAACTGCGTGGGGTTGAATTCGTGGATGCCCAGCCTGGGGATGATGGCGTAGGTGGTGCCTTCGCCGCTGAAGGGCACGCCCTGGATGATGTAGTTGCCGTCGAGGTCGGTCTTGGCCTTCAGCAGCAAGGCGCTGGGTGTCAGCGTGGACGGCTCGGTGTTGCTGCCCATGCGTCCGTGGTGATTGTGATAGACGGTGCCGCTGCGCGAGGAGTCGAAGAACTGTGTGCGCAGACCCTCGTCGAAGGTCCAGTAGGTCTCCAGTCCCGCCTCGTTGCCCACGAGCAGATGGTCGTAGTTCTCCATGATCTCGTCCTTGGTGAGTGCCTTCGTCCATAGGCGGAACTCATCAGCATAGCCCTTGAAGTAGCCCAGCTCGAACTCGGTGGCGCCCTCAAGGGGCAGGCTGCGGGTGAGTGTCAGCGTGTCGGCATTCATCACGGGGTTGCCGTCGTCATCGTAGTCCATGAGACAGCATACCAGCCTGTCGCCGCTGCGGGTGAGCACCACGTGGTTATATACATTCTTCTTCAGGTAGAGGTCGAAGGCATAGTTATCCGTGCCGTCGCAGAAAAGCAGCTGCCCCGTGGACAGCATCCCCAGGGCACGGTTGTCCTGGAAGCGTGCGAACCGCGCATCGCTGAATTCATCGGGGCTGACCCACATCTGCATGGAGAAACTGCCGGTGGAGAATTTCCCGGCAGCGTAGCTGTCGTCGGGGTAGGCCCATGTCACTGCGCCGTTGGTGCCGGTGAAACGCATGGCGTGGTACTGGCTCCCGTCGGCGGCGGAAGCACCGACGCGCCTGGCCACCACATCGACGCCCGCCACGGCCGTGCCGGCAGCTCCGAAGGTGATGCGTCCGCTCAGCGTGCCGGTGGTCTGGGCGAAGCCTATGTCGGTGATGTCGGTGGTCACCTGCGTGCCGTCGTCGCACTTGTCGATGACGGTCACGCGATAGTCGTAATAGACGCCGGGCAGCGGTGTGTCGTCGGTGTACAACAGGTACTCCTCACGGCTCGACATGCCCGAGATGATGGTCTCCCACGGTTCACTCTCGTTCTCGGCGGTGCGCCGCTCTATGACGTAGGTCTTGGCATCGGTGCTGCCCTGCAGGTTGACGTGCCACGACAGCTTCACCATGCCGGGATAGACACCCTTCGTGGCGTTCAGGCTGTAGAACTGTGTGCCGCTGCCGATGGCTCGCTTGTTGAGCGTGATGTCACTGAGCTTCACTCCGTTGACCCACCCCTCCACGCGGTAGTCGTGTGGCGAGCAGGCGTTCAGCGGCTCCTCGGTATAGGGTATGCCGCGGTCGACGTCGCTGACCCTGCCGACGTGCTGGTCGGTGGTGCGGTGCTCCCAGACGTAGTCGGTCTGGTTGTCGGTGGGTGTGATGGTGCAGATGGGGGTTGTCTCTTTGTCCACATAGATGCGGAACTCATGGCCCCAGCTGGCTTTATGCTTGTCGGAGGTCCAGGAGAGCACAATGCGGTCGTCAAGGCTCGTCGATGCCAAGTCCTTGACGGGCAGCGTGAGCGTGGTGTTGACGACGGATGAATCCGACTTGAGTTCCTCCACCCGTGCTGTCTTCTCGTCCCATCCTATCCAGATATAATAGATTTCATATTCCACAGCCTCTTTGTAGGGACATTCGTCGTCAACGAAGGTGTACACCTTGGACTGAGCGTCGTAGTTGGCGTTGTTGCCGACGTCCTGCTTCACAGACGTCAGGTACACCCCGTCGCGGTAGATGGCCCACCAGGTGTCCCAGTCGCCTGTGGAATAGTTCGTGTGGTCGGATTGCCACGTCACCACCACCTGCTGTTCATCCTGGTCGAAGGAGGCATTCACACCCACGGCTTTAGGAAGCTTGTGAATGGTTTTCGCGCCTGCCCCGTCCGTATAGAACTTCGTGCCGTTATTGATGGCATTCTTGTCGTTCATGTGTTTGAACTCGTGATAAGGCTCAATGGTGAAGTTGTCGCTGCGGAAACTCTTGCCAATGGCTGACAGCTTGAAAGAGTACGTTCCGGCACTGTAGTTGCTTGTTGGCGTTATCTTTCCGCAATTTCCATTATACGAGCCGTTGACATTGGTATAGACGAATGTCTCACCATCGGTGTTCCTGGCACTGCCGGCGAACTTATAGGGTACGGTGACGGTGCCGTCGGGCGCGATGGTGTAGTCGCCGTCCCACTGGATGTCACGCACCGAGAAAGAGTAGGGAGTTTCTTTGTCGTAGCCATTCTTGTTGGTGATGTTCTTATTGTCTGCGCTATAGCCGTCCTTGTTGGTGATGTGGTGATTGTCTTTGCCATCATCCTTGCACCAGTTGCCCTCCCACGTGAGCTTGACATTACAGTTGCGCCACTGTTTGGGCAGTTTCCAGCGCACTTTGTGGTGGTAGTACGTTCCGACGGTGTATTCCGTCGTGGTTTCGTTACTGCCCTGCAAGTCGCACCCTTCGTATTTATTAGTGGCAGTGAGTACGAAGTCTTTGTTGCACTTGAGGGTGATAATGTTCTCATAGTGGGCCCCGCCGTCCTTACTGGCACGGATGGTCAGGCCATTGTTGGCTTCCATGAAGCCCTCCCTATAGCCCATGTAATAGAAGCCGAAGCCCACACTGAACTCGATGTACGGACTGTTGCCGTTGTTGTCATTGTTGTAAGTGAGGTTGGCCAACATAAACCTGTACAGGAAGCCCGCGTTGTCGCCGAGGTCGGAGCCTACTACGGCCCCCGCCCTCTGCGGCGCGAAGAGCATCATGGCACACATCAGCACGGCCACAGCCCACAGCGGGCGGCCATGCGGGGAAGCCGGCAGCGGCTGCCGCCGCCATGGCCTCGTCATTTTGTTGATTGTAGTTCTCATACCGTTCATCTCTGTTAATGGTTTGACATATTATTATTTCATTGTGAAAAGTCTGGTGGCTCACCAGCGAATTGTTATCGAGGATGTCAGAGGGGATAAAGACAAAGTGGCTTCCCCTGCATGAAAGCATGGGAAACCCTATTCTCGTGCGCGGGCCTGCGCGATAATCAATAACGTGCAAGCCCTTGTCTGAGCTATGAGTGAGGGAGTAAGAATCAGGCTGAAACCAGCAGGCATTAAGGCCACATCCCTCGTGTCCTTAACAACGTCTGGCCTGCGGCCGGAACTGTTCCCGCTGGCTTCGCCGACCCGTTCCACCCCTCCCACGCCGGGTGTGCGGAACGAGAACGCGGTCTTGCCGTCGGTGTTGGCGATGGAGAGGTGGGGCATATCGATCTGTTTTTTTATAACGGATGCAAAGATAAACATTTTCTAAACCATAAACGAAAAGAAACGAAAAAAATGCACAATAGGAGCCACTTTTTTCCGTTTTAACAATTCAATTTGACTTTTTTACTAGACTCCGCCCTACAAGCATATTATGATTACATTGTACTTCAACGAAAAGTGAGGACATAGACAAGGATAATCGTGAGTGAATAAGGTTTTCATAGCTTACATACAGAAAAGGCCATTTGGGGTTAGTGGTTAGGGTCAAGGCTGGCGCAGCAAAAAACCCTAACCCCTCACCCCTAACCTCTAACCCAATTTTTCTATTGTTTGAGAATATTTATAAACAGCGCCCCTGTTTATATAAACACGGCCCGTGTTTATAAACCGCCTCCTACTCGCGGAAAAAAAACAAGGCTTCGGACTATTTCCCCTACTACGTTTTATGTTTTTCCCTACATCCCTACATTTTTTGCTCTTACGTTCAGAAATAAAAGCATTTAAGGCATGTAGGGAGCATGATTCCCTACATTTCCCTACATGTTCCCTACATGATTTTGGCCTTTTCTTGCTCTTAGCAAGTTGGATGTAATTGAAAAAAAAGCCTATTTCGCTTGCTCCGATGATAAAAAATCGGCGTGGGTTCAATCAAACGCACGCCGATTTATAGATGTTAGGGCCTTTTTACTATTCCTCCATATTAAAGGAATTAAAAGGATTAAAAGGATTGAAGCCTGGAGAACGGGTGAAGCCGTTGCCTCCACCGGTAAAGGGAAGACCGACATTAGCGTCAACGCCACTGATGACGAGGAAATCCAGCCCGGGCTGCAGATCGCAGGGCTCGAAGCGCGGGCTGACGTATGGTTTCTTTTTCGTAGTTTTTACCTCCATCGTGATAAATTGGGGTTATGGGTTAACGATAATCTTTTTTCCTTTCCAGATGTATATGCCGGGCGTGAGGGGCTGGGATGGCAATGGACGACCGCAGAGGTCGTACCATACAGAAGACTCACCCTCCATTGTCCATTCTCCATCCTCCGTTAACGGTTGACGGACAGCCGTCGCGTCGCCAAAGTACATCTCCGTACGAAGTACACGAGCGGCGCTGCTCTCACTACCGACCTTGAAGTAGGCACGGCAGGAGCGCAACTGCGTAGCGGCCTGGCCGTCGGGGTAGAAAAGGCTACCCGTCATTCCAAGAACAAGGACGTTCGGTGTTTCGACGTTGAAATGGGTGGGACTGTAGGTGCCAATGAACTGCACGTGTCCATCACCAGATTCACCGTTGTCGAAGGGGACGGAAACGTTCTTGACGGAAACATTCTCGAAGGTCGGCTCTACGAGGTCGTAGGCAGAGGGGTCGGCATCATAGTCATCAGGCTTTGCCCACTTGATCAGATAGGGTACACCCGCTTCCAGCTTCGTGAGAACGTCGGTGAAGTTAAGCTTGAGCGTTGCGCCCTCCACCGATGCCGATGAGAGGGCATGAGCTTCGGCACCGTCGAGGACGCTGCCGGCAAGCGTGACGTCGAACGGCAGGCAGAGGGTGTTCCACATGCCGTCCTTATAGAGCGTCCGCCCTCCGAGCGTCACGTCACACGTCTGTCCGTCGTAGGTCGTGAGCACATCATCGTTATCGGCTGCATTGGCCAGGGCGATGTTGTTTATCGCCAGCACACGGGGGCTGGCGGCCGTGCCCAGCTGTCCGTTGTACTTGTAGGCGAACGTCTCCTGCTCCATCTGACGAATGGTCGTGCCGTCGGTAGAGACGGCGAAATGCAGCTCCTCGCCCGACTTGTCGCCATAGACCATCATCGTGGCTATGGTCTTGCTGCCGGTCAGTTTGGCTTTGCCGCGGATGACGCCGTCGGCATCGTAGGCAGCCAGGACGACACCCGTCAGTTCCGAGCCGTTCTCCATCACCTTCGCCACCACAACCATGTTGCCCATATAGGCACGAAAGTTGACGGCAGGGAAAGGGTCTGTCTGGGCGAAGGCCATTCCTTCGCCCAGCAGAAGCCCTGTCAGGATGATTGAAAACAGTTTTCTTTTCATCTGTTTGTTGTATAGGGACATTTTTTATTTCCTCACCAGTCGCTGCGACACCGTTCCGGCTTTGGAGGTGACAGTGGCGATGTAGATGCCCTTGTCGGTGGGTGCGCCCTCGAGGCGACGTCCACTGAGGTCATACCACACGACCTCGCCCTCCACGGCAGCGAGGCTGTCGATGCCGGTGGTGGTGACGCGGATGACAAACGGATCGCGACGTGAGCCGATGACGGCATCGGTCTTGTAATCGACGGTTTCTTCGGCTTCGCCCTGCAGGGTCTCGGAGAGGGCCACGCGGAAGGTCAGTGTAGCGTCGTCGTCGCCCGGGATAAGGAGGCAAGCCAGGCCGTCATCGCCTGTGACGACGGTTGAACGACATTCGTCGCCGGCAAACACGCTGAGCTCGACACCGCTGAGCGGCTCACTCTCCATCTCGACCTCAATGCTCAGACCGTTGCAAGCGAGCTCGGCATACCCCGTCCCCTGCTCACAGCCTGGCTGAAGGAGGCGGGCTACGAGTCGTTCAGCACATGGCTTGCCACCAAGCGCATCGACGAAGCCAAGCGCCAGCTCCTACTCCACCCTGAATGGAGCAACGAGGTCATCGCCCTCAACTGTGGCTTCAGCGACAGAAGCTACTTCCAGAAGGTCTTCCACAAATACACCAGCCAGACCCCCGCGGGGTACGTGAAATCTCACAGTGCATCGGGGTCGTAGCGCAGGCCGTCGAGGGCGTTCTGCCCCTCGGTGTCGGTGATGACGAAAGTGAACATCCACTTCGGCTTTCGGATGCCCTGCGGATGACGCTGCGGCAGCTCCAGCACCACCTTGTTCCAACCCCTGCGGAGACGGATGGGATAGGGAGAGCGTGCGGTGAAGTTCTCGTTCCCCATGTCGGTCTCGTTCGTGACGGCCTTGCCGGCGCCCGTCCAGACGGGTGGCGGCAGCTCCTTGTCGTTCAGCCAGATGCGGCTTCCCATACGGTCCCAGCGCCCGCTGTCGGGGGCGAGGTCGTGCTCCGAGCGCCCGTAGTTGTGGAACTCGATGAGTGCACCCGCCTCTTGTGCGCGGGGGCTATGGACGTAGGTCCAGGCAAAGGCCGTGTCGCCATTGCCCTGCCAGCCTGTGGGAACGATGGGGTTCCACGTGTGGCTCAGGTAGATGCCGGCGCCCGTCCAGCGATAGGCGGTGTCGGCAGCAGGGTCGGCGATGCGCCAGCGCACGTTCGCCTGACGGACGTAGGGGATGGGCTCGTCGCGCAGGCTGTGCGCCTTGTGAAAGAGGAAGCGCCGCTCCCAGTCGGCAAACGCCTCGTACTCGGCGCCCTCGTCGGGCAGCCGGGTACCGCCCTGCTCGATGTACTGCTCACCGCCTCCGCACCAGGCCCGTTCGGCGCTTGCAAGGACGTTGGCATAGAGGTTGTTCTGCCGGATAATGTCGGCTTCTGTGGGCAGCTTGCGGTCGTTCCACACGGCGGTGATAGTACCGGCGATGGCTGCCGAACCTTCTTTACTATAGTAGATGCTGCTCTTCCAGATGCCGACGAGGTCGGCAAAGACGTCGAAGTGATTCACGTAGTTGTAACGGCAGTCGATGGCGGGTATGCCGGGCAGGGCGCGTCCGGCGGTGCTCCACAGCTGCGTCATGTCGCAGAACGTGGGGATGATGGCTGTGCGGATGGGGTTCCAGGTGATGACGCGCCTGCCGCCCGCGTGCACCACGTCAGCCATCTCCTGCAGGAACTCGGCCGTCACAGCCGTCTCGTCGCCCCCGATGTGGATGTAGGGCGCCAGCGGGAATGTCTCCATCACCTCGCTGAGGATGACCTTCAGCTCCTCGCGACCCTCGGGCGATATCATCGGGTGACCCATGGCTCGCTCGAAGGCGGCGCTGTGGCCCGGCATATCCACCTCGGGGATGAGGGTGATGCCCTGTTCGGCAGCGTAGGCTTCCAGCTCGCGGCACTCCTGCTGGGTGTAGTACTGTCCGGCGAAGCGCGTCATCGACGTGTCGGCCGTCAGCTGCGGGAAGGCGCGCACCTGCAGGCGCCACGCCTGATTCTCCGTCAGGTGCCAGTGAAACGTGTTGACCTTGAAGCGCGCCAAGAGCGCAATCTCGCGCCGCAGCTCGTCGATGGAGATGAACGAGCGTCCCACGTCGTGCATCCATCCGCGCACCTTGAAGGCAGGCCAGTCCGTAATCTCACAGCACGGTATGCGCTGTCCTCCCGCACCCTCACGCAGCTGTTCCAGCGTCTGCAACGCCCTGAGACGCCCCACCGCCGTGATGTACTCCACGACGATGCTGTCCCTCGTCACCCTCAGCCGGTACGCCTCGTTAGGATAGCCATAGAGCGCATAGTCCTTCGCCCCCGCAATGCCGGGGGCCTCGTGGAAACGAAAGACGGATGATGGAAGCCGGATGACGGAAGTTTCATTTCTTATTTTTTCATCCCTAATTTTGAAATATCCTCCCGTCACTCGCATCATCTGCGGACGCGGCAGCAGCACATCCTCATAGCCTCCCTTGCCCGTGCAACTCACACACAGCATCAGCAGGCATGCCAGGAACAGCACCCGTCTGGCGCCTTCGGCGCAATTGATAATTGGAAATTGATAATTATCCATTGTCCATTGTCAATTGTCAATTAACGAAGTTATCATGGGCAATTCCCAATTGGTTTAACGTTTAACGTTTAATGTTTAACGAACACGTCTGGCGCCTTCGGCGCAATTGATAATTGAAAATTGATAATTATCCATTGTCCATTGTCAATTGTCAATTAACGAAGTTATCATGGTCGTTAAACGTTAAACGTTAAACGAAAATTATCAATTATCAATTGCGCCAACGGGGGGCGTCAATCTCCTTCAGCAGCTGCTCGACGGCTGTGCGGAGCTGGGCATCCTCGCCGCGGACCACAGCTGCAGGGTCGTTGAGGACGTAAAAGTCGGGTTCGAGCTGGGTGTTCTCCAGATAGTAGCCCTGGGCTGTGCGGTAGCCGATGACGGGGATGCCGAAGACGAGGGTGGGGTCCTGGAGGGTTACCCAGTTGACGCTAGTCATGGTGCCGGGGACGGGGGCGCCGACGAGCTTGCCGATGTGCTTGTAGTTGTAGACCCAGGGGGTGCCGTGGGCATTGCTGTAGTTGCTCTCGCACTGGATCATGATGCTGGGCTTGTTCCAGCGGCGCGAGGGCATATCGCACGACTCGGCTCCGCGAACGACCTGGGTAAGGTATTTCTCACCGCTGAAGAGCACCTCGATGTCCTCGTGAAGGCGTCCGCCGCCGTTGAAACGGGTGTCGATGACGATGCCCTCGCAGCGGTTGTACTTGCCGAGGATATCGCTGTAGATGGTGCGGAAGCTGCCGTCGTCCATGCTCTGGATGTGGACGTAGCCGAGACGTCCGCCGGAGAGGCGCTCGACCTCAGCGGCGCGGCCCTGCACCCAGCGCTTGTAAAGCAAGTCGCTCATGGTGCCGGACGTGATGGGCAACACCGTCATGTCACCCTTGCCGCGGACTGTGACGAGCGTCTTCTTACGGGCGCTGCCCATGAGGAGGAGGCTGAGGTCCTGCTCGGGGGTGATGGGATGGCCGTCGATGTGGGTGATGACGTCGCCCGCCGCCAGGCGGAGGTTGGCATGGTCGAAGGGGCCGTCCTTCACCACCTCAGCCACGCGCAGACCCTCGCCGGTATAGGTGTAGTCGTAGAGCAGACCGAGCGAGGCTGTACCCTCTGTGGAGAGGCCCGGGCGGTAGCGACCTCCGGTGTGGGAGACGTTGAGCTCGCCCAGCCACTCGCTGAGCATCTCAGCAAAGTCGTAGTTGTTCGCAATATGGGGCAGTAAGCGGCGGTAGGCGGCGGTGTAGCCGTCCCAGTCGACGCCGTGCATGTCGGCGGTGTAGAAGCGCTGCTGCTCCTCGCGATAGACGTAGTTGAACATATACTCGCGCTCGGCAGCGTGGTCGAGCTTCATCTCGGCGCTATAGGTGATGGGCTTGAAGGAGTCGCCCTCCATCTTCTTCATGCTGCTGCCAAGGAGGAAGATGGTCTTGCCCTCGCCGTCGGTCTGGAAGGAGCCGCTGCCGGCACCCTTGGTGACGAGCTTGGTGTCGCGCTTGCGGACGTCCATCTTCCAGAGGTCCATGCCGCCCTCGAAGGAGGCAAGGTAGTAGAGCGTCTCGCCGTCCTTGGTGAGGATGGCGTCGCCCATGCGGCTGCTGTTGACGGTGAGTCGCACGATGCGGTCCTGAATGCCCTCGGGCTCAACGGTGATGGGCTTTGCAGAGGGTTTCTCGGCGTTCTTCTCCTTATCAGCCTCCTTAGCGTCCTTCCCTTTAGAAGAGGATTTCTTTCCTCCCTTCCCTCTATGGGAGGAGGGCTGGGGAGAGGCTTCCTTGTCCTCGGCCTTCTTCTCGACCTCCTTCAGCAGCTCGTAATCCTCCTTCGAGAGCCGGTAACGGTCGTAGGCATCCTGGTTGAGGAAGCAGAGGAAGGCGTCGTCCTGCGAACCCCACGAGGCATGGGAGCGCATGCCGTAGCGGTCGCTCTGGAAGAGGATGGCGTTGCCGTCGAGCACGAAGCGGGGGCTGCCGCACATGTAGCCGCTGCCGGTGAGGTCGATGATGTCGCCTCCATCAGAGGGGACGAGACCAATGCTGTAGTAGGGGTCGTGGCCGTTGGGGGTGTAGGTGATGGTGAACCAGCGGCCGTCGGGGCTCCACTCATATTCGAAGCCTCCGCTGCGCGAGTACCACGTCGTGCCGTCGGTGACCTGACGGACGGTCTTCGTCGCCAGGTCGGCTACCATCAGGCGGGTGCGGTCCTCGATGAACGCCAGCTGCTTGCCGTCAGGCGAGAACTGGGGATAGGAGCGGTCCACGCTGAGGTCGGACAGCAGGGGTTCTTCGTCTATTAGGGTGGCGTTGGGGAAGTTGGGGTCTTCGCTGCGGGCAATCTTAGCCATGTAAAGCTGCGAGACACCGTCGCGCTCGCTGGCATAGACGATGGAGCGGTTGTCCTTGCCGAAATCGACGCCGCGCTCAGCAGCCGCCGTAGAGGTGATGCGCTTGGTGGTGGCATACTCGACGGACGTCACGAACACCTCACCACGGACGATGAAGGCCACCTGCTTGCCGTCGGGGCTGACGGCGGCGGACGTGGCACCCGAGGAGAGCGTCAGACGCTCGGGCTTGTTCTCTTCGTCGAGGGTGACGTCAATGGCGACCTTCACGGGCTTGGAGCCGCCCACGGACTGCGTGTAGATCTCGCCGTCCCAGGTGAAGCAGAGCAGGTCGCCCCCCCGGCTGAGGAAACGCACAGGGTGGGTGGTGAACGAGGTGAGGGGCGTCATGGCCTTGGGATTGTCGAGAGGGAAGGAATAGACGTTGAGCGACGTCTGCCAGCCTTCGGGCACAGGATGTCCGACGGTGGTGGCAGGGGGCTCGGAGAGGCAGTAGACGGTGCGTCCGTCGGCGCTGAGGATGGGGTTGCGGTCCTCGCCAGCACGAGCCGTGAGGTTGGTGTGCTTGCCAGTCTGCACATCGTAGCGCCAGACATCGCGGGT
>JAILEU010000096.1 GCA_024697785.1 Bacteroidaceae bacterium | reverse complement strand
TCGCAGATGAGGTCGATGTAATAGAGGAGGCTTTGCGAGAGCTGTGCCTTCAGCACGCCGCCGTCGGCATCGCTCATGCCGAGGACGGAGAAGTCGGCCTATGGACAGGAACTGAAAATTCGTAAGAATCTGTAATCATTTTTCATTACTACGAATTACACGAATTATTCGAATTAATCAACAGGCCAACATGTTCACGGAATGAACAGGAGGTGAAAATTCGTATAATTCGTGTAATTCGTCGTAAAAAAGACTCGTTCGTCAGAACAATTATTCGTGGTGAAGGGCCTTCTTACTTGATTTGTGCGGCGAATCCGCCGTTGCGGGCCATGTGGACTTTGATGACGTCGCCGTTGCGGACTGTCATCTCGCGGACGCGGTAGTCCATGCCCTGATGGTGGGCGTTGACGCCGTCCTCGAAGAGGGTGAGGTGGCGTGCAGCACCCGAGCCCAGGAAGTTGATGCGGATGGTGATGTCGATGCCTTCGTTGGGCTCCTTGCCCATCATGCCGCCCAGATACCAGACATCGTCCTTGCACTTGGCTTCCACCAGATACTTGCCGGCTTCGGCCTCAATGACGAACGAATGGTCCCAGGTGACGGGGACGGAGGTGATGAAGCGTGTGCAGTCGTCGTTGCGGTAGTAGAGGGTGGGGTTGTCGGCCAGCATCTGCACGCCGCTCTCGTAGAGGACGTACATGGCCAGCTGGTGGGCACGGGTGCCGACTGAGGCGTTGTTGGGACGGCGGGCTGCGTAGTTCTCTGGCTGATAGTTGAGCATGGCGCCAGGAGTGAAGTCCATGGGGCCGACGGCTCCGCGCATGAAGGGCAGCCAGACGTTATTCTCGGGCTGGCAGCCACCGCCCTGTTCCAGACCGCGCACACCTTCGTAGGAGAGGAGGTTCGGGTAGCGGAACTCGAGGCCGGCGGGCTTGAAGGCGCCGTGATAGTCCACCATCAGATGGTGTTCGGCAGCAAGACGGACGTTGCGCTCGTAGAAGTTGACCATCCACTGGTCGTTGCGGTCCATGAAGTCAATCTTCACACCCTTGATGCCCCACTGCTCGAAGGTGGCAAAGAGGTCGGGGTTTTTCTCGACGGTGAGCCACGTGAGCCACAGGAAGATGCCGACGCCCTTCTGCTGTCCGTAGCTGATGAGCTCCTTCAGGTCGATGGTGGGATTGGGGGTGTAGGGGTCGCGGGTGTCCTTGGCCCAGCCTTCGTCCATCAGGATATATTCGATGCCGTACTTGGCCGCGAAATCAATGAAGTATTTGTAGGTGTCCATGTTGAAGCCGGAGACGAAGTTGACGTCAGGGCCGTAGGGCGTAGCGCCGTTCCACCACTCCCAGCTCACCTGTCCGGGCTTAATCCACGAGAGGTCGCCCTGCAGTTCGCAGGGAGAGGCCAGACGGCAGGTGAAGGTGTTGGTGACGAGCTTTCCGTCGTTCTTGGCAATCAGGATGTAGCGCCAGGGCAGCGAGCGCTTGCCGCTGATGCGGGCCATGTAGTCGGCTTCCTTGTCGATGCGGACGCTACGGTCGCCGTTGTCGCTGAACTCCAGCGGCTGGCGGGGGAAGTCGGATGTGAAACTGTTGGCACCATTGCCGCGGATGAAGAGGCAGGGGTAGTCGTTCAGGTCCGATTCGGAAACCAGCAGCTTGATGCCTTTTTTCTGGGTGTCGATGTAGAAGGGCAGCTCGGCAATCTTCTTCTCGGCGCCCCATTCGTCGCTGTTGCCGAAGGTGTAGCGCTCCTCGTAGTTGCAATGGAAGCTGCGGGGCTCCTGCATGGTGAGCTTGGCGGGAGCGTCGAGGTTGATGCCGAACGTCTCGCCCATGACGTCAACCGTACCCTTGCGGTTGAGGATGAAGCGCGTGGCCACGCCGTCGTCGTAAGCACGGATTTCGACCGACCAGCCGCCCTTGAAGTTAAGGCGGAGCTGGTTGTAGCGGTTGCGGACGGTGCTGAACTTCAGGGGTACGACGGGATGGATATCCTCGTCAACCGAGGTGATTTTCTTGCCCGTGAGCGCGGGCTTCACGCCCAGCACTTCGCCGCCAGCAAGCGTCAGGGCAAGGGGATTGTCCTTCATCAGGACGATGCCGTCGCAAGCTACCGTGTAGGTGAGCTGGTCGCCGACGGATACGGTAGTGACAATCTTGCCGTCGGGGGAGGAGAGGGGAATACTGGTGGCAGCGCAGACGCCAGCCACTACGAACATCGAAGCGAGGATGAGGGATACGATGCGTTTCATGATGGTAATTGATTAAGGTTTAACGTTTAAGGTTTAACGTTTAACGAACACGTCCTATGGGATTAGCCGGCAATATAAAAATTAGTACGCGCGGGCGAAGATGACGCGGCGGGCGCTGGGCTTGCCTGTGAGCATATCGACGCCGGGGGTGGTGTCCATGCAGATGTCGGGGTAGTTGGGGTCGTTGAAGGGGACGCAGCGGATGGTGGCCTTGGTCTCCTCCTTGATGCGCGCTTCGGTCTCGGGCGTGCCGTCCCAGTGGGCGAGGATGAAGCCGCCCTTCTCAATCTCCTCCTTGAACTCGTCGTAGGTGTCGACGCTCTTTATCCAGCTGTTGCGATAGGCAAGGGCCTTGCGGAAGATGTTCTCCTGCATGTCGTCGAGCAGCTTCTGCACGTGCTCTTCGATGCCTTCAATGGGCAGTGTCTCCTTTTCGAGCGTGTCGCGGCGCATGACCTCGAGGGTGCCGTTCTCCAGGTCGCGTGCTCCCATGACGAGGCGGACGGGGACGCCGCGCAGTTCGTAGTCGGCAAACTTGAAGCCCGGGCGCTTGTTGTCCGAGTTGTCGTATTTCACGCTGATGCCCATACGGCGCAGCTTCTCGGCGATGCCGTTGACCTTTTCGCTGATGGCAGCCAGCTGCTCTTCGTTTTTATAAATAGGTACGATGACCACCTGGATGGGGGCGAGCTTGGGAGGCAGCACGAGGCCGTTGTCGTCGCTGTGCACCATGATGAGGGCACCCATCAGACGGGTGCTGACGCCCCAGCTGGTGGCCCAGACGTAGTCGGTCTTGCCCTCCTTGTCCGTAAACTGAACGTCGAACGCCTTGGCGAAGTTCTGTCCGAGGAAGTGGCTGGTGCCGCTCTGCAGCGCCTTGCCGTCCTGCATCATGGCCTCGATGGTGTAGGTGTCGAGGGCTCCGGCGAAGCGCTCGGTCTCGCTCTTCACGCCCTTGATGACGGGCACGGCCATGAACTGCTCGGCAAAGTCGGCATAGACCTTCAGCATGGTCTGGGCCTCACGCTCGGCCTCCTCGCGGGTGGCGTGGGCGGTGTGTCCCTCCTGCCACAGGAATTCGCTGGTGCGCAGGAAGGGGCGTGTGCGCATCTCCCAGCGCATGACGTTGGCCCACTGGTTGCAGAGGATGGGCAGGTCGCGGTAGCTGTGAATCCAGTTCTTGTAGGTGCTCCAGATGATGGTCTCGCTGGTGGGGCGGATGATGAGCTCTTCCTCGAGCTTGGCTGCGGGGTCAACGACGACGCCGTCGCCCGCTTCGTTCGTCTTCAGACGGTAGTGGGTGACGACGGCACACTCCTTGGCAAAGCCCTCGACGTGCTCGGCCTCGCGGCTCAGGAACGACTTGGGGATGAGGAGGGGAAAATAGGCGTTGACGTGGCCCGTGGCCTTGAACATATCGTCGAGCTGACGTTGTATCTTTTCCCAGATGGCGTAGCCATAGGGTTTGATGACCATGCAGCCGCGCACGGCCGACTGTTCGGCCAGGTCGGCCTTTACCACTAAGTCGTTATACCATTGTGAGTAGTTTTCACTTCGTTTTGTGAGTTGTTTTAATTCTGCCATACTATTTAATAAGACGTTTTGTTTCTTTCCAAGGTGCAAAAGTAGTACAATTTTTGTAATCTGAGAAAAAAATTTCCGTTTTGTGTTCGGATATTCGTTTTTTTGTGTTTATCTTTGCGCAGTTTTTTGAGGAAATTATCGTTTAACCCTTTAATAAAACATGTGTATGAAAGCAAAAAGTATTATTAGCTTGTGTTTGTGCGGAACCCTGATTCTGTCGGGTTGCGGAATGTCCAAGACGGCTGGCGGTGCCCTCATCGGCACGGGTGCCGGTGCCCTGCTGGGTGCTGCTGTCGGTTACTACACGGGTAACACCGCCGTCGGTACGGCTGTTGGTGCTACCGTTGGTGCTACCGCCGGTGCCCTGATTGGCAACCACATGGATAAGGCTGCCGAGGCTGCTGCCAAGGTGGAAGGTGCAGAGCTCGAGAAGCTGACCGACGAGGATGGCAACACCCGCGCCGTGAAGGTTACGTTCGACAGCGGTATCCTCTTCGCTACCAACAAGGCTGCCCTGGGTGCTGAGGCTCAGAAGAACCTGGCCCAGTTTGCCGAGGTGCTGAAGACCTACAACGATGCCGACGTCGCCATCTATGGCCACACCGACAACACCGGTTCGCTGGCTGTCAACCAGAAGCTCTCCAAGGACCGTGCTGAGGCTGTCTCCAACTTCCTGAAGTCGAAGGGTGTCAGCAACGAGCAGATCAAGGAGGTTGTCGGTTTTGACTTCCAGCAGCCTGTGGCCAGCAACGACACCAAGGAAGGTCGTGCCCAGAACCGCCGCGTCGAGGTGTTCCTCTATGCCAGCGACGAGATGCGCGCTGCTGCTGAGGCTGGTACGCTGAAGGAATAACACAGAGCGCTTCGCGCAATTAAAAATTAGGAATTAGGAATTAGGAATTATCCCTGCGGCCGACAAACGTGCCCAGCTAATTCCAGTTCCTAATTCCTAATTCTTTTAATGAAAAAAATAATGAAAAATGAAGAATAAAATGTCCGCGGACGACGCTTCCTTCCCTCAGCCGGCTCCTCATCAGGCAAAGCTTTTTATTCTTCATTCTTCATTTTTATTCTTCATTAAACGTATAATATTAATTCCTAATTCCTAATTTTTTAATTTTTAATTCTTAAAGTGTTCTCCTTTCCTGAAAAAGATATTTGTCAGCTTAGAGCGTTGATTGACGAAAACGATTTCTTCGTCCTTGTGTGCCACGCCAGTCCCGACGGCGATGCTTTGGGCTCGACGCTCGGCATGTCCGACTGGCTGCGACGTCAAGGCAAGACGGCCGTCGTGGTGGTGCCCGACATGTATCCCGATTTTCTGAACTGGCTGCCTGGAGCCCAGGAGTCCGTCCGGGCCGATAAGTATCCCGACAAGGCTGCGCTCACCCTGCAGACGGCGGACGTCATCATCTGCCTGGACTTCAACACGCTTAGCCGTACAGACGGAGTGGAGAACATGATTCGCGAGGCTAAGGGCCATCGTGTCCTCATCGACCATCACCTCGACCCGGCGCCCCTCGCTGAGCTGACGTTCAGCCGCCCTGAGGCGTCGTCCACCTGCGAGCTCGTCTATACCCTCATCGAGGCCATGCAAGGCAGCGAATACCTCACCAAGCAAGGTGCCATCTGCCTCTACTGCGGCATGATGACGGACACCGGCGCCTTCACGTTCAACAGCAACCGCCCCGACATCTTCTACATCATCAGCCGTCTGCTGGAGCGCGGCATCGACAAGGACGACATCTACCGTCGCGTCTATAACAACTACTCCGAGGGCCGTCTGCGCATGATGGGCTATGTCCTCTACGAGAAGATGCGCCTCTATCCTGACTATAAAGCCTCCCTCATCACCCTCTCAAGGGAAGAGATGAAACGCTTCCAGTTCAACAAGGGCGACACCGAGGGCTTTGTCAACATGCCCCTGCAGATACGTGGTGTCCGCTTCTCGGTCTTCCTGCGCGAGGACACCGAGAAAGACGAGATCCACGTCTCGCTCCGTTCCGTCGGCACGTTCCCCTGCAACCGCTTCGCCGCCCAGTACTTTCAGGGCGGCGGCCACCTCAACGCCTCCGGCGGCCGTTTCAACGGCACCCTCGCCGACGCCATCGCCCACTTCGAACGGTCGCTCGC
>JAILEU010000048.1 GCA_024697785.1 Bacteroidaceae bacterium | reverse complement strand
TTCGACAATCCAAAAATTGAAGTCCTCTTCGAGCATAACGTAGAGGGGCTCTTCGGCATCGACGGCGTTGAAGGAGCTCACCTGGTGAAGCGTCTCGGCCAACCTGACGAAAGCCACTACGACCTTGCCATCGATGGCTTGTTCCTCGCCATCGGACACCGGCCCAACAGCGACATCTTCCGCCCCTACGTCAAGACGGACGAAACGGGCTACATCATCACCGAGGCGGGCACTCCGCAAACAGGAATCCCTGGCGTCTTCGCCGCAGGCGACGTCTGCGACCCACACTACCGCCAGGCCATCATCGCCGCCGGCAGCGGCGCCAAAGCCGGATTGGAGGTTGACCGCTATCTCTCGGAGAAAGGATTGAAGTAGGGAGGTTAGAGGTTAATCTAGTTAAGAGTTAAGAGTTAAGAAGAATAGTTCAGAGGATGTGTTCGTCAGCGATAATTCCTAATTCCTGATTGCAGCGAAAGCGCGAAAGGGGTTAGGGTTAAAGATTATCATAAAAAAAACGCCTATCCTTGCAACCTTTTGCCTTTTCCAAACGTCAAACAACGAATTATAACAAAACAACTCATATTAAAAAAACAAAAATGAAGAAACTATTTCTTGCAGCAGCCCTGCTTATGGGGCTCGTAGTGAATGCTTCAGCACAAGGTCAGGGGGGCATGGGACCGATGCCCATTGACCCGCAAGTACGTATCGGTCATCTCGACAACGGACTCACCTATTACATCCGCCACAACGAGGAGCCAAAGAACCAGGCGCACTTCTACATCGCGCAGAAGGTCGGTTCCATCCTCGAAGAAGAGGATCAGCGCGGTCTCGCCCACTTCCTGGAGCACATGTGCTTCAACGGTAGCGAACATTTCAAAGGCAACGGCGTGGTGAAGTTCTGCGAGAAAATCGGCGTCCAGTTCGGTGCCGACCTCAACGCCTACACCAGTATCGACGAGACGGTCTATAACATCGACAACGTCCCCACGACTGATCCGACAAATATCGACTCGTGCCTCTACATCCTCTACGACTGGGCCAATGGCCTGTTGCTTGCCGACGACGACATCGACCACGAGCGTGGCGTCATCCACGAGGAGTGGCGTAGCCGTCAGAACGCCCAGATGCGTATGTACGAGCAGATTCTGCCCAAAATCTACCCGGGAAACCGCTACGGAAAGCGCATGCCCATCGGTCTGATGAGCGTCGTTGACAACTTCCCCTACAAGGCGCTGCGCGACTACTACGAAAAGTGGTACCGCCCCGACCTGCAGGGCATCGTCGTCGTCGGTGACATCAACGTCGATGAGGTGGAAGGCAAAATCAAGCAGATTTTCAGTTCCATCCCGAAACCTGTGAACGCTGCCGAGCGCTACTATGTGCAGGTTGAGGACAACGACGAACCCATCATCGCCATTGCCAAGGACAAGGAGATGCAAAACGCCATCACCTATATCTTCAACAAGCACGATGCCTTCCCCCGCGAGATGAAGAGCGACATGAGCTACCTCGTCGTCAGCTATGCCCTCCTCATGGCCGACAACATGATTTCCGATCGTCTGAGCGAAATCACCATGCAAGCCGAGCCTCCCTTCATGCAGGCTCAGATTGCTTTCCACGACGATTTCTTCATCTCCAACACGAAGAGCGCCATCAACGGCATTGTCGTCACCTCCGAGGAAGGAGTTGCCAAGGGCGCTGCCGCCGTCTATCGCGAGATGCTGCGTGCCGTCCGCCACGGCTTCACCGCCAGCGAGTATGAGCGTGCCCGTGCCGACTACCTCACCCATCTGGAGAGCAACTACAACGAGCGCGACAAGACGAAGAGCGCCAGCTACTGCAGCGCCTACGTCCGCCACTTCATCGACAACGACCCCATCCCCGGCATCGAGAACCGCTATGCCCTCATGAATCAGATTGCTCCGAACATCACCGTCGAGGTCATCAACCAGTTAGTCGGACAGCTGATGAACGACAACAACCTCGTGGTGACCTGCATGCTGCCCGACAAGGAAGGCGTCACCTACCCCACCGAAGCTGAGCTGGCCAAGGTGTTTGCCGACGTTGCCGCTGAGGACATCGCCCCCTATGAGGACAAGGTGAGCGACGAACCCCTCATCTCCGCCACGCTGAAGCCCGGCAAGGTGAAGAAAGTGAAGGAGGACAAGTATGGCTACAAGAAGTTTACCCTCTCCAACGGCGCTACCGTCTATCTGAAGAGCACCGACTTCAAGGCCGACCAAATCCATATGCGTGCCTTCAGCAAGGGCGGCACTTCACTCTACGACGACAGCGAGTACATCACCCTCGGCCAGAGCGACGATGTGGTGACCCAGGGCGGTGTCGGCAACTTCAGCGCCACCGAGCTCCAGAAAGCCCTCTCCGGCAAGAAAGTGTCGCTCAGCACCTCCATCGCCGTTTACAACGAGGGCATGGCCGGCTTCACCACCCCAAAGGACTTCGAGACGCTGCTCCAGCTCGCATGGCTGCGCTTCACCTCGCCCCGTCAGGACATGGAGGCCTACCAGTCATACATCAACCGCAGCAAGGCCTCCCTGCAGAACCAGGAGCTCAACCCCATGAGCGCCTTGCAGGACACCATCGCCAGCGTGCTCTATGACAACAAGCTCCGTGCCCGCCGCATGAAAGCCTATATGCTCGACGAAATCAACTACGACCGCGCCATGCAGATCTATAAGGAGCGCTTCTCCGGCGCTGCCGACTTTATCTTCGTCTTCACCGGCAACATCGACGAAGCCACGGCCATGCCCCTCATCCAGAAGTACATCGGTAGCCTGCCGAAGGGAAAGAAGAAGGAGAACTGGAAGGACATCCACATGGACATCAAGCCCGGCAAGATCTCCAACATCTTCGACAAGGAGATGGAGGTGCCGCAGGCCACCTACCTGCAGGTGGTTGACGGCAGCTTCGACTACAACCTGAAGAACAACCTCGCCCTCGACTTCGCCGGACAGATTCTCGACATCCTCTACACCGAGGAAATCCGCGAGAAGGAAGGCGGCACCTACGGCGTCAGCGTCGTCACCCAGACCACCAACGTGCCCAAGAACCGCGCCACCATGCAGATTGTCTTCCAGTGCGACCCCGACCGTCGTGAGTATCTCGGCGGCCGTGTGAAGGAGATTCTGGCTAAGTTTGCCGAGGAAGGACCTTCGGAGGAGAACCTGGCTAAGGTGAAGGAGCTGGCGGTGAAGCGCTATCAGGAGAACCTGCGCGAGAACAGTTATTGGAGCGGACAGCTGATTGACTGGGTATTCTACGATTATGACTACTCCACCAACTACGAGCAGACCGTAGGCGCTATTACCGCCGACGATGTCCGCCTCGCCGTGAAGAACCTCCTCTCGCAGGGCAACGACATTGAAATCGTCATGTCAGGCAAGGCCAAAGCCGATGCCCAATAGGCAGATGAAAACAAGTCATTGCAATGGGCTACGAAGGTCATTGCAATGAATCACACAGGTCATTGCAGTGGTTTATACAAACCATTGCAATGACCCAACCACAGAATAAGACTTCAACCATTCCTCTCCCCTTGTTACACGACAATGAATAAACGATTTGCAACCTTGTTAAAGGACATCCGACGCCAGCGCAAGCTCAGCGCGAAACGTCACCCTATGTATCAGAACAACAAGTTCGGCAAATACTTCATGTATTTCTTCGGCTTGTTCTGGGTGGCTTATCTCGTGCTGTTCGGATTCCTGCTCCCCACAATCTTCCGCGAAGAGATGCCCGGCATGGAGCCATACCATATTTTAAATAAAGGTATGTGGATAATCTTTATCCTCGACTTCGCCTTGCGCTTCATGGCGCAGAAGCTGCCCGCCAGCGAAGTGAAGCCCTACGCCGTGCTTCCCGTCAGGAAGCGCGACGTCATCGACTGTCACCTCCTGCTCAACGGGCTCGACACCTACAACCTCATCTGGTTCTTCCTGCTGCTGCCCTTCGGCTGCATGACGCTGTGGAAGTTCTTCGGTCTTGCCGGGCTGCTGGGCTTCCTGCTCGGCTACTGGCTGCTCATCGTCGCCAACGGCTATCTGAGCGCCATTTGCCGCACACTCATCAACGAGCATATCGTGTGGGTGGTGGTGCCCGTGCTGGTTTACGGCGGCATGATAGCCGGCATGCTGGCCCCCTGGAAGCACAACCTCGGCTGGATAGGCATGGAATGGGGCGAAGGATTCATCCAGTGGGAGCCGCTGGCCTTCCTGGCCGCCATCGCCGTGCTGGCTTTGCTGTTCGTGCTGTGCCGCGTGCTGCAGCTGAAGATTGTTGACAAGGAGATTGCCCGCACGAAATCCACCAAGCTGAAGCACGTCCGCGAATACAAGTTCCTCGACCGCTTTGGCGAGATTGGCGAATTCCTGCGCCTCGAAATCAAGCTCCTCACCCGCAACAAGGTGCCCAAGGTGCAGTTCCGCACGGGGCTCATCCTGATGATTATGTTCAGCGTCATGCTAGCCTTTTCGGACGTATACGACGACAATTTCATGCGCTACTTCATCGCCATCTACAACTTCAGCGTGCTGGGCGTGATGGTGCTCTCGCAATGCATGATGTTCGAGGGCAACTACCTCGACGGCCTGATGAGCCGCAAGGAGAGCATCCTTTCGCTGCTGAAGGCAAAGTACTACCTCCAGTGCGCCATCTGCCTTGTGCCGCTGATTGTCATGATTGCTCCTGTCATCAAAGGCAAGCTCGACGTGCTCGACATGTTTGCTGCGTTCTTCATCACCACGGGCTTTGTCTTCTTCATCATGTTCCAGATGGCCGTCTATAACAAGAGCACCATGAACCTCAACGAACGTGTCATGGGCCGCAATTCCACCAGCAACTGGTTCCAGACGCTGCTCATCATGGGCGGTTTCTTCCTGCCCGTCATCGTGATTATGGCGCTCAACGCCATCTTCCCCGACGGACGTGTGTCCGTATGGATTACGCTTGCCATCGGCATCGCGTTCACCCTGGCTCATCCCCTCTGGCTGCGCAACGTCTATAAGCGTTTCATGAAACGGCGCTACACCAACATGGCCGGCTTCCGTGCCTCGCGTCCTTAAAGCGTCTCTTTTTCAAATCGTCATTTGTCAATTGTCAAACAGTAAACACACACTCCATGATTATCTCCATCAACAATCTGCATAAGAAGTTCGGCAGCGTCGTCGCCGCCAACATCGACAGTTACGTCATCGGCCACGGCGACATGGTGGGCCTCGTCGGCAACAACGGTGCCGGCAAGACCACGCTGTTCCGCCTCATCCTCGACCTTCTGAAAGCCGACGAAGGCAACGTCACCGTCAGCACTCAGGACGGCACGCTCACCGACGCCGCCGTCACCTCCACCGAGGACTGGAAGCGCCACACCGGTGCCTTCATCGACGAGAGCTTCCTCATCGACTACCTCACGCCCGACGAATACTTCGCCTTCCTCGGCCGCATGTATGGCATGAAGAAAGAGGCCGTCAGCGAACGCCTCGAGCACTTCCGTCCCTTCTTCAACGGCGAGATCCTCGGCGAAAAGAAGCTCATCCGCGACTACTCCATGGGCAACAAGCAGAAGATAGGCATCGTCAGCGCCATGCTCCACAGTCCCGAGCTGCTCATCCTCGACGAGCCTTTCAACTTCCTCGACCCCTCCAGCCAGGCCATCATCAAGCACCTGCTGGCAGCCTATAACCGCGAGACAGGAGCCACGGTGCTCATCTCGTCGCACAACCTCGACCACACCGTCGAAGTATGCCCGCGCATCGCCCTGCTCGAGCACGGCGTCATCCTCCGCGACATTTCCAACGTCAACGGCTCAGCCAAGACCGAGCTCGACACCTATTTCGATGCCCCCGTCCAAGCCGCCGAAGCCGCCGAAGCGACAGATCGCCCGGAATGTCCGGAAAAACCGGAAAAACCGGAATGTCCGGAAACTCCGGAAAATCCGGAAACTCCGGAAAATCCGGAAACTCCGGAATCTCCGGAAAATCCGGAAGCTTCCGCATCCCCTGAAAACCTTTAACAACCCATAAATATGCTGACTTTCAGAATCCAATACTACACCCATTGGGGCGAAGAGCTCCACCTCTCCCTTGAGGGGACGGACTACCTCATGGACAACGACGGACATGGCAACTGGTTCATCAGTCTCCCTGCCCAGAAGAAAAACATCTCCTACACCTACTTCGTCACCGAAAACGGCAGTGTGACCCGCCGCGAATGGCGTGCCCATCAGGCCACCGTCCCTGCCAGCGGCGAAGTCACCCTCAACGACTACTGGAAAGACCGCCCCGAAGCCCCCTTCTACAGCGAGAACTTCACCCGCATCGTCGGCGCCGACAAGGTGAGCCGCTGGCGTGGCGCCGGCGTGGCCATCCCCGTCTTCTCCCTCCGCAGCAAAAAGAGCTTCGGCATCGGCGAGTTTGCCGACATCCCCCTCATGGTCGACTGGGCAGAGCGCACAGGCATGTGCATCATCCAGCTGCTGCCCGTCAACGACACCACGATGACGCGCACCTGGACAGACTCCTATCCCTACAACGCCAACTCCACCTTCGCCCTCCATCCCGCCTACATCAATCTCGAAGCTGTGGGCAAGCTGAGCGACAAGGAGAAGATGAAGGCGTTCAAAGCCCTTCAGAAAGAGCTCAATGCCCTTCCACAAATCGACTACGAACGCGTCACCCATGCCAAGTGGGACTACCTGCGACTGATCTATGCCGAGAAGGGCGAAGCCACCTTCGCCTCGACGCCCTTCAAGAGCTTCTTCAAGGCCAACAGCTACTGGCTGCGTCCCTACGCGGCGTTCTGCTACTTCCGTGACATGTTCGGCACGCCCGACTTCAACTGCTGGAAAGACGTCACCTACAGCCCTGAGCTCATCGATAGCCTCGACGGCAACCCCGACGTGGCGTTCCACTATTTCATCCAGTATCACCTGCACATCCAGCTGAAGAAAGCCGTCGACTACGCCCATGCCCACGGCGTCACCCTCAAGGGCGACATCCCCATCGGCATCAGCCGCACCAGCGTCGATGCGTGGGTCTATCCGCACCTCTTCCACATGAACGGACAAGCGGGTGCTCCGCCCGACGCCTTTGCCACCGACGGACAGAACTGGGGCTTCCCCACCTACAACTGGGAAGAGATGGCCAAGGACAACTACCAATGGTTCCGCAACCGTTTCCAGAAGATGAGCGACTACTTCGACGCCTACCGCATCGACCATCTGCTGGGCTTCTTCCGCATCTGGGAGATACCCATCCGCTATCGTTCGGGGCTGCTCGGCCACTTCAATCCCGCCATGCCCTACTCCATGGGCGAAATCTGTGGCCGGCTCGGCATGACCATCGGGCAAGTGAATGCCCTCTCGACCCTCAACGTCAACCACAAGCCCGAGACAGACGTCCTCTTTGTGCAGGACGAATACCGCGAGGGATATTTCCACCCCCGCATCTCAGGCTTCGATGCGCCCTGTTTCGACACGCTGGGCGAATGGCAGAAAAATGCCTATCGCGAGCTGCACGAGGAATACTTCTACCGTCGCCACAACGACTTCTGGCGTGCCGAAGCCATGAAGAAGCTGCCCGCCCTCATCGACTCGACTGACATGCTTGTCTGCGGCGAAGACCTCGGCATGATACCCTCGTGTGTGCCCTCGGTCATGGAGGAACTGCACATCCTCAGCCTCGAGATTCAGCAGATGCCGAAGGAGGTTGGCGTCACCTTTGGCGACCCAGCCCGCTATCCCTACAACAGCGTCTGCACCACCTCGTCGCACGACATGGCCAACATCCGTGCCTGGTGGGAGGAGGACCGCAACCCCACCCAGCGCTACTGGAACGAAGTGCTTCACCGCCCCGACACGGCTCCCGAGAAGTGCGAGCCCTGGATTTGCGAGGAGATCATCCGCAGCCACATGGCCAGCCCCTCCATGCTGGCCATCCTGCCCTTGCAGGACTGGCTGGGCATCGACGGTAAGCTGCGCTATGCCGACCCCTTTGCCGAGCGCATCAACATCCCCGCCAATCCACGCCACTACTGGCGCTACCGCATGCACCTCTACTTAGAGGATCTGCTGAAGGCAGACGTCTTCAACAGCCGCGTTAAAATCCTTGCCGCACGCAACTGAGGCCGCACGCCATGAAAAAGACATTCCCCCTGCTGCCTGCCGTCTCTGGCATCACCGTGCTCACCGCCCTCACGGGCTGCACCAGCCGTGCCCCTCAGCCGACGGCCGACGAGCCGTCGAAGCCCATGAACATCCTTTACATCATGTGCGACGACCACTCCTACCAGACCATCAGTGCCTACGACCAGCGATTCATCCACACCCCCAACATCGACCGCATCGCTGCCGACGGCGTGCGCTTCACCAACAGCTTCGTTGCCAACTCGCTCAGCGGCCCAAGCCGTGCCTGCATGCTCACGGGCAAGCACAGCCATGCCAATGGCTTCACCGACAACACCGTGACGTTCGACGGCAGTCAGCAGACCTTCCCCAAGCTGCTGCAGAAGGCAGGCTACGAGACGGCGATGATTGGCAAGTGGCACCTCGTCAGCCAGCCGACAGGCTTCGACTATTGGGACATTCTGGTGGGACAGGGAATGTACTACAACCCCGAGTTCATCTGCAACGGCCAGAAAGTGCAGCGTGAGGGCTATGCCACTAACATCACGACCGACCTTGCCCTCGACTGGTTAGCGAACAAGCACGACAAGAGCAAGCCATTCTGCCTGCTGCTCCACCATAAGGCCCCCCACCGCACATGGATGCCCGACAGCTGCGACATGGAGCTCTTCAGCGACAAGGACTTCCCTTTACCCGACACCTTCTGGGACGACTACGACGGCCGGCCGGCTGCTGCCGCACAGGAGATGCACATCCTCAGGGACATGGACCTCGTCTATGACCTCAAGCTGGCTGACAAGGAGGGGGAAATCCACGGCGGAGGGCTCGAGGGCTGGGGACGCACCATGTACACGAGCCTCCTCAATCCCAACCAGAAAGCCTTTTGGGACAGACACTACGACCCCGTCATCGAGACGTTCAAGGATAGTTTTCTGCGTAATGCCCCAAACGGCTCCGAAGAAACGATGTCGCCCGCCAACGGCGGCATGAAGGCCGATGCCAGGCGACTTGCCCAGTGGAAGTACAACCAGTACATGCGCGACTATCTGCGTGTCATCACCTCCATCGACCGCAACGTGGGCCGCGTGCTCGACTATCTGGAGGAGAACGGACTGATGGAGAATACGCTCATCGTCTATACCTCCGACCAGGGATTCTACATGGGCGAACACGGCTGGTTCGACAAGCGTTTCATGTACGAGGAGTCGTTCCGCACGCCCCTGCTCGCCCGGCTGCCGGGCGGCATGAAGGGCGACATCCGCCAGCTGGTGCAGAACATCGACTATGCCCCCACGTTCCTCGAGTTGGCGGGTGTCCCCATTCCTGACGACATCCAGGGTGTGTCGCTGCTGCCGCTCCTGCAAGGCCGTCGTCCTCGCCATTGGCGCGAGGCGCTCTATTACCATTATTATGAGTACCCCGCCGAGCACGCCGTCCGCCGTCACTACGGCATTCGCGACAGCCGCTACAAGCTCATCCACTTCTACCCCGCTTCGCTCGACGGCATCAAGGTGAAGGACACCATCGACAGCTGGGAGCTCTACGACCTGAAGAACGACCCGCAGGAACTGCACAACCTCTACGGCCAGCCAGGCACCGAACGCCTCACCCGCCGTCTGATGAAGAAGCTCCACGAGCTGCAGGAGCAATACGATGCGCCGGAACTGAAATACGGAAGCGAATAGTACACCGTCCCTCCCCCCTAAGGATTATAACCTTTTATGCCCGCTTCCGCCCTATCCTTTTCAGCCGCCAAAAAGCTCATCGAGCCTCGCGCCTTCAGCACCATGGTCAAGCCTGTCGGCTCGGCCTGCAACCTGCGCTGCGGCTACTGCTACTACCTCAGTAAAGCGGAGCTCTATGGCGGGCATGAGCCGGTGATGGACGACGAGCTGCTCGAGCTCTACGTCCGCCAGTACATCGAGGCTGTCGAGACACCCGTCGTCACCTTCTGCTGGCATGGCGGCGAGCCGCTCCTGGCCGGGCTTGACTTCTACCGCAAGGCTGTGGCTCTGCAAGAGCGGTACCGCGGCGACAAGCAGATTGAGAACACGCTGCAAACCAACGGACTGCTCGTCACAGCCAAGTGGTGCCATTTCTTCCACGACCATCACTTCCTTGTCGGGCTCTCGCTCGACGGCCCTCGCGACCTCCACGATGCCTACCGCCTCGACTGTGGCGGACACCCCACCTTCGACCGCGTCCTCCGCGCCGCCCAGCTCTTTGCCACGAGCGGCGTCGATTTCAACATCCTCTGCACCGTCAATGCCCGTTCGGCAGGACGCGGAGCCGAGGTCTATCGCTTCCTGCGCAACCTCACCCCCTTCCTGCAGTTCCTGCCGGTTGTGGAAACGACGGATGACAACCTCACCCCCCACTCCACCACGGCTGCTGACTTCGGGCAGTTCCTCTGCGACGTCTATGACGAGTGGGTCCGCACCGACGTGGGGCGCATCTATGTGCAGCTTTTCGACAACACCCTTGCCCAATGGTGCGGTCAGCCCGCAGCCCTCTGCTCGTTCAGCGAGACCTGTGGCGACAGCCTTGCCGTTGAGCACAACGGTGATGTCTATGCCTGCGACCACTTCGTCCATCCCGCCTATCGCCTCGGCAACCTCCGCGAGACACCGCTGGCCGAGCTCTACCGTCTGCCCGAGCGTTTCCGTTTCGGTGCCGCCAAGCATGCTGCCCTGCCCCGCCTCTGCGGGCGTTGCCGCTGGCTGTTCCTCTGCCACGGCGAATGTCCCCAACACCGCCATCCCGACGGCCACAGCCGCCTCTGCAAGGGCTACAAGCAGTTTTTTGACCACACGGCCGACGACATGCGCGCCATGCGCAGCCTGCTGGAGCGCCAGCTGCCCCCCGCGCTAATTATGCAAAGATTAACTAAACCCATAAAAATCCAATGAAAAGCAAGTATTCTCTCCCCAAGGAAGGCGGCCTCATCGCCTCAGCCGTTCCCGAAGACATCGTCTGCCGCTTCGAGAAAGTCCCCACCCGTGTCTATCCCGACGAATACGAAGGCGTTCAGTACGTTGCCGACAAGATTGTCAGCGCCATTGCCGCCCACGAGTCCGATGGCGCCGCCAGCGGACGCCCCTTCGTGCTCGGCCTCACCACCGGCCGCACGCCCCTCGGCCTCTACCGCGAGCTGGTAGCCCGCTACAAGGCCGGCAAAGTCAGCTTCCGAAACGTTGAGGTCTATAGCCTCGACGAGTTCTACCCCATCACCCCCGAACACCAGCAGAGCCGTAACTACCGCATCCATGCCGAATTTCTCAACCACATCGACATCCTGCCTGGGAACATCCACATCCCCGATGGCACGGTACCCTTGGACCGCATCAGCGAATACTGCCGGCAGTATGGCCACGAAGCGAAGAATAAGATGGACCTCATGATCATCGGCGTGGGTGAACAGGGACAGATAGGCTTCAACGAACCCGGTACGTTCTCCCGCTCCAAGACCCGCCTTGTCCAGCTCTCCTACAACTCCATCAAGACGCAGTCGGGCTTCTTCACATCGGCGGGCGACGTGCCCAAGATGGCCATCACCATGGGCATCGACACCATCATGAAGGCCAAGCAAATCATCCTCATGGCCTGGGGCGAGGACAAGGCCGACGTCATCCAGCGCATCGTCGAGGGCGACGTCACCGAGCAGGTGCCCGCCAGCATCCTGCAGGAACACCCCGACATCGAGGTCATCATCGACGAGACCGCCGCCGAGCACCTGACCCGCTACGAAGCCCCCTGGGTTGTCGGTCCCTGCGAGTGGAGCCGCAAGCTCATCCGCAAGGCGGTCATCTGGCTCTGCACCCAGGTGAACAAGCCCATCCTGAAGCTCACCTTCCAGGACTACCTTCAGCACTCGCTCGCCCCCATGCTCGACAAGCTGGGCAAGACGTACAGCCAGGTCAACATCGAGGTCTTCAACGACCTTCAGCACACCATCAGCGGCTGGCCAGGCGGCAAGCCCGGTGCCACCGACGACGCCACACGCCCCGTCAAGTCCGTCCCCTTCCCCAAGCGTGTGCTCATCTTCTCGCCCCACCCCGACGACGACGTCATCTCGATGGGCGGCACCTTCTGCCGGCTCATCCAGCAGGGCCACGACGTCCATGTTGCCTACGAGACCAGCGGCAATGTCGCCGTCTATGACGACGTGGTTATCCAGAACCTCGACACGGCGCGCGAGATGGGCTTCGGCGACCGTGTCGATGAAATCCGTTCCATCATCGCCAGCAAGGTGCCCGGCCAGCCCGAGCCCCGCCAGCTGCTCAACATCAAGGGCGCCATCCGCCGTGCCGAGGCCCGCGCGGCCGACCGCAGCATAGGCCTCGACGACCGCACGAACGTCCACTTCCTCAACCTGCCCTTCTACGAGAGCGGCACCATCAAGAAGGGCGAGCTGGGCGCCGCCGACATCGACATCATCGTCCGGCTGCTGCGCCAGATCAAGCCCCATCAGATCTACGCCGCCGGCGACCTCTCCGACCCCCACGGCACCCACCGTGTCTGCATCGAGGCCGTCCTCGGTGCCCTCGACGTAGTGAAGGACGACCCGTGGATGGCCGAATGTCACCTCTGGCTCTACCGCGGAGCCTGGCAGGAGTGGCCGCTCGACCAGGTCGATATGGCTGTCCCCCTCAGCCCCGACGAGCTCATCATGAAGCGTCAGGCCATCTTCCGCCACCTCTCGCAGAAGGACATCGTGCCCTTCCCGGGCGAGGACCAGCGCGAGTTCTGGCAGCGTGCCGAAGAGCGCACCCAGCACACCGCCTACCTCTACAACCAGCTCGGACTGCCCGAGTACCAGGCCATCGAGGTCTTCCTGCAGATGATGTAGGGCTGACGACAACAAACAGCTGAGGCACCCTGTGTGCCCCAGCTGTACTCTTTTCCGGCGCGGACGGTTTATTCCGCAGCGACGGAGAGACTGCGGACGACACTACGGTGCCGTCCTTCTTCTCCGCCTACAGGGAAGAGGAAGGTGGGCACCTCGGCCATGCGGGCTTTGCCGTCGGGGGCATAGTAGCGCCAGCGACGAACGAGGGTGTCGCGCACACGTCCATCGACGATGAGGCGCGTCATCTGGTTCGTGCCCTCGATGGTGAGCGTGTGGCGGCCGGGCTCGAGGCGGTAGTGGAAGGTGTAGAGATAGCCGTCGCGGCTGAAGCCGACGAGACCACCGACGGGGTCGGCCAGCCAGAAACGGGTGCCGCGGTGGTCGTAGAGCCATGTGCCGGGCTCCTCGGCCACGCAGTCGATGTCGATGGTGACGGTGTATGGCCAGCCAATGCCGAGCACCTGCTTCTGGAGCTCGTGGCCGAAAGTGTGGCGCAGGGAGTCGAAGGCGGCGTAGGGGAAGGTGACGCGGTCGGCCGTCCAGGTCTTGGTAGAAAGGGTTTGCATGGCAGGCCAGATGCGGTGGAGGATGTCGGCACAGCTGATGCCGTTGCCGGCATGGTCGTTCCAGACGGCAAACATACCGCCCTCGATGGCCGGGTCGCCCTCGTCGAACTTCTGGTTGCCAATCTGGGCAGGCGTCCAGTTGTCGTACAGCGAAGCGCAGTTCAGATAGTCGTAGTAGTATCCGGCCGCAGGGACGATATAGACATAGCCGTCGGGGATGCTGACGAGCTGGTAGCCGGCCTCCTTCATCGTCTGCGGGTCGGCATAGCCGTTGTACCAGCAGTTCATGAGCACGCCCTCGGCCTTCACGGGGGTGACGCCAGCGGCATGCGTGAGCGAGCCCCACAGCACGGCCTGCTTGCCGTAGCTCTCGACGAGGCGGATGTAGTGGTCGGTGAAGCGGCGGAACTCCTCGACAATGGTTGAGTCGCGGTTGCTGTATTCGTCGGTGCCGATGTTGACGCGCCGGCCGCGGAACACAGGGCTGTCGCCGCCGAGATACTCGGCAAAAAGGGCATCGAGGAAGGGATAGACGTCGGGATTGCGGAGGTTCAGGTGGTCCATGCCAAACTCGTTGCTGCCAAGGTCGGGACGGTAGTGAGTGAAGGCGAGGCTGTGGGCAGGGACGTCGATTTCGGGAATAATCTCCACGCCCTTTGCGTCGGCATACTCCTGCAGCTCGACAAACTCCTTCTTCGTGTAGTAGCCGTCGGTGGCAGCCAGGCCGGGATAGGTGTCGCACTCGAGACGGAAGGCGGCGGGAGTGCTTGTCCAGTCGTTGTTGAAATACTGCGGGAAAGCGTTGTCGTTGAGGTGGAGATGGAGCGTGTTCATCTTGTAATAGGCCATCATGTCAACGATGTCGCGCAGCATGTGCATGGGGATGAACTTACGTCCGCAGTCGATCATGAAGCCCCGCAGGGGATAGCGTGGCCAGTCGTCAATCGTGCCGCAGGGCAGCGTGTCGCTCTGTTCGAGCAGCTGGGCAAGCGTCGTCCGCGCCAGGCGAAGGCCGGCATCAGAGGGCGACGAGACGCCAACACCCTTTCGGCTTATCGTGATGGTATACTCCTCTGGCGACCTGCGTTGCGACATCCGTTTGTGGAAGGAGATGCGGCTGTCGTCCAGCCCATTCTCAGCAACGAACACCCCTTTACCGCTCTTCCACGCCTGCACTTCAGGAATCGTGAAGGGCTTCATGTTCTGAGCCATGACCAGCACAGACATCAGACACAGAATCAACAGGACCGCGTTTCTTTTCATAAGGCAAACTATTCAATCGTTAAACCATCATTTCGCAATCAGGTAGCCGAGGGCGACGGCAGCTATGCCGAGAAGGACACTGCCCACGGCATAGAGGGCAAAGGTGAGGTAGCTGCCCGTCTGGAGCAGGGCGAGGCTCTCTTTCGAGAAGGTAGAGAAGGTGGTGAAGCCACCGCTGAAGCCGACGGTAAGGAAGAGGCTGAGATGGCCCGAAAGAGCATTTGAGTTACGGACAGAGAGGCCCCACAGCAGCCCTATCAGCAGGCAGCCCATGACATTCACCGTGAACGTCGCCCACGGAAAGCCGCCCACGCTCTTCATCGCCAGCGAGACGAGGTAACGCGCCACGCCCCCTGCGAAACTCCCTGCTCCGACATAAAGCAAATCCCTAAGCATACCTCAGCATTTTTTGCGGAAACGGAGTTCCTTCATTACCCATTGTTGTGGGGAGTTTTTATTACATCGCTCCGGGGCCGTCGCCTTGCCAGACAGCGCCGGGGCCGTCGCCCTGCCAGGTCTCGCCGTCCTGCGGGGTGATGACGGGCGTGGGCTGGCGGAGGTTGTCAAGGATGGGATGGTCGAGGCCTTCGATGACAGGCGACTGCGGGCCCACGACGTCGAGGACGATGATTTCGTTCTGCCCCCGCTTGAGCCAGCAGCCGGGGACGTAGAGCGTCTGTTGCGGACCGATTTCCCAGAAGCGGCCTATGGCGTGACCGTTGACATAGACCTGCCCCTTGCCCCACGAGCTCATGTCGAGCCACGTGTCGCCGCGCGCCGTGACGTTGAACGTGCCGCGGTAGTAGCCGCGCGTGCCGAAAATCTTCACCTCGTCGGCAAACCCCTCGTGGTACTCATCGACACGACGGCCCGAGAAGCCTTCAAGAGCCCAGACAGCCTGCTCGTAGTCGTCGGGGATGGGGAACCGCTCCCAGCCCGTCAGCGTGACGGTCTCGTCGGCGTAGTGCAGGGTAACGTCGCCCACAATGCCCTTGAAATCCTTGATGGCGCGGCCGTAGTTGATGCGGCCCGTGGCCTCGACGAGGATGCGGAGCACATCGCCCTCGCGGGTGGGGGGAAGGGTGAGGGTGGTCTCGCGGACACGGCGGTCGAGCCTGCCGACGAAACGGTCGTTGATGAACACCTGCGCGTAGTCGTGGGCGTCGAGGGTGAGGGTGCTGGGCACGGGCACGGCGGGCAGACGGGTGATGTAGTACATCGAGCCCCAGCCGAGGTTGTTGTACTCGAAGGTGAGGTTATTCTGGTTCTCGGTCGTGCAGAGGCCGCCATAGCCGTAGGCGATCGGGGCGAACTCGGTCAGTTCGATCTTCGGGAAGGAAATCACGGGGAACATGGCGGGCACGGGTGGCAGGGCCTTGTCGCTGAACTTCTGCAGCATGGCGCGCAGCTCGTCGAACTTGGGCGTGGGGTGTCCCGCCTCGCTGATGGGCGCATCGTAGTCGTAGCTGGTGCAGTCGGGCTGATAGCCGGGGCTGTTGGCGCCTGCCCAGTGGCCGAACGACGTGCCGCCGTGTACCATGTAGAGACTAAAGGAGATGTTCTTCTCCAGCATCTCGCGCAGGCCGGCCACCATGTCCTTGGCGTCGCGCGTCTCGTGGGCGCGGCCCCAGTTGTCGAACCATCCGCTCCAGAACTCCGAGCACATGAGGGGTGTCGTGGGGCGCAGCTGCTTCAGGCGACGGAACTGGCTGTCGATGTTCGAGCCCGTGCCGAAGTTCATCGTCCACAGCAGGTCGTCGAGGGCATTCTGCTCGAAGTTGCTGCTCCAGTCGCACTGGAAGAGGGGGACGTCGGTCCAACCCACCTCGCGCAGCACGTCGCGCACGGCGCTGACGTAGGGCTTATCGGTGCCGTAGCCGCCGAACTCGTTCTCCACCTGCACCATGATGATGGGGCCGCCCTTCGACAGCTGGAGGTCGGCCAGCTGACCGGCCAGCGCCGACTCGAACTTGCGGACACGCTCCATGAAATAGGGGTCGAGCGAACGGAGCTTGATGTCCTCCTTCTTCAGCAGCCACCAGGGCAGGCCGCCCATCTCCCATTCGGCGCAGCAGTAGGGCCCCGGACGGACGATGACGTAGAGGCCGTGCTTCTGACAGAGCTTGACGAAGGCGCGGACGTCGGCCTGACCCTCGAAGCAGAACTGGTCGGGCTGCGGCTCATGGAAGTTCCAGAAGACGTAGATGCAGACGGTGTTCATGCCCTGCGCCTTGACCATCTGGATGCGGTGCTCCCAGTATTCGCGGGGGATGCGGGGGAAGTGTACCTCGCCGGCCTTGACGACGAACGGCTTGCCGTCGAGGAGGAACGAGCCCTCGCCGACCTCAAACGTCTTACCCATTGGGGCTTTGCAGGAGGTAAGCACAGCCACAAACAGCGCCAGCACGGCAATCAGGATGGAATGAGTCTTTTTCATAATCGGTGTCATATTGATAGGGTGGTTGATTTTTTTCAGGTTTACGATTGTAGTTGCAAAGATAGGGATAAAAATGAGAATCTGAAAGAGCAGAAGGGATTTTTTTCATTGCCCCCTGTTCATTTTCGGCGCAAAGTTACGGCGAAAAATTCGAACCGCAAAACATTTTTCTAAAAATTTTTGAAATTTGTGTGATTTTTTTTGAAAACAAACCTCTTATCGGGGCTTTATTCTTTCGCATGGCCTTTATGGGCTCGTTTGGCAAAGAAGAACCGGACGGCCAAAGGGGAAAGAGAGGTGGGGTGTGTAGCATTGTAGCATTGTAGCATTTTCCTCCTGCACATGCGCGAACTCTATATATGGAAAAGAAGAATGGTTTTATATTTATTATATATTATATTATATTTTATATTTTCATATATATTAATAATCGCGCGCAGGAAGATTTTGCTACAATGCTACAATGCTACAATGCTACAATGCTACGCTCTTTTCCACGTGCAGAAAAGGCCTTCCCCAATAGAGAAATCCCCTTCCTACGCGTACGTCGGCCCGAATTTTCGTCAAACCTTCGCGGCAACTTCCACCCGAAAAAATGTCGCATCACTCCGTTTTTCGGTCTTCGTCGTCGCCCCAAAATAGTCGCCTTTTTTCTCAAAAAACACCCCCATCCGGTATAAAAAACACCCCCACCCGGTATATTTTTGACCCCTTTCGACCACCCAAAAAAGCACTTTTTTTGGTTCACTTAAAGAAACCTGTGTTTCCATAAACCAAAACCAGCAAAACCCTTTTGCTCTGTTCAGAGACTTTGTCTCAGATATTATGGCTGTAGGCTTTTCCTTGTAAGCCAGCTTACAGATAAAAGCCTACAGCCATAACATCATCCATACTGGATGATACCAGAGCAAAAGAAAAACCCCGCTATCGCTAAAAAACCGGTTGCACACAGGACGGATTTGCAAGGCCGGATGCACCTCGGCATAGTTGAGCTTCGCTCTTCCTCCTTCGCACCTCGGCCATTGACTTCATCTTCCTCCTTCGCGCCTCGGCCATTCAAGCAAGCTTGATGGCTCTCATCTTGGCGTCGGTTCAAGCAAGCTTGATGGCTCTCGGTTTGGC
>JAILEU010000019.1 GCA_024697785.1 Bacteroidaceae bacterium | reverse complement strand
AACCCAAATCGGTCATTAGAAAGAATCCATCCGTGGTCAATGAAGTAGGTCCTTGAATAACAATTACTTCCAAATGACATTTCCTAATGACGGTCATTAGGAATCGTTTAAAAATGCTATTTGGGTGGCCTAATGACCGATTTGGGCTAAATGGACAAAAATAGACCATGCGATGACGTTTTTGTTTTGGGGTGTCTTTTATACCGTTTTGGGGTATTTTGGGTGTCGGACGGGGGTGGTTGGCGGGCGGAGTTGGCGGGGATGTCTTATCGTTAAAAGGGGGCGCTGGCGCGCGGGAAAGGCTCTTTGTCAGATAGAAAGGCCTTTCCCTGCAGCAGAAAGGAACGATAGAAAATAGAAATATGTGTGTATGTGTATATGTGTATCTGTGCTTTCCTCGTGCGCGCGATAAAATATATAGATATAAATAAAAATATATTTTTATTATTATATATATTATATATATTTCCATCTATATATAAAACGCGCGGGAGAAAACCCATAGGTACACATATACACATACACACATACACACATCTTCGCTCATCCCCCCAAACCAACGTTTTCGACGCTAGCTTGGGAAAAATGAAAATGCCGCCAGATTATTCAAAAATACTAGATAAAGCTAAAAATTCAGAAATTAAACAAAGAAAAATCAAAAATATTCGGAAAAAGATTTTGCAAAACGATATTTTCGCCGTATCTTTGCAGCGAAAAGAGAGGTCTAAGGTCAGAGGTCAGAGGTCAGAGGTCAGAGGACGTGTTCGTTAAACATTAAACATTAAACGCTAAACTATGAACCATAAACTACTTTTTCAGCCCTTGCTGGAGGAAGTTGAGGAAGGCAGGGACATCTTCATCGTAGCTGCGGGGAGCGGTCAGGAGGTTGCCGTCGGCATCGACGAGGACGTAGAAGGGCTGGGCATTGGCGCCGAAGCGGCTGCGCTGCAGATAGCTCCACTTGTCGCCTACGGTGCGGAGGGTAACGGTCTTGCCATTCTCATCGACGCGGATAGGCGACGGCAGGGCGGTCTTGTCATCGACGATGAGGGTGACGAGGACGTAACGGTTGTTGATGATGTCGGCCACACGGGTGTCGGAGAGGACGCTCTGCTCCATCTTGCGGCAGTTGACACAGCCGTAGCCGCTGAAGTCAATCATGATGGGCCTGCCCTGCTGACGGGCCATCTGGACAGCCTCGTCGTAGTCGTTGGTCTGGGCGTGGACGGTCTTGTCGTAGAGGTTGAAGTCCTGCGTCGTCAGGGGTGGTGCAAAGGCGCTGATGGCCTTGCAGGGGGCTCCCCAAAGACCAGGCACCATGTAGAGGGCGAAGGCAAAGCTGATGACGGCCAGCGAGAAACGGGTGACGCTGACATGACGGACCTCGTCGTCGTGCTTGAAGCGTATCCAGCCCAGCAGATAGCAGCCGAGCAGAAGGGCAAGCACAATCCAGAGGGCAAGGAAGGTGGGACGGCTGAGGATGCCCCATCCGTAGGCGAGGTCGGCGACGGAGAGGAACTTCAGCGAGAAGGCTATCTCGACAAAGGCAAGCACGACCTTGACGGTGTTCATCCAACCGCCGCTCTTGGGTGCCGACTTGAGCCAGGCGGGGAAGATGGCGAAGAGGGTGAACGGAAGGGCCAGGGCAAGGGAGAAGCCGAGCATGCCGATGGTGGGGCCGAGGATGTTGCCGGTGGTGCCGACCTCGACCAGCAGGAAGCCGATTATGGGGCCGGTGCAGGAGAAGGAAACCAGCGTCAGCGTGAAGGCCATGAGGAAGATGCCGAGGACGCCGCCGGCCTTCTCGGCCTTACCATCGACAGAGGTGCTCCACGACGAGGGCAGCGTAAGCTCGAAGGCGCCGAGGAACGAGAAGCCGAACACCAGCAGCAGCAGGAAGAAGAAGAGGTTGGGGATGGCGGCGGTGGAGAGGGCGTTGAGCGCGCTGGCACCGAAGATGAGGGTGATGAGAAGGCCGAGCAGCACGTAGATGACGACGATGGAGGCGCCGTAGAGGTAGGCGTCGCGGCGGCCACGGCGCTTGTCCTTGCTGCGCTTGAGGAAGAAGCTGACCGTCATGGGGATGATGGGCCACACGCAGGGCGTCACCAGCGCCAGCAGTCCGCCCAGCACGCCGGCTAGGAAGATGCCCCAGAGGGAACCCTGCCCCGAAGCAGAGGCCTCAACCGTCCCCTCCTGAAGGAGGTGGAATTGGTTAGGGGTTTGGGAGGAGGGGTTGGAGGTGGGGGTCATGCCCGGCACAAGCGGAGCGGAGGGCACGACGGCTGTGGCGGGGACGCTCTGGGGAACGGAACCGAAGCTGAAGTCCTCGTTTGTCGGGGGGAGGCAGTTCTGGTCGTTGCAGGCTCCGTACTGGAAATAGCCGCTCACGGACGGGGCGTCGGACGTCAGCGTCAGGGGCTGGACGAAGGTCACCCGGTGCTCGAAGTATCGGACATCCATGTTGAACATGGCGTCGAAGTGGTTCTGTTCTTCGCCGTCCGTAAATGTGAGCGTGCCGGCCTCGGCGCCTTCGAGGGTTTCGAAGGTGACGGCAGCGGTGATGGGGCCGCCGGTGATGCCCGTGGAATAGACGTGCCAGCCGTCGTCGATGGTGAGCGCAAAACGTATTTCGGCCTTACCTTCGCCCGTCGTGACATAGGAGGTGGTGCATTTCACCGGCTCGACAATCTGAGCGGAGGCAAACAATGTCCCTACACAAAAGAGTAGGAATAAAGAGAGTTTCTTCATTTCGATAGGACGTTTATGTTGTTTCGTTTCAGTTTACGGACGGTGGCTTTGGCGCGGCGGGCGGTGGCGGCAGCCTTCTGGTCGGCGTAGAACACCACGCGGCGCACGGCCACCAGCTGGCCGGCACGGACGGGACGGCGCTCGTCGCTATGGTAGGCCGTCAGCAGGCGGTAGCCCACGGAGTTCATGTAGGCGGTGGAATCGCCAAGCACGGGCTGAGGGCCGTCGGTGACGACGGCGACGGCATCGTCAATGTTCATCCACCCCTTTCCACGCCGCACGGTGCGCTCGGTGCGCGTGAAGGGGTCGCAGCTGATGGCCAGCACACCGCTGCGCTCGGCCGTGATGACGGCATCGGCATTGGCGAAGACGCTGTCGATGAGGATGACGGCATCGGCGTCGGTGGAGACGATGGTGAAACGGCGCGTGAGGGCGTCGTCGTTGGTGCTGAGGGCGCCGCGGAGCGTCCAGCCCGTGCCGTCGAGCCGTATGTCGGGAGGGCCAAGGGGACGGGCATTGGTGCGACAGCCTTCGACCTCGTACCAGCCGAGGAGGTTGCCGGTGTTATGGGCGCGGAAAGGGATGATGATTTTGTTGCGGTCGGGGCTGTCGGAGGTGAGGTAGCCGGTGTAGCTCTTCAGCCCGTCGCTCCACGAGAAGCAGCTGAAGCGCCGGGGGGTATAGGCTCGGACGATCTGCTGCGACGCGAACAGCCGAGCCTCGGCATGGGCGGCACGGAAGTCGCCCCAACGGGTGGGCTGGAGGTCGGCGGTGGAAGCGAGATGGTGCATGAGCCACGTCATCATGACGCGGTGGGCCTGCACGCCCATGCGCCGCGTGCCGACGTCGGGGCGCAGCAGCCAACTGCCGTCGGCGGTGGTCTGCTGGCGGGCACGGATGTACTTGACGGCCATATCTTCGAGCATCAAGGCATCGGCATGGCGGAGGAAGCAGGCGGCCGACGAATAAGAGGTCACCTGATCGTAAAGGAACAGGCTCCAGTCGTTGCCGTTGGGCATGGCCAGCTCGCCGTCGGCCAGCGCAAGGTCGGCCAGCACACGGTCCATGACGTCGCGCTGATGATGCAGAAGAGCATCCGTCTGCCAGGGACTGCCGAAGAGGCGGAGGGCAACGATGCTCTCGCCCAACTCCTGCATGACGACATTCTGATAGGAGGTGTGGAAGTAGTTGTGGTTCTGGAGGGTGAAGTCGTCGTAGAGATTAGCTCCGGCGTAGAGGTCGGCCACCGTGACGCCGTCGCGGTCGGGGTCGATTACGGTGTGGTCAGCAGCATCGGAGGGATGGGAATAGGCGTTGATGGCAAAGGCGCGAAGACGGTCGAACCAGCGGGGCGCCAGCGCATCGTCAGGGAACAGACCAAGGGCACAGGCCAGCACATTGGTCTCCCAGCCGTTCTCCTCTGCCTTGGTGTCGCCGCGGAAACCCGTGGGGATAGTGCGCTCGAGCTCGTAGTCACACTCTGCCTTCAGGAGATTATAGACGCACGTCCATGCGTCGTCGTCAAGCGTTTCTTTCTGGAAAAAGGCAGAGAAGGCGACAGAGAGTGCCCAGAGGGAGCTCTCCCACTGGTGGTCGGCCTCGGAGACCGAGCCCCAGTAGTGGCCGCCACGACAGGGCTTCAGGCGGTTGGCCTTGTGGGTGGAATAGGCAAAGACGAGCGACTGGCGGGCCATAAGGGCTATCTCGTCCCACGTAACACCTGTGGGAAGGGCAACGTCGCCACGTCCATATTTATAAAGGAAAGCGCAGACCATGGAGAGGTCGGCGTTGGGACGGACGCCGCGCTCGTTGGCGGCCATGGTGTCCTCGCCCCGGAAACAGCCGCAGGCGTCGCCCACGGCATTGGGCTCCACGCAGGGTTGCCACTGCGCTTTGACGTACGGCATGAAGTCGGCCAGCATCTGCATAAGCTGCCCCATCATCTCCGCCTCGGGAACGAAACGGGAGGTGATGGTGCCTTCAGTAGGCGAGCCATCGGCCCAGACCGATGCCGGGCCGATGGCAAGCGCCACAAGGAGTGTCAGTACTGCTTTCTTCAAGGCTTTGAATCCTGGAACTTGAATCCTGAATCTTGAAACTTGAAACGTGAATCCTGAATCTTGAAGCAAAGGTATTCCTCATCAACGGCCCCGGGAAGAGCTGCTGGAGTTGCCGGAACGGGACGAGCTGGAGCTGCTGCCGCTACGGCTGCTGGACGAGCTGCTGCCCGAACGGGAGGAGCTGCTGGAGCTGCCGGAACGGGACGAGCTGCTGACCGAGCTGCTGGAGCTGCTGGAGTTGCCCGAGCTGCGGGAGGAACTGGACGAGCTGCTGACCGAGCTGCTGGAGTTGTTGCCACTGCGAGAACTGGAGCTGCTACGGCTGCTGCCAGAGCCACTGACGGAGCTGGAGCTGCTAGAGCTGTTGCCACTGCGAGAGCTGGAGCTGCTGCTGACCGAGCTGCCGGAACCGCTGCGAGAAGAGCTGTTGCTGCTGCCGCTGCGGCTGGAGCTGGAGTTCACCGAGCTGCCGGAGCCACTGCGAGAAGAGCTGTTGCTGCTGCCGCTACGGCTGGAGCTTGAGTTCACCGAGCTGCCGGAACCGCTGCGAGAAGAGCTGTTGCTGCTGCCGCTACGGCTGGAGCTGGAGTTCACTGAGCTGCCGGAACCGCTGCGAGAGCTATTGCTGCTACCACTGCGGCTGGAGCTGGAGTTCACCGAGCTGCCGGAGCCACTGCGAGAAGAGCTGTTGCTGCTGCCACTGCGGCTGGAGCTGGAGTTCACCGAGCTGCCGGAACCGCTGCGAGAGCTATTGCTGCTACCACTACGGCTGGAGCTGGAGTTCACCGAGCTGCCACTACGGCTGGAGCTACCATTATTATTCGAGCGGTCACCGAAAACGGCACCTGCACGGCTGCTGGAAGAGCTCGAGGAAGAGGCGTTGCCACTGCGGCTCGAAGCGCTGCCACTGCGGCTGGCCGAGCCCTCGACAGCGCTGCGGCTGTTGGCACCACCGGCACCACCGTTACCCGACACGTTCCCCGAGCCTGCACGGCTGCTGATGGAACTGCCTGCCAGAGCATTGTTGTTGCGGCGGCTGCTCTCGTAGTTAGCGCGAGCGGCATATTCGCGGTGCGACATCATGCCCTTGCCCATGATACCATCGCCATAGTGGTTGCCATAGCCACCGGCCACCCAGACATGATAGTCGTGACGCACGTAGCGTGCAAAGTGGTAGCGGTTGCGATAGAAGCTATCGTGATAGTGAATGCGGTAGTGAGCACCGGCATAGACGTCATAGACGCTGGGAAGCCCATAGTAGAAGTAGTTGCGGTTGTTGTAACGCTCGTAGATGCGGAAGACGAAGTACGAGCCGGAGTTATAGATGGGACGGTAGAAATACTCCCTCCTCATGAATTTCTTGAACTGACTGCGACGCAGCACATAGCTCAGGTCCTCGTTGCGGAGGTCGAGCAGATAGTAGTAGTAATCGACTGCATCGTCGTAGCCATAGATCATGTCGTCGATCACCTCGTTGACATTCCAGAGGAAGTCGTAGTTGATTTCATAGACATCGATCCACTGTTTGTTCGAGAGCCTCAGTTCGTAACGCATCCTGTCGGACAGGAACCGGGCTTCGCGACGGATCTCCATGGAGCTGAGCATTGCGCTCGCATCCAGACTGACGGCTGCCAAGACCATCATCATTAAGGCCATTCTCATCTTTTTCATAACGCTTGACTTTTTAATCGGTTTAACTTCTGGTTTCCGATGCAAAGATACGGCGGTTGTTCTCCCCCACAAACACTTTTTCCCTAATTGTTTCAGGTTTTATCCCTATTTCTTCGGGGGATTTTCCCTTCACTCAGAAAACTCCTTGATACGCTGTTCGTCCGACAGTTTGCAGATGAGCAGCTGACGGCCGTCCTCGGCCACGATGTAGCCGTCGAGGCCTATCACCACCACCTTCTTCTCCTGGGCGGCATGGACAATGCAGCCGCGGCTTTCGTAAAGCGTCACGTCGGGACCGATGGCGACATTCCCGCTGAGGTCTTTTTCAAGCTGGCCGTGCAGCGAGCCCCACGTGCCGAGGTCGCTCCAGCCGAAGTCGGCAGGGAAGACGAAGATTTCGTCGGCCTTCTCCAGAATGGCATAGTCGACGGAGATGTTGGGACAGGTGGGGAACAGACGGTCGATGCTCTCCTGCTCGGCTGCCGTATAGAAGATGGGAAGCAGCGGCTCGAACACCTCGGCTATCTCGGGCTGCCAGAGGCGGAAGGCGTTGACGATGGTGTTGACGTTCCACACGAAGATGCCGGCATTCCAGAGGTAGTTCTTACGCTTGATGTACTGCTCGGCGGTCTCCACATCGGGTTTCTCCTTGAACGAATCGACGCGGAACACCTCACGGTTGGCCACCGAGGGGGCGCTGAGGTCGGCCTGGATGTAACCATAGCCCGTCTCGGGCCGCGTCGGCTTCATGCCAAGGGTCAGGATGGCGTCGTTGCCCGACGTGAACGCCAGCGATGCCTGGATGACACGCTGGAACTCGGCCACGTTCATCACCACGTGGTCGCTGGGCGTCACCACCACGTTTGCCCGTGAGTTGCGGGCCTTGATTTTCCACGACACGTAGGCGATGCAGGGGGCCGTGTTCCGACGGCAGGGCTCGCGAAGGATGTTCTCCTCCGGCACTTCGGGCAACTGCTCGCGCACCAGGTCGGCATAGCGCTCGCTAGTCACCACCCACACATTCTCCTTCGGGCAGATGCCCGCAAAGCGGTCGGCGGTGAGCTGTATCAGCGTCCGCCCACAGCCCAGCACATCAATGAACTGCTTCGGACGTTCCTTCGTACTCATCGGCCAGAAACGGCTTCCGATGCCTCCAGCCATGATTACCACGTGATTATCTTTCATTTCCATAACAACAACTGTTTTTTGCGCCGTAAAGTTACACGTTCTGTATGGAAAATGCAAATTTAAAAGGAATAAATCATCACAACACCCTCAGAACAGCGTCTTCGAAGCGGCTTTTCCACCACGACAAACAAAAAGCGAACGCGGATTTGGCAGAAAGCGCGAAATGTTGTATCTTCGCGCCAAATTTTTAATCAAAGCAACGATGATTCTCTTCTTCCGTACGAAAAATCAGTCTGTTATTGCCACCGAAGTCACCAACCAGCCTGCCGATGCCGTCGTCAGCCAACTCGGCTGGCTCTTCGGCGAGGCCGAATGTCTGGGCACGGCAGCTCCCGAAGGCTGCTACGTCGGCCCGCGTCGCGAGATGATTACCCCCTGGAGCACCAATGCCGTCGAAATCACCCAGAACATGGGCATCGCCGGCATCAGCCGCATCGAGGAATACTGGGCTGTCAGCGGCCCTGACGCCGACTATGACCCGATGCTGCAACGCTTCTACCCTGCCCTCGACCAGCACATCTTCACCGTCGACATCACGCCCGAGCCCATCAAGGCCATCGAGGACCTCGCCGCCTACAACGAGCAGGAGGGCCTCGCCCTTTCGCCCGAGGAAATCGACTACCTGAAGAAGGTAGAAGCCCAGCTCGGACGACCGCTGACGGATAGCGAGGTGTTCGGTTTCGCCCAGATCAACAGCGAGCATTGTCGCCACAAGATTTTCGGCGGCACGTTCATCATCGACGGCAAGGAGATGGAGAGCAGCCTCTTCGCCATGATCAAGAAGACGACAAAGGAGAATCCCCACCACATCGTCTCGGCCTACAAGGACAACGTGGCGTTTGCCGACGGCCCCACCGTTGAGCAGTTCGCCCCTGCCGACCATAGCACCAGCGACTTCTTCCAGGTTCACCCCATCCACACCGTGCTGTCGCTGAAGGCCGAGACGCACAACTTCCCCACCACCGTCGAGCCGTTCAACGGCGCCAGCACTGGCACAGGCGGCGAAATCCGCGACCGCATGGGCGGCGGAAAGGGCTCGTGGCCCATCGCCGGCACGGCTGTCTATATGACCGCCTACCCCCGCAACAAACAGGATGCCCCGGCCGAAGACGCCATCCCTGCCCGCCCCTGGCTCTACCAGACGCCCGAGCAGATTCTCATCAAGGCCTCGAACGGCGCCAGCGACTTCGGCAACAAGTTCGGCCAGCCCCTCATCGCCGGCTCCGTCCTAACCTTCGAGCACCAAGAAACTCCGGAA
>JAILEU010000187.1 GCA_024697785.1 Bacteroidaceae bacterium | reverse complement strand
GCTCTTCCTCCTTCGCACCTCGGCCATTGACTTCATCTTCCTCCTTCGCGCCTCGGCCATTCAAGCAAGCTTGATGGCTCTCATCTTGGCGTCGGTTCAAGCAAGCTTGATGGCTCTCGGTTTGGCGTCGGTTCAAACAAGTTTGACTCTGCTCTCGCTGCTCCTTCGGTTGAGTTTTGCTCTTCCTCAGTCGCGACTCGGCATAGTTGAGCTTCGCTCTTCCTCCTTCGCACCTCGGCCATTCAAGCAAGCTTGATGGCTCTCGGTTTGGCGTCGGTTCAAACAAGTTTGACTCTGCGCTCGCTGCTCCTTCGGTTTTCGCGGTTTTTCTTGATTGTACTGCCAAGCCGCAGGCTGTCTGTGGTTTCAGGCAAGGAATGGTTATGCTTGCATAAACAGGGCTTGCTTGAAGCCTACAGACGAATGCTCGCAAGAGCATGCAGTACAAACAAGGGTTTTGTAGGTTTTGGTTCATGCTAACACAGGAATTTACAGGTGATCCCAATTATGCACGGCAAAGCAATTCTTAAAAGGTTTGGTTTGCACCCGAACGTAGGGGTGGAGATGGGTAATATGGATGCTTCAACTATATATAGATTGCGAAAGGGTTCGTGTGTCGCCAAACGCTACTCGCACACGGATAATATACTGAAACAGAGAGCATAAATAGCTTGATTTGAGGGAAAATAGTGTGTGACGCACAAAAGTGCGTCACACACTCCGTCACACTCTGCGTCACACCTACGAGCCTCGTCCTCTGCTGTTTACAAAGGTGTGACGCACGCGACGCAGAAAAACAAACTTTTGTGTAATCAGACCTTCAGGAAATCCTTCTGCGATAGAGGAAGTTTATGAACTACGACGTTTCTTCCGGCGCTTGAGGAAACGGAAGATGACGTCGGTGGTGAAGACGATGCCGAAGATGATGGCTATGACGACCTTAATGGCGGTGAAGCCTGCCGCCAGAGCGGCATGGAGCTGGCCGGAGATGACGTAGTAGGACGTCCAGTAGATGCCAGCACCAGGCACGAGGGGGAAGATGCCGCAGATGAGGAATACCGTCATAGGGCAACGTTGCCACACAGCCAGCTCGCGGGCCGTAAGCGCTACGGCAATCGTCGCCACGCCCGATGCCTCCACCACACTACCGCCTGCCCAGCGCAGCATGACAAGATAGACAATCCACCCTATCATGCCGCACACGCCGCCGTGCCAGTAATACTTCCTCGGCACGCCGAACAGCACGGCAAAGGCCGCCGACCCCACCAGCGCCGCTGCCAGCTGGATGGGGAACAACGCCGTCAGGCGGTCCACGCCCATCCCCTCCAAGGCTATCACGCCGCCCGAAATCCGTCCGTCAATCAGGAATACAAGGCTGACGCCGAGGGCGATGCAGAAGAAGACCATCGTGGCATCGAGCAGTCGTGTGATGCCTGCTATATAGTCCTCGCCCGCGATGTCGCGGATGCCGTTCGTAAAGGGCACGCCGGGGATGAGGGGGATGACGGCTCCGATGATGATGTTGCTCAGGTTGTCGCCGAAGCCTGCCCGCCAGCTGAGCAGGCAGAAGAGCGTCACGAACGCCGCGCCGCAGATGTTGCTGAAGATCTTCGACAGATAGGGGGCCGTAGCCTTCAGCACAAACACGTAGAGCGTCAGTCCAGCCACGAAGGCCACCACGCTGTCGGCGAACGAGCCGCCGAAGATGATGCAGAAGCCCGCGCTGCCGAGAGCCGACGCCAGCACCTGTTCCCAGAACGACTTGGGGGGCATGGCGCGCACACGGCGGAGCGCCTGCCGGGCCTCGTCGAGCGTGTAGCGTCCTTTCTCTATGTCGCGCGAAATCTGGTTCACCGCCACCACCTTGTCGAGCTGCGTGCCCTTGAAGGGGATGTACTCCACGTTGGCGAAGTGGCGCCCAGTCGTGAAAATGCCGTTACTCAGCACAAAGAAGTTCTCGCTATCGACGTCGTAGTGCGACGCGATGCGCTCCATCGTTTCCTCCACACGCGATATCTCGGCGCCGTTCTCCAGCAGGATATGTCCTGCCTCGGTAGCCACCTCCAGCACCTGCTGCTCGATGTTCCCTTGTTCGTTCTCCATGAAAAAATGCTATCAGGCTGCAAAATTACGGCTTTTTTCTTGCATTTTTGCTTACCCGTCCTTACTTTTGCAAAAAAATACGTGAAAAAGCAAAACAACAACCCCTAAATTATAGATTATGAAAAGAACCCGTATTCCCCTGATGCTTGCTGCGCTGACGTTTGCAGCCTCGCTGACGCTTTCTGCGCAAGACCAGCCTAAGACGGCCTACATGGTGGCCGACGCCCACATGGACACGCAATGGAACTGGGACATCCAGACCACCATCCGCGAGTACATCCCCAAAACCATCCGGCAGAACCTCCATCTGCTGCGCACCTATCCGGAGTATATCTTCAACTTCGAGGGTGCCATCAAGTACTCGTGGATGAAAGAGTACTACCCCACCGAGTACGAAGAGGTGAAGAAGTACATCGCCCAGGGCCGCTGGCACCTCACCGGCGCCAGCTGGGACGCTAACGAGACGGTCATCGTCTCGCCCGAGTCGTGGCTGCGCAACACGCTGCTCGGCCAGACGTACTACCGGACAGAGTTCGGCCAGGAGAGCACCGACGTCTTCCTGCCCGACTGCTTCGGCTTCTCGTACGACATCCCCACGCTGGCTGCCCACTGCGGCCTCATCGGCTTCTCGTCGCAGAAACTGGGCTGGCGTAATCATGACTTCTACGATGGCAAGCTCAAACGCTACCCCTTCAGCGTCGGACTCTGGCAGGGCATCGACGGCAGCCGCATCATGATGGCTCATGGCTACGGCTACGGACAGACCTACCCCGACAGCGACCTCAGCGAGAACACCCGCCTGCTGCGCGAGATGAACGAGAGCACGCTGCCCGAGGGCTACCGCTACTACGGTACGGGCGACACCGGAGGCTCGCCCACCATCGAGTCCGTCCGCGCCGTCGTGAAGGGCATGAAGGGCAGCGGACCCGTCACCATCAAGAGCGCCACCAGCGACCAGCTCTACAAGGATTACCTCCCCTTCTCGGCCCACCCCGAGCTGCCCGTCTTTGACGGCGAGCTCTACATGGACGTCCACGGCACGGGCTGCTACACCTCGCAGGCAGCCATGAAGCTCTATAACCGTCAGAACGAACACCTGGCCGACGCCGCCGAGCGCGCATCCGTCGTCAGCGAATGGCTGGGCACCGCCGCCTATCCCTCGGCACGCCTCACCGACGCCTGGCACCGCGTCATCCTCCATCAGTTCCACGACGACCTGCCCGGCACCAGCATCCCGCGTGCCTATGAATTCTCGTGGAACGACGAGCTCATCGCCCTCAGCCAGTTCTCAAGCGTGCTGACCCACGCCGTCAGCGGTGTGGCCTCGAAGCTCAACACCGATGTCAGCGGCACTCCCGTCGTCCTCCACAACACCGAGGCTTTCGCCCAGCAGGCCATTGCCGACGTGGTGATGCCCGACGGCGCCCCTGCCTACGCCGTCACCGGCCCCGACGGCAAGAAGGTCGCCTCGCAGGTCGTCACCGACAGCAAGGGGCAACGCCACCTGCTCGTTGACGCCAGCGTCCCCGGCGTGGGTTTCGCCGTCTATGGCGTCAAGCCCGCTTCGGCCAAGCCCTTTACTGAGAAGGATGTCCGCGAGGTCGAGAACAGCGTCTACAGCCTCCGCTTCGATGCCAATGGCGACATCTGCTCGCTCATCGATAAGCGCTCAGGCCGCGAACTCGTCCGTCAGGGCGAGGCCCTCGGCCTTGTCATCTTCGACGAATGTCAGAGCACAGCCTGGCCCGCATGGGAGATCCTGAAGCCCACCGTCGACAAGGCTCCCCTGAAGATTACGGAGGACGTCAGCGTCCGCCTCGTCGAGGACGGTCCCGTCCGCACCACCGTCTGCGTCACCAAGCACTACGGCAAGAGCACCTTCAACCAGTACATCCACCTCTACAAGGGCACGCAGGCCGAGCGCATCGACTTCCAGTGCGAGGTTGACTGGCACTCCACCCACAGCCTCCTCAAGGCCAACTTCCCCCTCGCCATCAGCAACCCCGAGGCCACCTACGACCTCGGCCTCGGCAGCGTGAAGCGCGGCAACAACCGCGACAACCAGTACGAAGTCTATTCGCACGAGTGGACCGACCTCACCGACCGCAGCGGAGCCTACGGCGTCACCATCTACAACAACTGCAAGTACGGCTGGGACAAGCCCGACGACAACACCATCCGCCTCTCGCTCCTCTGGGCTCCCGAGCCCGGCCGCGGCTACGTCTATCAGGAGCAGCAGGACATGGGCTGGCACACCTTCACCTACTGCCTCGAAGGCCATGCCGGCGAACTCGACAAGGCGGCTGCCGTCACCCGCTCCACCATGGTCAACAGCCCGCTGCGCGCCTTCACCACCCCGAAGCATAAGGGCACGCTGGGACGCTCGTTCAGCTTTGCCTCGTCCGACAACGCCAACATCACCGTCCGCGCGCTCAAGAAGGCCGAGACGGGCAACGAGTATGTTGTCCGCGTTTATGAGAACAGCGGCAAGGGCAGCCAGCAGGGCACCATCACCTTCGCTGCCCCCATCGCCAAGGCCGTCGAGGCCGACGGCACCGAGAAACCCCTCGGCACCGCCTCCTTCAGCGGCAATGGCCTGAACGTCCAGATTGGCGCCTTCAGCGTCAAGACCTATCGCATCACCTTCGCCGGCCAGCCCGCCCTCGCAGGGATGGAGCAGCAGCCCGTCACCCTCCCCTTCAACAAACGTTGCTTCAGCTTCAACGACTTCCGCCGCGGCGCATCCTTCGAAGGCAGCAACAGCTATGCCGCCGAGCTCCTGCCCGCCGACGGCATCATCACCACGGGCGACGTCCGCTTCGTCCTCGGCGAGAAGGACGGCCTGAACGGCCTCGCCACCCGCGGCGACACCATCGCCCTGCCCGAAGGTAATTATAATAAGGTATATCTCCTTGCCTCGTCCGTCAAGGGCGACCTCACCTACCCCGTCGGCATCATCAGCCAGAAGGGTAAGAAAGAGGTGCTGACCGAGACCGAGATCTACGTGCCCGAATACACGGGCTTCATCGGCCAGTGGGGACACGAGGGCCACACCCAGCCCTTCTTCAAGGACGCCGACATCGCCTACATCGGCTCCCACCGTCACAGCGGCACCGAGGACGAGCCCTTCGAATACACCTATATGTTCCGCATCGGCATCGACCTGCCCGCCGGCGCCAAGGCCATCGTCCTCCCGAAGGGCGAGCGCATCGAAGTCACCATGGGCAGCCGTCAGGGCCGCGAAGGCCGTCGTGCTGACATGAGCGCCCGTGCTGCCGAGTTCGCTGCCTATGCTGCCCGCCGTCCGATGTTCCGCGAGAGCGGCATCGTGGTCTTCGCCGCCACCGCCGTCAGCGAAGGTGCTCAGGCCATCCCCGCCGGAGCCCTCTTCCTCACCGGCAACAATGCCAACAACGCTGATGCCTCAGCGGGCGCCGAGCGTGTCCGCAAGACCAGCCTCCTCAAAGGAGCCACCGTCCTCGCCTCCACCGGCCAGGCCAACGAACGCGAGAAGGCCGATAACCTCATCGACGGAGACCTCACCACCAAGTGGTGCGACGTCAGCCGTGCGCCCCACTACGCCACCTTCGACCTCGGCACCGCCAAGACCGTCGCCTCATGGCGTCTCGTCAACGCAGGCCGTGAGACCGGCTCCTACATCACCCGCGGCTGCCTGCTGCAGGGCCGCAGCAGCCTCACCGAAGAGTGGAAGACCCTCGACCTGCTTGACGGCAACAAGGCCGACGAAGTAGAACGCACCTTCGACCCCGTCAGCGTCCGCTACCTCCGCCTCTTCGTCACCGGCCCCGAGCAGGACGCCGGCGAAGGCGCCACCCGCATCTACGAGCTGGAAGTGTACGGAGAGTAACGTCATGGCCAGATATTTCAAGTATATCCTGACTTTCATCTTGCTCATATCCTCCTTGGGGGAATATGGGCAACAGATGTACGACGGCTCCGGCTCGCTTCTCGGACGCTACGACAACGGGAAACTCTACAACCGTTCGGGTGCCTACGAAGGGCAAATCAACTCCCAAAGGTTCTACAGCCGTTCGGGCAGTTACCTCGGGAACGAGAGCAACGGGAAATACTATGACTACTCCGGTGCCTACATTGGCTATACCGATAGCGGGCGCTACTACGACAAGAGTGGAAGCCTCATCGGATACATCCGGGGCGACTTTGTGTACAGCCCCTCAGGCTCCCTGATAGGAAGATTCTCCCGCGTCCCTTCCCTTGTTGTAGCATTGGTCTATTTCTATAGGATTTTTAACCTATAGCCCATACTTCCGATATTTTCGATATATTTAATATCAATCAAAAGTAAAAGCAGGGATGATTATTACCAGCACAGGCAATTACTTGTCTAAGATAGTAGGGTATTTGCCGACACGTCGGAAACGTGAATGAAGATTAGTCTATGTTTTTCACCTTATTAAGCATTAATTTCATAAAATCGATTTTACTATCAGTTAATAAAAAACCATTATCATGAGAAACTCTAAGAAAACTATTTCTAATGTTATTCGCAATGCTTTTTCTATCGCATTACACACACATGCATGTGATTTTTCAGTTAGCAATCTTTTGTTTCCCAAAAAATGCATACTCTTTTTGGTTTTCATTTGTTTCACTTTGCCCAATTTAATGGCTGAACCAGTTGACCCAAAGAGTGTCCTTCAAGTAGCACAGGAGTTTGTGCAGATGTCTCCATCGGCAAAGAAAGCTCCTAACAAAGGAGGAGGAACGACGTTGCACTCTAATATCGTTTATACTCACAAGATGCCCCAAAGCGACCGTGCGGCATTTTACATCGTCAATGTGGAAGATGCATTTGTTCTTGTCAGTGCAGATGATGTGGCATACCAGGTTCTGGGGTATAGTTTCGACAAAAGCTTTCCAATTGCGGCAGACGGTACGGTTAATTTGCCAGCCCACATCAAAGGTTTCTTCGACGACCTTGCTGGTCAGATAGAAGCGGCGATCAACGCAGGTCCACGTGTTCCTTCTAAAAAATGGACAAGTGCTCGAAAGACCGCTCCCCAGCGCGTTCTAACGGACCTGCCCGAAAGCGTAGGCCCATTACTTACCACCACGTGGAATCAGAATCAAGATTACAACGCCCTGTGTCCTGAAGATATGGAGAGCCCTGATGGACATGCCCAAGCTGGCTGTGTAGCAACTGCAATGGCTCAGATTGTCAAATATTGGAGCTATCCCACTCAGGGACGTGGCACGCATAGCTATGACAGTAACTACGGTACGCTTGAATCCAACTTCGAAACATCCTTTTACGATTTTAACATCATGCCCGATGTTCTAACTGCTGTAAGCACTGAAGAACAGATTCACGCCGTTGCCAAACTGATATACGATTGTGGCGTCGCGGTCAATATGGGATATGGGCCTTGGGAAAGTAGTGCCTTTGACCAAGAAGCACGCGCAGGATTGATAAACTTTTTCCGCTTCAGCCCCGACATGAGTTTTGCGGAGAAGGCCTATTTCACCAATGACGAATGGAACGACCTGATACGCCAGAATCTTGCAGCCAATCAACCCGTTTACTATAGTGGACAAGGAAACGGGGTTCATGCTTTCGTCTGTGATGGCTATAAGGCTGATGACTTCTTTCATTTCAATTTTGGTTGGGGCGGTCTTGCCGACGGGTGGTATCTGACAGGTGCAGTTGAACCCTCAAGCTACAATTTCAGTAGTACCCAATCTGCCATTGTAGGCATTGTCCCAGACGATGACGGCAATGTTATCATAGGCCAGATGCAAGGAACCAGTACTTTCGTTGTTGACGAACCATTGGAATTCTATCATCTCATGGGACATAACGCTTATGAAGGTGCAATTTACGAAAATGGGTGCAATAATACCGTTTCATTCATTCCAAATGATGAAGGAAAACGAATGGTCGTTGATATCATGGAGTTTGAAGACCAGAGCATCTCCATTTATGATGGCCCAAACTCTAATACCTGGATTCGCGACATGTCAGGCGGTAATAATAACGATTTAAGTCCTGTCGTTTCAACTCAAAACGGTATCACCTTAAATTATTCAGGCAAGTTGTCTTATGCTGGATTTAAATTGTATGTAAGCCAAGAGAGCAATTACCGTATGGTTTCCAACATCGTATCCTCTGTTGAGGATACAACCGTTCATTTGGAATGGACAGAAAACGGATCGGCAACGCAATGGCAAATAGAGTATGGCTTAAAAGGTTTTAAGATAGGTGAAGGCAAAGTAATTAACACGACCACAAATAGTGCAATAATTGACGACCTTAATAAGTTTACGGAATACGATTTTTATATCCGCCCTGTTTATGGCAATAGTCAATATGGCCCATGGAATAAAGAAACAATACAGGTTGAGGCTCCTTATTGGCAGGATGTTGTCGCCTCTCAACCTGACGGTTATTTTTATAATGCAGAGACGAACAGGGTGGAGATATCTACACCAGAAGGTTTGGCATGGTGGGCAAAGAACGATTGCAATGAAGATCTTATTCTAACAGCAGACATTGACATGTCTGGCTATAAATGGAAGCCTGTTAGTTCGAGCCATGATTTTTTGGGACAAGGGCATATCATCTCCAATGTCTATATAAAAGAGTATAATGGCGATATTGGCTTTTTCTCCGGATTCTCGGGTTTGGTTGATAATGTAGGATTAGTAAATTTCAATGTTACAGGATTCCCCATTGATGGAAATGTGACAGGAGGTTTGTGCGGTACTTTATGGGGCTTGGATGAAACTGTTGGGACTATCAAAAACTGCTATATGAAGAATAGTAGGATAAACGGTAGAGACTTTACAGGGGGCTTAGTTGGCGCTAATGCATTTGGTAAAGTAATTAACTGTTTTGTGAACGCAGATGTTGTCGGCGAACGTTGGACGGGGCTTTTGATTGGTGCTTCAGATGGAATTGAAAGGAACTGCTACGCCGCAGGCAACTTCCAGCAGCATGCATATTGCTATAATGGAGGCATCGTTGCATATTCTGGTGAAGGCGAGGTTTCTAATTGCTACAGCATAGAAACTCCTATGGGCGTACTCGGATTCACAGGTAGCTCAGTTGTGAATGATACGTCAACAATCATACGTTCAAATTCAGAATGGGTGCTGAGAACTCCTGCCGTCTTTGATGACAAATCAGAGTCAAATTTGTTAGCTGCATTAAACAATTATTTGATACAAGAAAATGATAGCACGTTATTCATGTGGACAGCTGACTTAGATAATGCTAATGATGGCCTCCCCATGTTAGGCAAGCAGCACTTTGTTGTACAATGCCCAAATGTGTCGAAGATGTATGTTCAAAATATAAAAACTGGCGACACACCTGCTGTTGTTGTTGGTTGGCAGGAGAATGGCAGTGCTTCTCAATGGACGATTCGATACCGACGCAACGATATTAAGGATTCGCCTTATACATATATCACAACCACTCAAAATCCAGATACCTTACAGGGAATACCTTTATGCTATGTATATGATTTTAGTGTTCGCGCAGAGCTTAATTCAGAACAAATCAGTGGTTGGTGTGAAACGCAGCATGTAATTATTGATTTGCCATATTGGACGGATGTCGTTACCTCTGAGCCAGCAGGGTATGTTGAGGATGCTGAAGGTAATGTTACAATTTCTACTACAGAAGGCCTTGCCTGGCTTGCGGTTTTAGTGAATGGATTGCATGGGTATGAGAGTAGTTTTTTTGAAGGGAAGACCGTGAAGTTGACTGCTGATATAGATCTTGCGGGGTATCGTTGGAATCCGATAGGAGATAGATTTTGGTTCTCTGGCAAATTTGATGGGCAGGGACATTCTATTTCGAATATCTATGTAAACGATGCCTTTTCCAGTAAAGGATTGTTTGGGCGAGTACGTTATGGGAGTTTGTTGAATGTCAATTTACTTGGCGGATTTGTAGGAAGTATTTTTTCACAAGCAGAAGGAGAAGACAGAGCTTTTCCATCATCTGCAATCGGTGGATTAGTGGGTTTCGCAGAACGATGTCCATTAATCACAAACTGTCATTCTTCGGTTGATGTATATGGGAATAGAAGTATCGGCTCGTTATGTGGGTCAGTCGAGGCATATGATGACAATTGCATTATTTCCAACTGTTCTGCTAGTGGTTCTGTTACTGGAGTTCAAGCTTGTGGTGGGCTAATTGGAGAAGGTTATGGAAATGCTGAAATCAGAAACTGCTATGCTACGGGTGATATTAACGCGATATCAGGAGATATACATTCCTCCGCAGTTCAATGCCTGGGAGGTCTAATAGGAGAGTTCTCCTATTGCACCGTGAATAACTGTTATTCAACTGGAACTGTTAACGCTGACCGTAACACCTCCCGTTGGATTGGAAATCTAATAGGAGTCCCTTACCTTGAACCGCATATTCACTATTTATATGGGCAAGAAAATATAAATGAAGGATTGGATTTATTAGGCTATCCTTGTGATGACATATCGTATGCAACTCTTTTCCAACATGATGGCACTACAAATAAACTGTTGACTCCTGTATCAATAGGTGAAACGAGTTATTCTGACTTGGTCGAAGCCCTCAACGCTTGGGTGGATGCCAACAACACCGAAGGACAGTATCGCCATTGGGTGGCAGATACATATGGGGAGAACGGAGGGTTTCCCATTTTTGCACCGAGTTCATCTTGTCGCTTAATTTACATGATTGATGGTGTGGTTTATAAGACAAGATTTGTAGAACCAGGTATTGTACTGAACGCTGAAGAAGAACCCACAAAGGAAGGCTACACCTTCAGCGGTTGGAGCGAGATTCCAGAGACGATGCCGGCTGAGAATGTGGTTGTTATGGGATCCTTCTATCTTTTTGGTGATGTGAACACTGACAACGACGTCGATGTCGTAGATGTGGTAGATATAGCACGTTTCGTCATAGGAACACCAGCAACTACATTTATGGAGGTGTTGGCAGACATTAACAAAGATGGTACAGTAAACCTCGGCGATGCTGTTGTATTGGTAAATAATATCGCCGGTGAGCAGAACTTTTCAAATGCAAGGCGATTGTCAAGGTATTTCACTAATGACGACATGTTTAGCCTGACAGAACAATACGGTTTTCTATCTTTGAACCTTAAAAACGAACGCAACTACACAGCCTTCCAGTTTGACCTTTTCGTTCCTGAAGATGTAGAAGTGACTCGGATTATGCTGAATGCAGAACGCAAGCAGGGTCACCAGATACTTTATAATAAGGTAGAGGATGGACACTTTCGCGTTGCCGCTCTGTCAACATCCAATAATAGCTTTAACAGAAATGATGGCGAGTTGCTAAAAATCGTTCTGAATGGAGTGACGGGCTGCGATGTGAACGTTCGTAACATCTACTTCTTCGATGCTGATGGAAACGATTATATGTTCGAAGACATAATGTATGCGATTACAACAAGTCTTACCCCAGCTTTCTCCAAAAGTGAAGGAGACATCTTCGATTTGCAAGGTCGCAAGCAGACTGAACTGCAACGCGGCATTAACGTAGTTGACAATAAGAAAACCTTGATTAAGTGAGAATAAGGTCAAGATGATCGTTTAATTATATGACTTTAAATTATGAAAAAGTACATTTTATCCATCATAGCTTTTGCTTTATGCATGTTAGGTGCCAAAGCTCAAGATTTGAACGTTGCCGATGTAACTATCAAGGCTGGCGAAACAAAGATTGTGAACATCTGCCTCAACAACTCGCAAGCAAATATCGTATCATTCCAGATGGACATGACTCTACCCGATGGAATTACATTGAATAAAGCAGATTGTGAACTGAGCAGCCGCTTCACGGATAATGATCAGGAATTAACTATCGGCAAGCAAACGAACGGCGATTATCGTCTGACAAGTACTTCGTTCTCTCTGAAACCTATCTCTGGCACAAGCGGTGAAATCATTAAACTCTCTCTCTCTGCATCGGAATCATCCCAAGGCGGTACTGCTTCCATAAAAAACATCTGCATGGCAACGAGCAACTCTGAGAAATTGACACCTGCCGACATCACTTTCATGGTAAATGTTTCCTATATTTTGACCTATATGGTAGATGGGGAAGAATATAAGAGTACAGCCATTGTCTATGATTCTAAGATTACGCCGGAAGCCGAGCCAACGAAAGAGGGTTACACTTTCAGCGGCTGGAGCGAGATGCCCGAGACAATGCCAGCAAATGACGTGACGGTGACAGGCTCGTTTACTGTCAACACCTATAAGCTGACCTACGTCGTTGACGGCGAGGAATACAAGAGCTATGACGTGGAATATGGAGCA
>JAILEU010000172.1 GCA_024697785.1 Bacteroidaceae bacterium | reverse complement strand
GCGCAGGAAATGGGTGTAGGAGGCCGCGTCATCGTGCAGTTTTGGGTGGATGTGGATGGAACGGTAACAAACCCTGTAGTCACTAAGTCTGCGCATAAACTTCTCGATGACGAAGCGCTCAGGTTAGTGCGCAATATGCCGAAATGGAAGCCTGGCCGAAATAGTAAGGGCGAGGTCGAGGCTATGCTTTTCAACCTCCCTATTCAGTTCCGGCTTTCTACCCAAGAATCAAAAAAGAGGTTGTAACGGTCCTTCAGGTCGTTAGGGGTTTTCCCAGCGGATAATCTTTTTTTCGAGTTTTTTCTGTTTTTATTATCTCCTTTCCCTTTTTTGCTGTATCTTCGCAGCAGGAAAATCTATGGACCATTAAATCGTTTGCATTATGTTTGGAAAAATGAAAGAGTATCTGCAGACTGAGCTTCAGGGCATCAAGGATGCAGGATTGTACAAGAACGAGCGTCTGATAGCCTCGCCTCAGCGTGCCGCCATCCAGCTGGCCGACGGCAGCGAGGTGCTGAACTTCTGCGCCAACAACTATTTGGGCTTGAGTGATAACCCGCGCCTCATCGAGGCTGCCAAGAAGGCTATGGATGAGCGCGGCTACGGCATGAGCTCCGTGCGCTTCATCTGCGGCACGCAGGACATGCACAAGGAACTGGAGGCTGCCATCAGCGAGTATTTCCATACCGAGGACACCATCCTCTACGCCAGCTGCTTCGACGCCAACGGCGGTCTGTTCGAGCCCCTGCTGGGCGAGGACGACGCCATCATCAGCGACGCCCTGAACCACGCCAGCATCATCGACGGCGTGCGCCTCTGCAAGGCCAAGCGCTACCGCTACGCCAATGCCGACATGGCCGACCTGGAGCGCTGTCTGCAGGAGGCCCAGGCACAGCGCTTCCGCATCATCTGCACCGACGGCGTCTTCTCGATGGACGGCAACGTCGCCCCGATGGACAAGATCTGCGACCTGGCGGAGAAGTACGACGCCCTGGTGATGGTGGACGAGTGCCACAGCGCCGGCGTCGTCGGCAAGCACGGCTACGGCGTGGCCGAGCAGTTCGACTGCTACGGACGCATCGACGTACACACGGGCACGCTGGGCAAGGCCTTCGGCGGAGCCATCGGAGGCTTCACCACAGGCCGCAAGGAGATTATCGACATGCTGCGCCAGCGCAGCCGTCCCTACCTCTTTTCCAACTCGCTGCCGCCCGAGGTGGTGGGTGCGTCGTTGGAGGTGTTCCGCATGATGAAGGAGAGCGACGCCCTCCACACCAAGCAGCAGGAGAACGTCGTCTATTTCCGCGAGAAGATGCTGGCAGCGGGCTTCGACATCAAGCCCACGCAGAGCGCCATCTGCGCCGTGATGCTCTACGACGCCAAGCTGAGCCAGGTGTTTGCCGCCCGCATGGCCGACGAGGGCATCTACGTCACCGGCTTCTACTATCCCGTCGTGCCGAAGGGCCAGGCCCGCATCCGCGTGCAGCTCAGCGCCGCCCACGAGCGTGCCCACCTCGACCGCTGCATCGCTGCCTTCATCAAAGTCGGCAAGGAGCTGGGAGTAATAAAGTAATGAAGAGTTAAGAGTTAAGAGTTAAGAAAAATTGCTCTGAGGGACGGATCTCCGCCACAGAACTTTTTTTCTTAACTCTTAACTCTTAATTCTTAACTTAATTCATACCGGCAGTGCGTGGGAGTTCTTCACTTCGCCCAGCACGAACGAGGAGTTCAGGCTGCCGATGGCAGGGATGTCGCCCAGGATGCGCATGACGAATTCCTGATACTGTTTCATGTTCTTGACGTATATCTTCAGCAGGAAGTCGTAGTCACCGGAGATGTTGAAGCACTCCACAATCTCCGGTATATCCTGCACCGCCGACATCAGCTGGACGGCATTCTCTTGCGTATGCTGCTTCATCTTTATATAGCAGAAGACCATGAAGCCGCAGTCGAGCTTTTCCGCATCGAGCACCGCCACATAGCCCTGAATGTAGCCTTCACGCTCCAGTTTGCGGATGCGCTCAAACACAGGCGATACACTCAGGTTCACTTTCTGGGAGAGCTCCTTGATGGTCTGATGCCCGTCCCGCTGAAGCTCCCGAAGAAGGAGCAGATCGTAGTCGTCTAAATCCTGTTTCATTTCCTTATTTTTTTGTTTAACCATTTTTTTCTGAGAATGTGCTTTTTGAAGCTGTTTTCAGATTTATTCATTCTGTTTGAGGGTGCAAAGAAAACAAAATTTTCTGATTATTCCAAATAATTTGGAAATAACCTTCATCGTGTTGTAATTTTGCAGCGGAAAACCCAAAGAATGTCATGGAAGAGAAAAGAATATCGTCCCGTACCCATCTGCCTTCGCACGATGCGCTGAAGCACGTGATGAGGCTTGTCAGAAAGTCCGTCTTCCCCGAAATATATGGCCAGGATGACGTGACGTGGGAGATAGGCCATCTGCTGGCCGTCGAGATTGGGGCTGACGCCACAGCCTCGGCCGTTGTGCGTGCCCTGCCCGAGATCCGCCGTCTGCTGCTCACCGACGTCGATGCCGTCACCAGCAGCGACCCTGCCGCAAAGTCCTTCGAGGAAGTCGTGCTCAGCTACCCTTCGGTCACCGTCATGCTGCACTACCGTCTGGCGCATTTCCTTTACGAAGCCGGCGTGCCCCTCATTCCCCGCATGCTCACTGAGATGGCCCACAGCGAGACGGGCGTCGACATCCATCCCGCGGCGCAGATAGGGGAGTACTTCGCCATCGACCACGGCACAGGCATCGTCATCGGCGAGACCTGCATCATCGGCAACCACGTGCTGCTCTATCAGGGCGTCACCCTCGGAGCGCGGAAGATACATTTCGACGCCTCCGGGCAGCCCGTCAACCTGCCGCGCCATCCGCTGGTCGAAGACAATGTCGTCATCTACTCCAACGCCTCCGTCCTCGGACGGGTGCGGATTGGGCACGACTCCGTCATCGGGGGCAACGTCTGGCTCACCCACGATGTGCCGCCACACTCTAAGGTCCTCCAGGGCGAACTCATCACCGAGCTGCAGTTCCAGGACGGCGAGGGAATATAGATAACTGCGCCAAAGGCGCCAAGGGCTATTGGTATTAATTATTATAATAAGGTAAAAAAATGAAAAAGGAAAATCTTCATGTTGAGACGCTGGCCCTGCATGTGGGCCAGGAGTGTGCCGACCCTGCAACCGACGCACGGGCCGTACCCATCTATCAGACGACGTCGTACGTCTTCCACAACTCGCAGCATGCTGCCGACCGCTTCGGTCTCCGCGATGCAGGGAACATCTACGGACGTCTGACCAACTCCACGCAGGCTGTGCTTGAGGATCGTATAGCGGCTCTCGAAGGGGGCGTGGCGGGACTGGCAGTCGCCTCGGGCGCCGCTGCCATCACCTACGCGTTGCAGAACGTCCTCCAGCAGGGCGACCATCTGGTGGCTGCCAACAACCTCTACGGCGGCACGTTTAACCTCGTCACCCACACGCTGACGACCAGCGGCATCAGTCACACCATCGTCGATGCGGGCGACCTCGAGGCATTGGAGCGCGCCATTCAGCCCAACACAAAGGTCGTCTTTGCCGAGACGCTGGGCAATCCGAACTCCGATGTGGCAGACCTGAAGGCCATTGCCGAGGTGGCTCACCGCCATCAGGTGCTCTTCATCGTCGATAATACGTTTGCCCCCATTCTGGTGAAGCCCATTCAGTACGGCGCCGATGTTGTGGTTCATTCGGCGACGAAGTTCATCGGCGGGCACGGCTCGTCGCTGGGCGGCGTGATCGTCGATGCCGGGCGGTTCGACTTCAAGGCTGCCGCCGACAAGTTCCCCACGCTGGCGAAGCCCGACCCCTCGTACCACGGAGCTGTGTTTGCCGACGTGGCAGGAGCAGCTGCCTTCGTCACCCGCATCCGTGCCGTGCTGCTGCGCGACACTGGTGCTGCCATCTCGCCCTTCAACGCGTGGATTCTCCTGCAGGGCGTCGAGACGCTGCCGCTGCGCATCGAGCGCCACGTAGAGAACGCCCTGAAGGTGGTCGATTACCTGTCGCACCATCCGAAGGTGAAGAGCGTCTCTCACCCCGCGCTGCCTTCACACCGTAGCCACGCGCTCTACAACCAGTATTTCCCTAATGGCGGAGGCTCCATCTTCACCTTCGAAATCAACGGCACGCAGGACGACGCCTGGCGCTTCATCGACTCCCTCCGGATTTTCTCCCTCCTGGCCAACGTCGCCGACGTGAAGTCGCTCGTCATCCATCCCTATTCGACAACCCACTCGCAGCTGTCGCCCGAGGAGCTCGCCGAGCAGCACATCACCCCCTCAACCATCCGTCTGAGCATCGGCGTGGAGCACATCGACGACATCCTCGCCGACCTCGAAAGCGCCTTTGGCGCAATTGACATTTGATAATTGACAATGGATAATTACCAATTATCAATTACCAATTATCAATTCCCAATTATTAATTATCAATTCCCAATTATCATGTTATATAATCAAATCACCGACCTTATAGGCAACACGCCCGCCCTGCGTCTGCGCACGTTTGCTGCTCATCGCAGCCTTGCAGCCAACCTTTTTGCAAAGGTAGAGTTTTTCAACCCCGGCGGATCCGTCAAGGACCGTATCGCGCTGGCCATGATTGAGGATGCCGAGCGTCAAGGCATCCTCCGCCCGGGCGGCACCATCATCGAACCCACGTCGGGCAACACGGGCGTCGGCCTCTCGCTGGTGGGCGCCGTCAAAGGCTACAAAGTCATCCTCACGATGCCCGACACTATGTCCGTCGAGCGCCGCAAACTGGCAGCAGCCTACGGCACAGAGATTGTCCTCACCCCCGGCAGTCAGGGCATGAAGGGCGCCATTGCCAAGGCAGAAGAGCTGCGCGACGCTACGCCCGGCGCCGTCATCCTGCAACAGTTCGTCAATCCCAGTAACCCTGCCGTTCACGCCGCGACGACGGGCAGGGAGCTCGTGGCCGATGCCCGTCAGGCAGGGCTCACCATCGACGCCTTTGTGGCAGGCGTGGGCACCGGAGGCACCATCAGCGGCACGGGACGGGCCATCAAGGAGGCGTTCCCCCAAGCCCGTCTGGTTGCTGTCGAACCTGCCAGCTCGGCTGTGCTGAGCGGGCAGCCCAGCGGAGCGCACAAGATTCAGGGCATCGGCGCCGGCTTCGTGCCTAAGAACTACGACGCAGCCATCATCGACGAAGTGCTCCCTGTGACGAACGAGGATGCCTTTGCCACAGCCCGTGCGCTGGCTAAGGAAGAAGGGCTGCTGGTGGGCATCTCCAGCGGAGCCGCTGCCTTTGCAGCCCTGCAGGTTGCCGCCCGTCCCGAGTTCAGAGACAGGAACGTCTTTGTCCTCCTCCCCGACACCGGCGAACGCTACCTGTCGATGGACGTCTTCGGCTGAGCCTTTGCAACTCAGTTGCAAAAAATCGTTTTTTTTCAGGAAAAAGGGATGGGGTACATCTCTTTTTCCTTATTTTTGCAGGCAGAAACGAAAAATACAAGACTATCAGACTTACAGACTGGCAGACTACTTTCAGACTATCAGACTGACAGACTATCAGACTGACAGATAAAAGCCCTGTAGTAGCGCCGTCCACGAAACAATCATCTGTTAGTCTGTTAGTCTGTTAGTCTGTTAGTCTGTTAGTCTGTCATTCTTCGAGGTTGTGTTCGTTAAACATTAAACGTTAAACGTTAAATGAAAATTCTTAACTCTTAACTAAAATACTGCCCCTTGCCCTATGAAACACTTCCAATTCTCCAAGTCGACAAGCTGCGACCGCCGTACAGCCCTTCGCGAGTGGGGCGGAGCTTTGGGCGGAATAGTGCTGATAACGCTGTTGCTGGTGGGCCTGTTTGCCACTTTCCTCTATCTGGGTCGCAATATGCCTTCCGTCATCCCGCCTCACATGGACGATGGCGAGGAGGTTAATCCATCGCCCATGCGGCTGGCCTACATGCTGCTGGGCTTTTTCAGTTCGTTCTTTGTCGCCTGGTGGGCTACCCGCGCAGCAGGGCGTGGAAGAACGCAGTGGGCGTTCCTCATCGGCTATGCAGGCGGCACTTTGCTGTGGCAGTCGATGGGCGAGTGCGCCTGGCACTTCAGCATTGTACAGGAAGATTTCCTCACCTGCTTTCCCCATATCGAAGGCTCTTCGGCGCTGTTCCTTTTCATCGTGTGCGCCATACTTCTTGCCTATTGCTATCACAGAAGGGCTTTCTCGTGGGGCGTGTGGGCGTTTGTGCTGTCGTTCGTAGGCAACTGGTGGGGCCATTTCTTCCTGATAGGCTCTTATCCTCTTGTCAGCGGTCTGGTGGACGAGGACGTCTGGTTCCGCACCATCGGCGCCATTGCCGGAGGGCTGACGACGGTTCTCGCGCTGTTGCTCTGGCGTTATGGGGCGCGGACGCAGAAGGCGCGGCTTTGCAGCATCCTGATGTTCTACTTCGGCATCGGAATGATAGTGACAGGGGTAGCAGGCTTATAAAATTAGGAACTGGGCGCCTTCAGCTCAATTGATAATTGATAATTTTCGTTTAACGTTTAACGTTTAACGAACACAACCTCTGGTTTTGGTTTTGGTTTAACGTTTAATGTTTAATGTTTAACGAACACGTCCTCTGGCCTCTTACTTCAGACTTCAGACCTCAGACTTCAGACCTCTTTTTAGGCTAACAGACTAACAGACTTCTTTTTTAGACTATCAGACTAACAGACTAGCAGACTAGCAGATGATTGTTTCGTGGACGGCGCTACTACAGGGCTTTTATCTGTCAGTCTAATAGTCTGTCAGTCTGTTAGTCTTAAAGTAGTCTGCAAGTCTAAATCGTACATCGTAAATCGTCAAATAGTAAATTAGTAAAGCCTCTTCTGAGGTGCAAAAATAGGCTTTTTCAGGTGAAGAAACAACCGACGGGACATTTTTTGCACAAAAACCTTGCACGAATAGCGTTTTTTTCGGAATTTTGCAAGACTAATCGTATGCTATGAAAAAAAGTTACCTTACAAGATGGATGAAAGTGTGGGCAGTCGCTGTGTGCTGCCTGAGTGCCACGATGGGTGTAGCCGAAACGGTGGTGCATGTCGAGAAGGCGGGCACGCTGGCAGCGCTGCTCACCGAGTGTGACAGCGAGCTCAAAGTGACGGGTTCCATAAACGGTTCGGACGTCAGGTACCTCCGCCAGCTGACGAACGAAGGCGGCGTGACGTCAATCGACCTTGGCGAGGTGCGCATCGTGAGCGGAGGCACGTCCTACTTCGAGAGCTACAGGACAGAGAACGATGTCATCGGCGAGCGGATGTTCAGCGCCTGCGCCAAGCTGCGCACCATCGTGCTCCCCACGACGGTGGTCACCATCGGCGACAACGCCTTTTCCAACTCAGGCCTGACGACGGTGGACATCCCGGGCAGCGTGTCGCGTCTGGGCGGCGATGCCTTCGCCTACTGCAACCAACTCTCTACGGTGGTCATCGGCAGCAAGGTGTCGCGGCTCGACCAGGGCGTCTTCTACAGCTCGCCTGTCAAGACGGCCTACGTCAAGCCCCTCGTGCCGCCTGCCACGCCCGCCTACCTCTTCTCGTCAAACCCCATCATCCGCGTCTATTCGGAGTCGCTGGACGACTATCGTGCATCCTCGTGGAAACAGTATGGCACCATCGTGGGTAAGCTGGAGGATTTTTACCCGCAGGAACCCGACCCGAGCGCTGTGGTGAACGAGCTGAGCAGCACGTGGTTCGACGACGCCGCCTGCACGGAACTGAAGGCAGCCTATCGTAGCATGAGCGACGATGAACTGACGGCCGACATGACTGCCGGTGGCATGCCCGCCTTCATGGTGGCCATCGCCCTCAAACTGAAGAACGAACAGTGGAATGCCTACGAGCGCGAGTTCCGCATCAGCACCTACCGCGCCTATAGCGACGCCAACTACTGGAACGACCGTATGGGCAGCTCGGGCGGTTCGTTCATGGGCAATCCCACAGGCATCTACACGGGCGACAGCAGCCCGCTCTATGTCTTCGTCGATAGCGACGTGCCCGACGCATCTTCACTCTACATGGCCGGTTGCGTGAGCAATGACTTGGTGATGAATGCCAAGACCGGCACAAAGCTGAAGAAAGGCCTGAACATCGTCGAGGGGCAGAAAGGCGCCCTCTTCTATATCCTCTACACGGCCGATACACGTTCGCAGGACAAGACGCTCGACCAATGGCCCGCCATCAAGATCCACATCGAGGGAGGCACGGTGAACGGTTACTACGACGTGGCCCGCCACTCCGACAGCGACTATGTGGCGCTGCTGAACGCCGCCTCGCACGACCTCTTTACGGTACATGGCGGTCAGGCGATGTTCAACTTCAAGAAGACTACCTACAAGAAGCTGTGGCCGAAGACCATCCGGCGGAGCATCTGCTGGTTCGACAGCCTGACCGTGTGGCAGAAAGAGCTGATGGGCTACTGCGTCAGCGTGGCTTCGGGACAGCGGGCGGCGGCACCCTACTGCCTGACAGGCGGCGAGGGCATCTATCCCATCTACTACAACAACCCCAACTTCGCCATCGAAGGGAAGGAGTCAGATGCCGGCTATGCCAACTCGACGCCCTACCGGACGTCATACAACTCGGTGGACTGCATCTCCAAGTCGTTCGACGTCACCCGTGCCGATATGGACGACTGGTGTGCAGGCCACGAGTGCGGACACAACAACCAGCGCTTCATCAACCTCGAAGGCGGAACGGAGGTGTCGAACAACCTCTTTGCCAACGTTGTCCGCTACCTCGACGGCTTGGTCACCTCCAACGGCTCGCCCCTGTCGGTCGTCATGAACGACTATGCCTATCATGTGCCCTATTTCATCAGGGATGTCGATACGCAGCTGCGCATGTACTACCAGCTCTACCTCTACTATCACCAGGCTCAGAAGAACACGTCGTTCTATCCAAACCTCTTCAAGGCGCTCCGCGAAGACCCGCTGACGCTCTGGAAGTACGGCGGCGGCAGCAGCTCGCTGAAGTTCGTTCGCAAGGTCTGCGAGGTGGCACAGGAGGACCTGACCGACTTCTTCGCTGCGTGGGGCTTCTTCGAACCCTTCTCAAACCTCAGCATCGAGGACTACGGCGCACACACCATGACGGTCAGGCAGACCGAAATTAACCGCACACTGGCCGAGATAGCCCAGTATCCCAAGAAGAACCGCGAGATTCTGTTCGTCGAGGACCGCGTGCAGTATGTGCTGACAACCGACTTCCTGACTACGACCGGAAAGAAGCGGCGCGACTCGGATCAGGTGGGCCAGTGTGGCGACCTCGGGCAGTTCACCGACTACTTCCCTGGCGTCTGCCAGCCCTCCAGCTACACCTATATGCACACGGACTCCCTCTATGCCTTATCCGGAACGGGTGGTCTGGGATTCGTGGCACTCGACAGCGAGGGAAAGATGGTCTATGCCGCCAATGCGCTGAAGTTCTGCGTCCCGACCTGTGTGGGAGATGACTTCACCATCTACTCTATGGATGCCGACGGCACGCTGCACGAGACGTCCATGGTGGGCGAGGGTGTCGAACAGGTGGTTCTTGAAGCAGCCGGCTCGCTGGCCGACACGTTGTCGGCGCTTGCCATCAAGGCTACCATTGGAGGACCCCTCAACGGCACCGACTTCAAGCACTTACGGCAGCTCATCGACAAGGGCAACCTGATGGCCATCGACCTCTCGGACGCCAAGATAGTCAGTGGCGGAACAGCCTATTACGAGAGCTACAAGACCTCGCCGGGCACCCTCGGCGAACGTGCTTTCTACGGGTGCAAGAAGCTCGTCTATATGCGTCTCCCGGAGAGCATCACCCGGATAGCCTCCAATGCCTTCAGCAATACCAGCCTGGCGGAAGTCAGCATCCCCGATGGTGTGGTGTCAGTAGGTGGTGATGCGTTCGCCTACTGTAAGCAGCTGAGTGTCGTTACAGTCGGCGAGAAGGTCAGGACCATGTCGCAAGGTGTTTTCTACAGCTCGGCTGTCAAGCATGCCTATGTCAAGCCGCTCACGCCGCCGTCGGTAGCCTCGTACCTCTTCTCCAGCCATCCCGTCATCCATGTCCATGCCTCGTCGCTTGCTGCCTACAAGGCCTCCGGCTGGGCAGAGTACGGCACGCTGGTGGGCGACCTCGACGACATACTTGCCGCCCCCCTCCTGCCGGCTGACGATGCTGATGCCGATGCCACCGTCTATGACCTGCTCGGCCGCAAGGTGACAGACCTTCAGCCCTCAACCATATACATTCAGAACGGCAGGAAGATTATCGTAAAGTAGCCTCTGGACCGCCGAAACCTGCCACTTAGTGTATGCTGCCTCATTGAAACTGAAAACTGAAATACTGAAACACGACCCCGTAGTTCTTCCATGTACTGAAACCTTTTGGGGAAGAAAGACTACGAATAGAATGTTATGTTCCTCTCTTCCTGAGTCTTGTTAGAAGATGGAGTGACGCGAGTGTGTAGGGTTAAGTGTTTCAGTTTTTCAGTTTTTCAGTTTTCAGTTTTTTTGTGAGCACATACACATCGTGAAAACAGGAGGAGTAGATTGAGAACCGTAAGTGAACGGCTACTTATTGATGACTATTTATTATATCTATATTTTTATTATATATTATATATATATAATATATAATAAATATTATTTTAGGAGTGAATTGAACGTCTTAAGAAGGAGTGTATAGTACGTCATAAAAAAACTGAAAACTGAAAAACTGAAACACATCGGGGAAAAGGTGCAAGCAGGACATGCTTACAAAGCACGTTTATAGACCGTTGCGGGATATGGCCGGGGGAACGAAGCCCACTTTCCCCAGTCGCAAAAGCATTGGACTGGCAGTTTATTCCATTGGACTGGCAGTTTATTCCATTGGACTGGCAATTTATACCAATGGACTGGCGGGGTTGCTTCCAGACCAGGCTGCCTGCCCGTTGGTTGACTTTTACGAAATGGTCTTCATCAGGGTGCGGAGCTGAAGGGCACCTTGGTGATACTTGTCCAGCGCCTCCAGCTCGGCGAGATATTTCTCAGCACGTGCCATGTCGCCCAGACCGTAGTAGCCGAGGGCAAGCATGTAGGTGCAGTGGATGCGGTTTTGCGTGGTAAGCGAATCCTCCCAGATGAGCAGGTCAGGCAGCGACACGGCAAAGTAGTCCATGACGGGATGCTCGAAGATGTGCTGCTTGCCGTAATCCGTGAGTCGGTGGAAGCGCCCGTGAGCCTCGTCTTTACGACCGAGTTTGTAGAGAGCCAGTCCCTGATAGAAAATCTTGTCGGGGCGGGCATCATTGTAGTAAAGCGCTGGGGCGGGTTCCTGCGGGCCAAGGGTGGCCTGCATCCAGCAGTCGCGGGCTTTGGTCTTTTCGCCAAGGCCGTCGTAGGCAATGCCAAGCAGATAATAGAAATCGTTCTCCTGTGCTCCCTGTAGCTTGCCTTCGCCGAGGTTGGCTGGGTAGTGCAGGCACTCGTCCAGTAGCCCGACGGCTCGCTTCAGCTCGTCGCGGCTGCCTATGGCAATAGCCTGCTTGGCCATCTCGACACGGCAGAACTGATACTGTGCAGCTACCTTGCCTTCGCCGCCTTCCCAGGGGTGGAAATGATGACTGTCGAGCTGCTGGCGGGCCTCTTCGTAGCGCCCCAGCTGACCCAGCAGCGTTATCCGCTCAAGCGTAAGGTCGTCGCGGCTGCCGACGAGGTCGGGGTGCTCGTCAAGCAAGGCAAGGCGTTGGGTGGGCGGACGGCGCAGACGCTTGTAGAGCTGGTCGAGTTCCATCAGGACACGTCCGTCGTGCTCGCCCCCGAGGTGGAAGGCGTGCTCCATGTATTGCAGCGCCTCGTCGGGACGGCCCTGCTTGTTATATCGGGCAAGGGCAAGGTTGCGCCAGACGGTGGGGAAGTCGGGGTTCACACGGGCCGAGAGCTCCCAGTTGCTGATGGCGAGGTCGTACTGACGGGCGGCATAATAGAGGCAGCCCAGATAGTAGGGTGCCTTGCTTCCCTGCGGGTAGCATCGCTTGGCGGCTTCGAGGGGGGCGACATCTTCGAGCCGGTTGGGGAAGCAACAGGCTGGGTCGGCGGCTTCGGCATCGGCAAAGCGCCCCAGATAATAGTAGGTCATGGGGGTGACAGCCCCTTCGTCGATAGCCATCTGCCAGACGGCCCTTGCCTCGTCGCTGAGGCCTGCAGCAGCGTAGTCGAGTGCCAGCTCGTCGTAGTTCTGAGGAGCATGGCGCATCAGCTGTTTCAGCCCGGACAGCGTTTCGCCCGTAATCAGATGCCGTTCGTAGCGGCAGCCATAGTTGAAGAGGTCTAGCTGCAGCGACTCGTCGATGAGGGCGAGAGCCTCGTCGCTACGCCCCAGCTTGCGCAGAATGGCTGCCTTGAGGGCCCGGGCTTTATGATTATGGCTACCCGAGACAAGGCAGCGGCAGACCTCGTCGAGGGCATCTTCGTAACGGCCCTGTAGCGTGCTGATCCGGGCTGCCTCGAAGTAGCCTGCATCGGCCCAGGCCTTGTTCCATGTGGCTTTCCAGAATAGTTCGTAAGCCTCGCCAAAAAGGGGGGTGGGCGAGCCGGCTGAATCGCAGGCGCATCCCGCCTTCAGGAAATGCAGCTGGAAGGCCTGGCGCTTCAGCGCGAGGGCGAGGTTATAAATGGGCTCGCCGTCGTAGGGGTTGGGATTGAACGTCTGCGCGAGCTTCACGGCCCGACGCAGATAGCCTTCAGCTTTGTCGGGCCGGCCTTTCCGGAGATACCAAAGGCCAAGGGCATTCAGACAGCGGATGTCGTCGGGGTCGCGGCGCAGGGCCTCTTCGTAGTAGTCGGTGGGCGACCATGTGGCGTGACGATACTGCTCAAGATGCAGGCCGGTGAGGAAGAGCTGTTCGCAGGTCTTGACCTGGCTGGGGGGCAGGGCAGCCTTGGCGCTGTCGGGGATAGGGCGGATGTCGTCCGGCTCGGCATGCCAGCTGAGGAGCGTGCGCTCGCCATAGGCGGCGTGTGTCGTCACCTCGAGGCTGAGGGCGTTCAGCGGGGTGTGGTGTACATCGGCCGTCTCAATGAACACATCCTCTGGCGAGAGAGTAACGTCGCGCCTGTAGTATTCCGTGCCACTGTCGCTGCGGAGGATGATGCTGACGGTCTGGCGGTGGGTGGCGAAAAGCTTGAACTCCACGCGCCCGCCTTCAGGGCCGGCGATGTTGAACAGGAGGTCCTTGGTGGCTACCTTCACCACGCCCAGTTCGCGATAGGGCATGAAGTATTGGGTGAAGCACTTCTCTTCGTAGGGCATCAGCCAGCTGAAGTCGGGCTGGTTCTCGGTATAGATGCCGGCCATCAGCTCGATGTAAGGCCTGAAGCCCCTGCGGCTGATGTTCCAGCGCTGCATCTCTTCGGGCGAGGGTTCGTCGGTGAGGTTGCGGTCCCAGGCACGGCCGAAATCGCCGTTTCCCCACGTCCACTGCTTCTTGCCGGGCGAGAAGTGGTGACTGGCGACATGCAGCATGCCGGCATGGGTGTCGTTCTCGTAGCCGCCTTCGAAGTCGAAGCGTGAGTTCACGCCCATATAGCTTGTCGGTACGGGGATGTTTTTATAGTTCGAGATATCGACGCCGGCCGAGTAGTCCACCTTGTAATAGGTGCCTGTGGCGATGGGGAATGAGGAGACGGCGCGCTTGCCGTGGTCGAACACGGCGTTGATGTCGGGCGGAAAGACGCTCTGATAGGCGTCGTTGACCTCTACGGCTGGATTGGCCCACCAGAGGAAGGTCTGGGGGACGTCGGTGCGGTTATAGACGCGCCCCTTGATCTCCAGATAGGCACAGCCCGGACGCAGCGTGAACCCTGCCGAACCCTGTTGGTGCGACATCTGCTCCACCTCGTTCACCCAGACGCTGACGCTGCCGTCGGCGTGCTGCTCGATGCAGGCATCGACGGGCTGGAAGGTGGAAGGGCGGTGGTGCTGGGGCCAGTTGAACTCGATGCCGCCGCTTATCCAGGGACCGGCCAGCCCCACGAGGGCGGGCTTGATGACGTGGTTGAAATAGACGAAGTGGCGGCGTGCCAGCTTGTCGTAAGCCATCTGTACGCGTCCGCCCAGCTCGGGCAGGATCATCACCTTGATGTATTCGTTCTCAAGCCAGATGGCCTGGTAGTCCTTGTCCACCTTCTGGTCGCTCACCGACTCGATGACGGGGTAGGGATAGACGGCGCCGCTTGAGCCTTGATAGACGCGCTTCTCCAGGAATACGGGATTCTTCTCGGGCTTTCCTGCCTCGTAGGTGGGGATGGTCACCACCTCTCTCCATGCTTTTACCATAGCTGTTTATGATTGTTGGACGGTCAGTTTTTCTTCGAGTTCCTCAAGGCTTCGGCCTTTTGTCTCGGGACATCGCCGCCAGAGGAAGACGAAGGCTGCGGCACAGATGGCGCTGTAGATCCAGAAGGAGCCGCTGCTGCCCAGGGCCGCGTTCATCGGCGGGAAGGAGAACGTCAGCGTGCAGCAGCCCACCCAGAGTGCGAAGGTGCACGTGGCCATACCGACGCCTCTGATCCGTGCCGGGAAAATCTCGGCCAGCAGCGTCCAGGTGACGGGGCCGAGCGTCATGGCATAGACGGCGATGGCCGCCACCACGAGCACGACCATCAGCACGCCCTTGACGGCGAAGAAGTAGCACGTGCCCAGCGTCAGGTAGATGATGCCCAGACCGCCGGCACCCAGCAGCATCAGCGTGCGCCGGCCCCACCGCTCGATGGTGTAGAGGGCTACGAAGGTGAAGACGACGTTCGCAATGCCTGTGATGACGATGTTGATGAACATGCCGTCAACATCGAAGCCTGCTCCAACGAATATCTCCTGGGCATAGTTAAAGATGACGTTTGTGCCGCACCATTGCTGGAAGACGGCAATGACAAGCCCCAGCAGAAGAACTCTGGCATACCTGTGGCTGAACAGCTCCTTCAGCCCGGCCTGCTGGCCTCGTGCTGTCCCCGCCGCCTGCCCGCCTGCCCGCCTTAATTGCAGGAACACCGGGCTCTCGGGGATGAAGAAGCTCATCAGCAGGAACAAGGCTGCCGGCACGGTCTCAGCCCAGAACATCCATCGCCATCCCCAAGCCACATTCCAGGTCTGGTTCTCGGCCACAGAGGTGTCGCGCGCCAGCAGCATGTTCACGATCTGTGCGGCGAGGATGCCCAACACGATGGTCAGCTGGTTCAGGCTGACCATGCGTCCGCGAATGGCCGTAGGGCTGACCTCGGCAATGTACATGGGCGACATAGCCGAAGCCACCCCGATGCCTATGCCTCCAATGAAGCGGGCTACGTTAAAGAGGACGAAGTCGTCGGCCCAGCCGGTTGCCACCGCCGACACCGTGAACAACACCGCTGCCACAGTCAGCAGGGGTTTGCGTCCATATCTGTCGGCCGCTGTGCCGGCAACCATAGCCCCGACGAGACAGCCCACCAGCGCCGCCGTCATGGCCACACCCTGCATCAGGGGCGAGTCGGCAATGCCGAAGTAGAGCTCATAAAATGGTTTGGCACCACCAATCACCACCCAGTCGTAGCCGAAAAGCAGACCGCCCATGGCCGACACCAGGCAGATGAAATATACAAATCCTTTCTTGAACATTGACACAGTAAAGAATTAGGAATTAAAAAATTAGGAATTAGGAATTAGGAATTAAAAACTAAAACCATAAACTAATACTAAAACTTGAGAATTCTTGGAGCAGCGAGCGTCAACAAACTCGTTTGATTGGCCAAGTCGCGACAAGAAAAGACGAAGTCAATTCTTGGAGCAGCGAGCGTCAACAAACTCGTTTGATTGGCCGAGTCGCGACAAGAAAAGACGAAGTCAAATGTCCTGCATGCCGCACACCAAAGCTATTTAATAGTTTTAGTTCCAAGTTTTAGTTCCCAAGCTATTTAAAAGTTTTAGTTTTAGTTCCAAGTTTTAGTT
>JAILEU010000021.1 GCA_024697785.1 Bacteroidaceae bacterium | reverse complement strand
TCGGGCAGGGGGCTCCAGCGGCCGTCCTTGTCGTTGGCGTGGCTGCGTCCGCTGCAGCTCTCGAGGGGCTCGTAGCTGAGCCAGTCAGCCCACTGGTAGTTGCCGTTCTCGGCGATGTGTGCCTCGTGGTTGTACTTGGTGTCGGCCACCCACGTCATGAAGCGCTCCATCGAGGCCCATGTCTCATCGACAATCTGACGGTCGCCGAACTGCTTCCAGATGGTCCAGGGGACGATGATGCCTGCGTCGGCCCAGCCGAGGCGCATCATCTCATTGCCGTACTGTCCTAAGGGTGCCACGCCCGGGAAGCCGCCGAGGGGGCTCTGCGTGTCCATCATGTCGCGCATCCACTTATGGAAGAAGGAGGAGGTGTTGGCGAAGAAGGTGCCGGTCTCGGTGAAGACCTGCGTGTCGGCCGTCCAGCCGAGGCGCTCGTTGCGCTGGGGGCAGTCGGTAGGTACGGAGAGGTAGTTGGAGCGCTGGCCCCAGACGGTGTTGGCGATGAGGCGGTTGACGTCGTCGCTGCCGGTGGTGAGGGTGCCCGTCTCAAGGTTTTTGGCGATGGAGGTGACGGGGATGGACTGGACGGAGCGGAGGGTGACCTCGTCGGTAGCGGTAATGGAGACGTAGCGGTAGCCGAAGAAGGTGCTGCGCGGGGTGAAGGAGACGAAGTCCTTCGCGTCGGCAAAGGTGTAGTGGAGCATCATGCCGGTCTGGGGGATGCGCAGGTTGGTGCGGTGGACGCTGCCCTCGGGGCCGTCCATGCCGCGGCTCTTGGCGCCGTTGCCGTCGTTGAGCAGTTCGGCAGGCAGGCACGTGAGGACGGTGCCCTCTTTGGCCTTGAAGACGAACGAGGGGACGGCGGAGGCGTTCTGTCCGAAGTCGATGACGAGTGTCTCGTCGGGACGAAGGGTCATCACGGCGCCGGGGGCGTATTCGCGGAGGATGGTGATGGTGCCGTGGGCATCGTCGGCGTTGCCCGAGACGCCCTGCCAGACGTAGGCCTTGACGGGAGCGAGGGCGAGGTCGGGACGCTGATAGACCTCGGCGCCGGCAGAGGGGAGGATCTCGCCCTTGAACTCGGTGTTGACCTCGGGCTTGGAGAGTTTGTCGGGGCAGTCGTAGCCGGGGAGCTCGCGGGCGTCGTAGTCCTCGCCGTCGAAGATGGCAGCATGGGTGACGGGACCGGCGATGCCGGCCAGCCAGCGGCCGGTGTCGGTGCCGATGAGCTGCGTGGTGCCGTCGGCGAAGGTGAGCTCAAGCACGGCGCGGAAGGCACACTTGCGGCCCACCATGCCGTCGTGTCCGCCGGGGGTGACAATCTTGTCGCCCCACCAGCCCGGGGTGACCTGAGCGGCCAGGACGTTCACGCCGCCTGCCTTCCGGACGAAGGCGTCAGTAATGTCGTAGGTGAAGGAGCGACGTGTCTTCTGCGGATGGGTGAAGCCGGGCTTCAGCACCTCGTCGCCGACGAGACGGCCGTTGACGTAGAGGTCATAGACGCCGAGGGCGGTGGTCATCCAGCGGGCGGAGGTGACCTTCTTGTCGTTGGTGAGGGTGGCGACGAACCAGCTGGCGCCGTCGGCAGCACGGGTGCCGTCGTGGACGCGCCCTGTGACGACAGGGGCATCGGCAGCGGAGATCCATTCGGACTGGCCCCAGGCGCTGCCTTCGAGGGCATCGGCACGGGTGCCGACGTGGGTGAGGGAGGATTTCGGGTTGTTGCAGCCCACCACGATAAGGGCAACCAGTGAGGCGGAGGCGATATTTTTCAGAAGAGATTTCATGGATTTCATGTTTTTAAAGTGGGATTATAGATTAAAAAAAGGCAGGGCAAAAGACAAAAAAAGAATTAAGAGCTAAGAAATTGTCCTGCGGGCTGTGTTCCGTCAGCAGAGCTTTTTTTCTTAACTCTTAATTCTCAACTCTTAACTAAATGAGTCTTTTAGCTAAGTCTTACAGCTGCGGGCCGGCGGCTACGAGGGCCTTTCCGGCTTCGTTGCTTTCGTACTTCTTGAAGTTCTTGATGAAGCGACCAGCGAGGTCCTTGGCCTTCTCCTCCCACTGGGCGGCGTCGGCATAGGTGTCGCGCGGGTCGAGGATGCCGGTGTCAACGCCCTCGAGCTGGGTGGGAACAGTGAAGTTGAAGTAAGGAATCACCTTGGTAGGAGCATTGTCAATGCTGTGGTTCAGGATAGCGTCGATGATGCCGCGGGTGTCGCGGATCGAGATGCGCTTGCCTGTACCGTTCCAACCGGTGTTCACCAAGTAAGCCTTGGCGCCGCTCATCTCCATGCGCTTCACGAGCTCCTCGGCATACTTCGTGGGATGCAGCTCGAGGAATGCCTGGCCGAAGCAAGCACTGAAGGTGGGGGTGGGCTCGGTGATGCCGCGCTCGGTACCAGCCAACTTGGCGGTGAAACCGCTCAGGAAGTAGTACTTGGTCTGCTCTGAGTCAAGGATTGACACGGGAGGCAGCACGCCAAATGCGTCGGCGCTCAAGAAGATCACCTGCTTGGCAGCGGGAGCGTGGCTGATGGGGCGCACGATGTTCTTGATGTGGTAGATGGGGTAGCTAACGCGGGTGTTCTCGGTCACGCTCTTGTCGGCGAAGTCGATCTTGCCATTCTCGTCAACAGTGACGTTCTCGAGCAGCGCGTCGCGGTGGATAGCATTGTAGATGTCGGGCTCGGCGTCCTTGTCCAGGTTGATAACCTTAGCATAGCAGCCACCCTCAAAGTTGAAGATACCGTTGTCGTCCCAGCCGTGCTCGTCGTCACCGATGAGTTTGCGCTTGGGGTCGGTGCTCAGGGTGGTCTTGCCGGTGCCGGACAGACCGAAGAAGATGGCGGTGTTCTCGCCGTTCATGTCGCAGTTGGCCGAGCAGTGCATGGCAGCAATGCCCTTCAACGGCAGGAAGTAGTTCATCATCGAGAACATACCCTTCTTCATCTCACCACCGTACCAGGT
>JAILEU010000037.1 GCA_024697785.1 Bacteroidaceae bacterium | reverse complement strand
AACGTTGATGCCGTCCTCAGTCAGATGACCCTTCAGGAGAAGGCCGACTTGCTGGTAGGCTGCATCGAAGGCACAAACTACTTCGGCGTTCCCCAGCCGACAGGTTCCGACCCGTCGAACGCCGTCCTTGTGCCGGGGGCGGCAGGACAGACCAACACAATTTCCCGGCTGGGCGTTCCGGCTACCGTTGTGGCCGACGGACCCGCCGGCCTGCGTATCTCACCGACACGTCCCGACGACGACCGATCCTACTGCTGTACGGGCTATCCCGTCCCCATCGCGATGGCCTCCACGTGGAACGCTCCGCTCGTACGGCGTGTGGGTAGCTCGATGGGCAAGGAAATGAAAGAGTATGGCGTGGACATGCTGCTTGCCCCAGGCACCAACATTATGCGTAATCCGCTTTGCGGAAGGAACTTTGAATATTTCAGCGAAGACCCCGTGCTCTCGGGCCGTATGTGTGCGGCCATGGTGGACGGCCTTCAGGGCGAGGGTGTCGGTGCCTGCGTCAAGCATTTTGCGGCCAACAACCAGGAGACGAACCGTAACGAGAATGACTCGCGGGTGGACCAGCGTACGCTGCGCGAGATCTATCTGAAACCGTTTGAGATTGCCGTAAGGGAGTCGCAGCCTTGGGCGGTGATGTCGGCCTATAACAGGTTGAACGGCGTGCATTGTCAGGAGAACTACGACCTGCTGACAACTGTTCTGCGCAAGGAATGGGGCTTCGGGGGCATTGTCATGACCGACTGGACGGGCAAGCGCAACACGTCGGCCCAGGTGCACGCCGGAAACGACATGATGATGCCCGGCACCCGCACGCAGATAGAGCAGATTGTGGCGGACGTCGAGAGCGGCGCCCTCGCCGAGGAGGATGTCGATGCCTGCGTCAGACGCGTGCTGCAGTATGTCGTCAAAACGCCCCGCTTCAAGGGTACGCCTTCAGCGGGTGTCCCTGACGCAGGGGCGAGCACGGCAGTCAGCCGCACGGCAGCCTCCGAGGGCATCGTCCTGCTGAAGAACAGCCGCCAGACGCTGCCGCTGGCTGACAGCGTCAGGAACATCGCCTTCTTTGGTGTCTCATCCTATCACTTCCTGTCCGACGGTTCGGGCAGCGGACATGTCAGCACGCCGTACGTCGTGAGCCTGCTGGAGGGCATGGAGAAAGCGGGCTATAGGCCTGACGAGGGGGTCAGGAGAATCTACGAGGCTGCGGAGGCGCTTGCCGATGCCAAGTACGACCTGTCGCCCGCCAAGGCAAAACTGCCCTTTCTGGAGATGATAGGCATCAACCATCGCCCCGATGAGGTCAGGATTCCCCGCTACATTGCCGACGCCTCGGCTCTGAAGAGCCAGCTGGCCGTCATCACCATCGGACGCAAGCCCGGCGAGGGGGCCGACAGGGCCGTCGAGGGTGACTTTGAACTGACGGAGACCGAGCAGGAGATGATTTCCCACGTCTGCGACGCCTATCACGCGACGGGCAAGAGGGTGGTGGTGACGCTGAACGTGGGCGGTGTGGTGGAAACGGCCTCATGGCGCGACAAGCCCGACGCCATCGTCCTGGCGTGGATGCCCGGGCAGGAGGGCGGGCATGCCGTGGCGGACGTGCTGACAGGCAGGGTGAACCCCTCGGGGCATCTGCCCGTAACGTTCCCCGTGCGGTACGCCGATGTGCCCTCCGCACGGAACTATCCCAACGTCCCACGGAAACCCGATGACGGCATGAACGGACTGACGGCCATCCTGAATCCGGACATGTATGCTGCCGACCCCTGTTTCAACACGACCCGATACGAGGAGGGCATCGACGTGGGCTATCGCTATTACAGCACGCGGGGCGTCGGGACATCGTATCCTTTCGGCTTTGGCCTGAGCTACACCACGTTTGAGATGTCTGACCTGAAAGTCACACAGCGGCGGGGGGAACGGTTCGTAGCCTCCGTGACGGTCACGAACAGCGGCGAAAGGGCAGGACGGCATGTGGCCCAGCTGTATGTCAAAGCACCCGCCTCGACCCACGAGACGCCTGTCCGCGAACTGAAAGCCTTTGCCAAGACCGACATCCTGCAACCTGGTCAGAGGCAGAAATTGTCGATGGAATTCACCCGCTACGACCTGGCATCGTTCTACCCCGAGGAATCTGCATGGAAGACCATCGCCGGAACCTATACGGTGGAAATCTGCGAGGACGCCGAAACCCCGGTCATCAGCCTGCCGCTGAACATAAAGGAAACAACCCGATATGCAGTCAATAACGTTTTAAACAACTGAAGAAATGAAACCATTGTCAAAGAAGATGTCACGCGCAGTCATGTGTCTGGCGATGACGGTCGTCGCAGCCGGCTGTCAGGACACGCACAAGGGAGGATTTTATAAAGGAGAGATCAACACGAAGATGCCCATCGAAGGCCGATATGCAAAAAAGGGCGGTGAGGAGGTTGCCACGGCCGAATTCGAGAGCGACAGTCGGGCCATAGGAAAGATTGTGGCCGTCTATCCGCAGACGATGCTGGGGACCGGCAGCCCGCTGCCGATCGTCAGCATCGGCAATGCGTCGAACACCACGGCCTATGACCTGATGGAGGCCATGGAGCATCTGGCTTCGTGGGGGTTCGTCGTCATCGGGAATATGGACAGGCAGACGGGGACAGGCGCATCTATCTCGCAGACGTTAGATGAATTCCTTGACCTTGCCGCAAGGCAAGACAATCTGTTCCATGGCCGGATTGACACGACAAAGATTGCCGTTGCCGGTTATTCGCAAGGGGCGTACGGCGCAGTGATGGCGGCAACGGCCTACCCTAACAGCCATCGTTACAAGGCTGTCTATCTGTGCAGCTGTCCGCAGAAACAGCTGGGCATCAACCTGAAGTGGGGCGCGACGGACTTTGCTAGGATCACCGCCCCGCTGCTGATGGTGGCGGGTACGGGCAACTGGGACTCTACGATCATCAGTCCCGAAGAGGCCTTCCAGGCAAATTTCGACGAAACGACGGGAGCGTACCCCGTAGTGGCTGCACGCCACACCAGCAAGGACCACGAGGAGATGGGGGGTGAGGGCGACGCCTACATGACGGCATGGCTGGCCTATTTCCTGAAGGGCGACATGGCTGCCGGCGAAGCCTTCGTAGGCGACGATGCAGAGATAGTGAGGAACAGCGAGCGCTGGACGAACGTCAAAAGAAAGGGACTATGAGAAGACGGAAGAGAACAGGGCTGGTCGTGGCGGTTGTCATAGCCAGTCTGGTCGTCCTGGGGGGCGGCATAGCCTTGAAGAAGACGTTTCTCATGGAGTTCCCCGAGCTGCGGGGGACGCCCGAAACGGGGACGTGGTACGAGGTGGCCCCCGAGGGTGCCGTGTCGGCCGACGGCTCGCCATGGAGGGCTTTCTTCAGGAAGGGGACGGCAAACAGAGTCATGGTCTATTTCCTCGGCGGCGGGGTAAGCATCGATGAATATACGGCAGCACGGGGCAGGTCGGTGGTCAGGGAAGGCGGGTTCTATGCGGACAACGTGAAGTATCAGGACTTCGTGGCCACATGGGGCATCGGCTCACAGGACGGCAGGAATCCCTTCAAGGACTGGACTGTCCTTGCCATCCCCTACGGCTGCGGCGATTTCCATTGCGGCACGGGTGACTTCCCCTACACCTCACTGGATGGTGAGCCGAGGGTGCTGCATCATCACGGATACACCAACTATGCAGGGGCGCTGAGCATGGTGATGCCTTTCATGGGCCAGCCTGAGGCGCTGCTGGTATGCGGATACAGCGCAGGAGGGTGGGGCACGGCGTTGCTGGCCGAGGATGTCATCGCTCATTTCCCAAACCTGCCGGACGTCACGGTCTGCATCGACGGCTCGCTCGGCTTGTATCAGGACTGGCGGTATGTCGCCGAGAACGTGTGGAAGGCTCCGCGGGAGATAGCGGGACGAATCGTGTCGGACAACATCATCATGGACTGTCTGCTTGCGCTCGACAGAGATTATGGCGGCAGGGTTAAGATTCTGTATGGCTGTTCGGTGCGTGACGAGGCCCTGGCCAATGTGCAGACCTATTTCGACGCTAAGCGCAACGGCAAGCCCACACGGACTGACGGCGACGTGCAGCAGCGGAACCTAAAGCGGTTTGTGCGCCAGCTGCAGGACAGCATACCCTCGTGCGGCGTATTCCTGTGGGACGACATCGTCACCCAGCCTGAAGAGGCGCTGACGCAGCATACCATTCTGCTGACGAGGGACTTTTTTACCGACCGAAGCGCTGGCGTCAGTTTTGCCAAGTGGATTGACGACGCCGTCAAAGGACACACACATTCCTACGGCCTCGATTTGATAGATAAAAAATACTGAACCACTCTAAATCAACAGACAATATGAGAAAAATCTTATTATTAGTGACATTGATATGCGGTTTGTCTGCATGGGCAAACGGAGATCATCCTGGGGGCGGTCTGACCGACGGCCAGGTGATCAGGCTCTATCAGGGAAAAGCACCTGGCTCGGAGGACTGGACGCATCATGAGGTGACGCTCACCAACACCTCAAACCCCATCACGTTCAATGTCACCGAGCCGACCATGAAAGTGTTTCTGCCGGAAAAGCCCAACGGCACAGCCATGATCGTCTGTCCGGGCGGTGGCTTCTGCATGCTGTCCGTCCGCACGGAGGGTGAACTGGCCGCACGGCAGCTGGCAAAGCAGGGCATCACAGCCTTCGTGCTGACGTATCGCACCTGCCCGATGCTGATGAAAGACGGACGTGCACCAAAAGATGCACGCGAGTTCATGGAGGTCTATATGCCTCTGACAGAAGTTTGTAAACAGAACTTCAAAGACAAACATAACGGCCAGGAACCCACGGTCACGGAGTGGTGTGGGGAGGTGCCCTATCAGGAAATGGCGTTTGCTGATGCCAATCAGGCTATGAAGACGGTCCGTCAGCATGCAAGGGAATGGAACCTTCGTGAGGATAAGATAGGCATCATGGGCTTCTCGGCCGGGGCCATAACGTCCATGCACCAGACGCTCTTCAACACGCCCGAGACACAGCCTGATTTTACGGGAATCATCTATGGCGGCTGGACCGCCGACATCAAGGTTCCGGCCGGCGCAGGACCTGTGTGGATTTGTTCGCCGGTCAATGACATATTCCATGCCGAAGAGCCCGAGAATGTCTATCATGCCTGGCGCGAGGCTAAGGTGCCGACAGAACTGCACACCTTCTGGGACTGCAATCATGGCTTTGGCGCCTCGACGACCGAAAAGAACGTGGACAACTGGGTGGCGTTGATGGTAGGCTTCATGAGGGACGTGAAGTTCTTACCTCAGACGTCCGCATCGTCCGTGCGCAAAGAGACGTATGCTTTCCGCGACACCTTCAAGGTGGATATATACTGGAACCCATCCGCCAAAGTGACAGGCAGACGGCCTGTGTTCCTCCATGTCCATGGCGGGGGGTGGGGCGGCGGCGACAGGACCATCGACGTCGATAGCGCCGGCGTGTTCGGCAAGATGGTGGATGCCGGCATGATAGTGGCTTCGATGGACTATCCCCTCGGAATTGCCATCGCCCGAAGCCAGGGGAAACTGGACCACGTCCCGATGTTCGGAAAGTCGGCCGACGTGTGGAACGACAAAGTTTATTCAGACATCATCCGGGATGCCATCCGGACATCGGTGGAATACCTCTATGATGCCACCGGTTTTCTGGTGGCTCATGCTGACCAATGGAATGCGGATGTGACGAAGATCATCATCGGTGGCGGCAGCGCAGGAGCCATCAACAGCGTGATGGCCGAGAACTGGCTCTGCAATGAGACGGAACTGGCGGCACAGCATCTTCCGAAGGATTTCCGCTATGCCGGGGTCATCGGCGGGGCATGTGCCATCATGCTTAGCATGGATGACAGCCTGACGTGGAAAAACAGGCCCTGCCCCGTCATGATGTATCATGGCGATGCCGACGACCAGGTGCCGTTCGACGAGATGGTGCTTCCCGACGGCGGATATAAGTTCGTGGGGTCAAAGCAGATTGCCAAAAGCCTGAGGGCGATGAAGGTTCCCTATATGCTCTGCGTCGGACAGCAGTACGATCATGTGATGTCAAACATCCCCTTCGAGACCTGTGGCGAAGAGATGCTCTCTTTCATCAACCGTCTTGTAGTCCATCAGGAGAAGGTCGCTGTAGAAACCCTTGAAGAGGATTATGAGGGTCCCAGGACGCTGATGAAATATTTCTCCAAGCGGATGGGCCTAAGTCCCGAGGCTGTCTTGAAATACGTAAAAGACAAGAATCAGGGAGCCCCGTGAATATTAATATTCAAAAACCTTTATTCTGAAAGCCTTCACCTGCCCACTCTGAATGACAGGGCCACTGGCACTTGAAATCTCGTCACCATTCAAGCGGTGATAATATGCATTTCCTCCCTTGTCAAAGCGGAGCTCATCGACTGAAAGGTACTCCGTCCTGGCAGCCTTGTTATGACGAATGTTGACGGCCAGTTCGCCGACGCCACCGGCAACAAGAAAGTCGTTCCTGCCCAGTCTGATGACCAAGAGTCCGGCAACATTTTCTTCATTCCTTGTCTCATCCTCTGGCAAGGCACCCGTTGTACCGAACACTTCAGCGTTTGTATAGGGCCTGATGCGGATGGTATAGTCGCCCATCACAACCTCGTCAGTAGTATGCCGCCTGTCAATCAGCAGGCCTGCTATTTGGGATGTTCCCTGATGTTTTGTAATCTCGGGCGTCAGGTATGACAGATACTGATACACTTGCTGGTACGTGGTGTCTGTCGTGTCAGCCGAAAGAAACAAACCTCCACCATTCACACCAAAAGGTGAGTAGCCCAACGCGCAGTATTTCCCGAACGTATAGAACGCTCTGGCCGCGCCGTCGGGGGTGGCCGTTGTCTCAGGAACAAACAATGGTCTGCCCCCGGCTGCGTATCCATCACATATCTCTGAATAAAAATCAGTCATATAGATGTCTGGTGCAAAGAGGTCGATATCAGGTGCTGCAGCCTGCCAGATCTGAACGAGATGCCCTTGCGGTCCACCTGAGGGATAGCGCCCCGGCTCACGGGCCATAATGGTTTTCTGCCAGGCATTCACATACATAAGCAATGGATAAACAGCTTTTCCTGCAGCTGCTATCTCGTTGATATACGTGGCATAATACCAGGCATTGAATATCTCTTCCGTCAGATAGGGATAGTCGTTCATCCATGCAGTAAGTTCTTCCGTGCTGAGCTGGTTGTCATTTGACGGCATGAATAAATGCTTCAAGATTCTGACTGTCTCTTCCTGTGTATAGACTCTTCCGGCCTTACCCGTCCCAAAAACTTGTTCCCAGGTGCCCTTCCTCTTTTTTCCATTGGCTGCCCACGCATTGGCAATGGCAGGATGAAGCTGTTCCTGATGCATTTTCAGCCAATTCATTAGTGACGTCGGCACATCGCTGCTAAAGGCTTTGTTGGCTGCAGGCGAGTAGTCACGCATGGCTATGTTTGGCGCAGGGGGGTATCCCTCTGATTCCGTCAGAGTGCCTACCTCGTTTTCCACCTGTACCATGATGACCGTGTGATGATTGCTGTCGATGGACTTGATATGCGCCATCAGTTCGCAGAATGCTTTCTTGTCGGCTTCCAACGTATGCCGACTGTGGGCTGATAGCGTATAGTTGCAACTTCCGTCTTTTCTGACAGCCAGTGGAAAACGGTCACGATCCTGCTTTACCCATGCAGGTGCGTATGACGATTTGGCATTCTTCCAACTGCCGAACCATAGAATGACAAGACGGAGATTATTCATCCGAGCACCAACCACCATACTGTCAACAAGTTCAAAGTGAAACTCTCCTTCCTCTGGTTCAACCAGTTCCCATGAGACGGGTGCAATGACCGTGTTGTAATTCATCTTGGCCAGGTGTGGCCATATGGTACGCATGCTTTCTGCACTTCCTGTTGCAGAGTTGTGTACTTCACCTGCAAGCATCAGAAACGGTTTGCCATCAACGAATAACTGTGTGCTGTTATGCACCCGCTTTAAATAGGGAATATGCCCATCATCCGCATTTACGCTCAGAATGCCCAAAAAGGACATCAAAAAAATCAATAATACTTTCATCTTTTTCTTTTTTTTGCCGAAGTCGAATTCATATGCAAAGATATTGTTCATTTTTGCCGAAGTCGAATTCATATGCAAAGATAGCTGTTAATTCTGAAAGATACGATATTAAAATTCGCCTGGTGAATGATTTGAACATTACGTTCATCGATTTAAACAAACAGTCACACGCTGTTATCAGACATTCATTGAATGAATGCCCTCAACACGTGTACATGATTCACTTTCCCACGCAAAATCTACTTTCCCACGCAAAAATGGGAGAAAACGTTGTTAAGGGTTTCTTGGGAGGTGATTAGGCCGCCGGTGATTTCGGAGAGGTCGGAGAGGACTATGCGGAGGTCTTCGGCTATGAGGTCGCCTGAAAGTTGGTTTTGCAGGCCGCTTATGACGCGTTGAAGATTAGCCTTGGCTCTGATTAGGGCTTCGTAATGACGGGCGTTGGTGACGATGACGTCACCCGCGGAAAAGGTGAGAATGTCGGCTGCTGATACTATGGCGTTTTCAAGGAGATTGAGGTTTGTGCCGCGCTTGGCGGAAATGCGAATAATGGGTGAGGAGGGGAGTAGTTCTTCTCGTGCCTGGGGGATATGAGTGAGGTCGATTTTGTTTTGTACGATGAGAAGTTTTTTGTCGGCACAACGTGCCTGCATTTCTGACATCTCTGCTTGGGTTGGTGTTTCATCTATCAGCCAAAGGATGATGTGGGCTTTGTCTATGGCGGCATAGGTGCGGTTGATGCCGATTTGCTCTACTTTGTCGTTGGTCTGACGTATGCCGGCTGTGTCGATGAAACGGAAGGAGATGCCTTGAAGGTCTATGACGTCTTCGATGGTGTCGCGCGTAGTGCCGTGAATGTCGGAAACGATAGCACGATCGTCCCTCAGAAGGCGGTTGAGCAGGGTGGACTTGCCAACGTTCGTCTTGCCTACGATGGCAACGGGGATGCCTTTCTTCAGAGCCTGGCCTGCTTCGAAGGTTTGGGCAAGACGGGTGATGTGGGCATCTGTGGAAAGGGCAAGAGCGAGCAGCTCGCTGCGTTCGGCAAACTCCAGGTCTTCGTGGTCGGAAAAGTCAAGTTCGAGTTCCAACAAGGTGGTGAGTTTCAGCAGTTGTTCCCTCATCACAGTCAGCTCGGAAGAGAAATGGCCACGCAGTTGGGACATGGCCAACTGGTGGGTGGCGCGATTGGTGCTGGCTATGAGGTCGGCGACGGCTTCGGCCTGTGCAAGGTCCATCTTTCCGTTCAAGAAAGCTCGCTCGGTGAACTCTCCTGGCCGGGCCATGCGACATCCCTTGCGGACAAGCTCTTCCAACACCTTATTAATAATATAGCGGGAACCATGACAAGAGATTTCAACAGCGTCCTCGCCGGTATAGGAATGAGGGGCATGGAAGACAGACACCAGCACTTCATCGAGAACGCTGCCTTCGCCGTCAGTAAGACGGACGAAATGAACGGTATTGGCAGGAGTGTCAGCTGTAATGCCCTTGCATAGAGAGCCTACGGCGGAAAGAGCCTTCGGGCCGCTGACGCGGATGATGGCGAGAGCGCCACCAGGGGCTGTGGCTGGGGCGCAGATGGTGCCGGAGTCCAACATGTGGTGTTCAGATGCGGTCGAGAACGATGCGAATGAGGTCGTCAATGGAAGACTTGTAAGCTGTGTTGGCCTCGTGGGCAACACGGTTAGCGATAACCATGCAGCATGTCATGGCACGATGCCCCTGAAGGGCAGCCAGTCCTGCAAGAGCCGACCCCTCCATTTCGAAGTTGGTGATGCGGCGTCCTTCATATTCGAACGACATGATTTTCTCGTTCTGTCGCGGGTCGGCAAGGGGAACGCGTAGCTCACGGCCCTGAGGACCGAAGAATCCTCCGCAGGCGATGGTGACGCCGTGCACCATCACGTCGCCTCCGATGCGGGTGGTGAGCTCGGGATTGTTGTCGATAACATAGGGAGCGCCTTTCTGCGGATTCCATTCCATGTGGCGCTTGAAGGCTTCTTCGAAGGCCAGATCGCAGACGTCATCCCGTCCGCCATAGTAGTTGAGGAGGCCGTCGAAGCCGATGGATTTGTCGGAGCAGATGAATGTGCCGACAGGTGTGAAGGGCTGCAGTCCGCCGCATGTTCCGATGCGGACAACCTCCAGGGATGTCAGGGTTTCCTTCTCCGTACGCGTGGAGAAGTCGATGTTGACAAGGGCGTCGAGCTCGTTCATGACGATGTCGATGTTGTCGCAACCGATGCCCGTAGAGAGGACGGAGACGCGCTTACCCTGATAGGTGCCCGTGATGGTGCGGAACTCGCGGCTCTGAATTTCACATTCTCGTGTCTCGAAGTGTGAGGCTACGAGGTCAACGCGGCCTGGATCGCCAACGAGAATGACTTTATGGGCAATCTGTTCGGGACGCACGTGGAGGTGGAAGACGGAGCCGTCTTCGTTGATGATCAGTTCGGAGGGTGCGAAATACTTCATGGCAATGGGGTTAGGGGGTAATAGGGACTGTATAGGAACTGTAGAAACGATAAGGACAATAGGATTTGTATAGGATTATCAGGAATTACGGGGGGGGTAGAGGAGGGAGAGGGTCTTATTGGGAAAGGAAGGTTTTTTCGGTGTTGCGGGCTTGCTTTTCCAGCTCGATGACCTCGTCGGTCAGCGTGTCGTAGTCAGCTTCGAGGATGAGAAGTTCGGCTGCTAGGTCATCGCGCTTGCTGGCGGAGGCTGTGGCATAGGCGTCGCGCTTGCTGTCGAGCTTGGCGGCGACGATGTCCAGCTCGTTCTTCGCCTTCAGGTAGCTCTCGAACAGCTTGCGCGCTTCGGGGCTGTGGAAGTCGGTGAGATGATGATAGTCCTTCATGTCGTCGAGCACAAAGGTGAATTCGCCTCTGCTGGTGGGCTGGCTGCCGTTCAGCATGTTCTGCTCGCCGAGCATCAGCTTGAAAAGGCTTTGAGAGGCTTTGCGGACGGCTTCGTCGTCGGTCTGTGATTCGGCGATGGAGATGATGTCGGCTGCACGGCGGATGGCGTCAGGGTCGTCGGCATCCATGTCGAAGTAGCTTTTCTTCCCTTCGTTCCAGATGAAGGTGTAGATGCAGACCCAGCCTTCCGGCTGCCGGCGGTCGGAGGCAAACCAGCCGAGTCCGTTCAGTTCATCCACAACCATCATGTAGTCGTTGGAAGGAGAGTTAAAGGGCATGCCGATGTTGTCGGAGCGCAGGAAACGATCCGTGTCGGAATTGTAGCGGGTGACGAAGATGTCGTAGCCTCCCATGCTCTCAGGACCGTTGTTGGCATAGTAGAAGGTGATGCCGTCGGAGAGCATGAAGGGATAGTTATTGTCACCGTCGTCGGGCAATCCTTCCAAGGGTTGTGGTGCGCTCCAGGTGTCTGTCATGCGGTAGCTGGTGCAGAGGCTAATGCGTCCGCTGTCGGCGGCACAGGTGTAGAAACGTCGGTTGCCCATCTCAGAAAGGAATATGGCGCCATCCAACGCGTAGTCATCGCCAAAATACTCCTTTAGCGAATAGACCGCACCGGCCTCGCTGCCCGGATGATAAGCCTTCAGGAAAGAAGGTTTGTCCACCACTATGCTATCGATGAAGATGACCTTTTCCACACGGCGCATGAACTTCAGCCGAGAGCGGATGTCCTGCAGAAAGCCGGTAGCCTGAACATAAATGGAGTCGCCAGGAGTGGCGTTGTCCAGAAAAGTCTCGAGGTTCTCCTCGGCTTCGGCATAGTTGCCCTTCAGGTAATAGTAGCGGGCCAGATAACGGTAGGCATTCTGCACTTTTTTGCTGACGGCAAACTCTAGATAGGGGAGTGCCTCGTCGATTTCGCCCGTCTCGATGCAGCAGGCGCCATACCAAAAGTTGATGCGCGAGTCACGTGGAGCCGTCTTAAGGCAACGTTTAAACTGCGGCAAGGCTTCGGCGTAGTTTCCAGCCAGGAAGTTCTGTCGTGCCAGCTGCTCCAAGGTTTGGGCATGAGCCATTCCACAACAGAACATCAACGCCGTCGTTGCCGAAAGGGCCATTTTTATGATGTGAGATTTCATCGCTTGTTTCCTTTTTCCTTTTTTTAAAAGGCAAAGATAGTGCACGGATAGCATAAAAGCAAGTAAAATCGCCAAAAATTTATGATTATCCGAAAAATATCCTATAACGTCCCAAAAGGCTTAAAGGGGTTTCTCGCGAATAATCATGCTTTCATCTTAAAGTCTTTCTATCTTCTCAGATGCTTATTCTATCTTGCCAGATGCTTATTCTAATTTGCCAGTTGCTTGGTCTGTGAGCGTAGCCCATTGGGCTGTGAAAGCAGAATTTAACGCCTTGAGCACAGCGCCAAATTTTAAGTTGTGGACACAGGTTAATGCAAGTACGCTTTATAATAGTAGTTTGTTCCAACGGGAGTAGAGGGTATCGGTGATGTGATGCAATCTTCTGTCATCCAAATTGTTTGCCAACGATACCCCTTACAGAGGAGTGTCGGTGACTCTGTAAGATAAGGCATTGAAAAACCGAATATCTCCACCATTACCAAAGAAAGGGGCGGTGGGTTTGCGATTGAAAATCTTCTTATTACAGACTACTTCCGACACCACCGATACCTCTTGGAAAAATACGTTTTATGCTGTACCCGCGTGTTTTTCATGGCCATCCGCTTTGCTCGGAAAAAAACTTTTCTCCTTGCCTTCTTTTAATCGCATTCTTGAACTATCTTAAACTTTGTTTTAGATAGGCTGCGTCTTGGAAACGCACAAATAAATTTGGCATTTCTCTAGCCTTGCACTATCTTTGCAGCCGAAAAAATCGAACGTATCTTGACGATTCGAAAAAACGTCGCGAATGGAAAGAAAACAGATAAAGAAGATTTGATAATATAAAATTGTATGACAGGAGTTTGGACTATTTTACTGTTAGTAGTTTCTAACATCTTTATGACGTTGGCTTGGTATGGTAACCTGAAACTTCAGGAGATGAATATCATCACCAACTGGCCGTTGATTCTGATTATTTTAGCCTCGTGGGGTGTGGCCTTGCTGGAATATTGTTTCATGATTCCTGCTAACCGTATGGGGTCGAGCATAAACGGCGGACCTTTTTCACTCTTTCAGCTGAAAATCATGCAAGAGGTTATCTCGCTTACCGTGTTTACGGTAATGATAACGTTCATGTTCAAAGGCGAGCACTTGCATTGGAATCATGTGGCAGCATTCCTTTGCCTGATTGCTGCCGTCTACTTCATGTTCCGTAAGTAAGCAGAACGGCTATTTCCGCACGTTGCCTGTATCAACATCGCGTCCCAGCAGGAAGCGGTCGATAAATGCCTGAACCTCGGGTAACTGGCTTTCGGGCAACTGGCAATGGCCGTGTCCTCCGACGATGCTCCAGCCCATGCGGTCGGCTATGCCGAAACGCTCCCAAACCTTGCAAGCCGCCTCTGCCGATACGCGCATCGACTCGTCGGACAGCCACTCATAGTCAGGATTGCCAAGCAGGAGAAGGGCTCGCGGGCAAACCATCGCGCAAAGCTCGTGCTGGTCGTAAGGCAGGCGATAGACGCTGTCTCCGTGAAAATACTCTTTCTGGCTCTCCAAGAACCAATGGTAGTCGGTCTTGTCCAGGTCCTCCACGTTTTTCGTCGATTCATGGGACGCGCGCCAAGCAGCCGCACCCCCTCCTCCAGGCTCCTGGGCAATCGTCAACGCCACACGCTCGTCGAAGGCTCCACAATAGAGAGCCATTTTTCCGGCATAGGAACAGCCTGTCACGCCTATATGACTCATGTCGATTTTTGTCACTTCAGGCCCCAGCTGCTGCAGACCATCCAATAGACGGCTCAAACCCCACGCCCATTCGCTGTAAGCGCCGTTGTCCTTTAGGTGAGGGTAGAGGCGGTCGAAATCGTGCTCGCCCCGTTCGTGGTGCTTGCCCCATTGTCCGTAATCGTTCACCTGCTTCTCGTGATAAGTCATAATGGCGATTGGACGATCGGCAAACAGCTGAAAGGGAAGGGACATCATGCTGGTGCCAATCATTAGGGCATAAGGTGCATCGCCCGTCTTGGGATAGTGGATGGTGGAGCGTAGCGTCAACGTCTGCCCATTTACCGTCACATCCACAATGAGCGTGTCGCCCTCCATACGTGCTTTCACCTGATTCGGCTCAACCGTAGGCTTTTCGCCAATGCCATAATGCTGAATCTGAGCCGCTATGACGTTTCGGCGACGCTCCCAGCCCGAGAAACCGTTCACCCCTTCGAGCGCATCGGGAAGCGAACGGATGACAGGCAGCAGGTCGGGCGAGGGCAGCTCAGGCTTGGCATAATGACTGCCCGTATTTTCCTTTTCATACACCAAAGGTGGCTGTTGGTCAACAGCATGAAGGAAGTACTTTACAGCAAATCCCACACATACTCCCAATACGAGAGCTAATAATTTCGGCCAAAATTTCTTCTGCATATAAAAGCTGATTTATGTTACGCTTGCAAAAATAGTAACATTTTTTGAAGCGAGCAAATGATTCTGCCCAAAATCGCGTAGTTTTTTGGAATAATCGAGAGATTTTTGCCGATGAAAAGGAGTTTTTTCGCATTTTAAGAAATTATAACTTGTAATGTGAAAAAAAATGCCTAACTTTGCAGTCCTTTATTAACAAGGAGACGTGACAGCACGCATATTGAATGTAACAAGAGATTCGACAGATGGGCTTATTTTCTTTTTTCACGAAATCCAGGAAGGATAAGAGCCTGAGCACGGAAGAGGCTGCTCAGGCTGCAGAGGCCAAAGCGGTTTACGACAAGGGACTGGCGCGCTCGAAAGAGAGCGTCCTGTCGAAAGTGGCCCGTGCCGTTGCCGGCAAGTCGAAAGTCGATGACGAAGTGCTGGACAACCTTGAAGAAGCCCTCATCACCAGCGATGTAGGTATTGAGACCACGCTTAAAATCATCAAACGCATCGAAGCACGCGTGGCACGCGACAAATACCTCAACACCAACGAGCTGAACCGCATTCTGAAAGAAGAGATAGCGGCTCTGCTCACCGAGAACCGCTCGGGCGATGCCGACAATTTCGTCTTTGACACCGACCAGAAGCCCTATGTCATCATGGTGGTAGGTGTGAACGGCGTAGGCAAGACCACTACGATTGGAAAACTGGCCAATAAGTTCAAGACAGCCGGTCTAAACGTCTATCTGGGTGCCGCCGACACGTTCCGTGCAGCTGCCGTTGAGCAGCTTGTGGAGTGGGGCAGGAGAGCCGATGTGCCTGTCGTCAAGCAGAATATGGGTGCCGACCCTGCGTCGGTGGCCTTCGACACCATGAAGTCGGCCGTTGCCAACAACGCCGATGTCGTCATCATCGACACAGCCGGACGCCTGCACAACAAAATCGGCCTGATGAACGAGCTGACGAAGATAAAGAACGTCATGAAAAAAGTCGTTCCCCATGCCCCTGACGAGGTGCTGCTGGTGCTTGACGGAAGCACAGGACAGAACGCCTTCGAGCAGGCCAAACAGTTCACCAAGGCTACCGAAGTGACAGCCCTTGCCATCACCAAACTTGACGGCACGGCTAAGGGAGGCGTCGTCATTGGCGTCAGCGATCAGTTCCAGATTCCGGTCAAATACGTTGGACTGGGCGAAGGCATAAACGATTTGCAGTTGTTTGACAAAGAAGAATTTGTCGATTCACTCTTCAACTAATTTCCAATGATCCGTAACCGCATAGACGTCATCACGCTGGGCTGCTCAAAGAATCTGGTAGATTCGGAGAAGCTGATGAAGCGATTGGAGGCGTTGGGCTACACCGTCTGTCATAATCCCGACAATGTGAGCGGCGAGATTGTGGTCATCAATACCTGCGGATTCATCGGCGACGCCAAGGAGGAATCCGTCAACATGATACTCGAAGTCTGTGAGCAGAAGGCACATCGTCACGTCCGCAAGGTGTACGTGATGGGCTGCCTCTCGGAGCGCTTCTTCCAGGAACTCAACGATGAGATTCCCGAAGTGGACCGATACTTCGGCAAGTTCAACTGGAACGAACTGGTTGAAGAGGTTAGGCTGCTCAGGAAAGCAGACGGTCCGGCTTCAGACGGCCAGACTTCGGAACAAAGCCTTCGTTTTCAGCGAGTGATAACGACGCCTTCGCACTATGCATACGTGAAAATCGGCGAGGGCTGTAACCGTCTGTGTGCCTATTGCGCCATTCCCATCATTACAGGCCATCACGTCTCCCGTCCGATGGAAGAGATTCTGGACGAAGTGCGTTGGCTGACTAATCAGGGGGTCAAGGAGATACAGCTTATTGCGCAGGATCTGACGTACTATGGGCTGGACCTCTATCATAAGCGCAGCATTGCCGAGCTGACGGAGAAGATGGCCGATATCCGCGGCGTGGAGTGGCTCAGGCTTCACTATGCCTATCCCACGGGCTTTCCCTTCGACCTGTTGCGCGTGATGCGCGAGCGCCCCAACGTGTGCAACTACCTCGACATCGCCTTGCAGCACATCAGCAACCCCGTGCTGAAGCGCATGCGCCGTCACATCACCTCTCAGGAGACCTACAACCTGCTTGCGACCCTTCGTCGCGAGGTGCCCGGCATCTTCCTCCGTACGACGCTGATGGTAGGTTTCCCAGGCGAGACAGACGATGATTTCGAGCAACTGAAAACGTTTGTGCGGCATGCTCGCTTCGAGCGAATGGGTGCGTTTGCCTATAGCGAGGAAGAGGGCACCTATGCCGCTGAACACTACGCCGACGATGTTCCCGACGATGTCAAGCAGCAACGTCTTAACGAGCTGATGGCCGTCCAGCAGGAGATTGCCGGCGAGGTAAGCCATTCGATGATAGGCAAAACTATCCGCGTCATCATAGACCGCCAGGAGGGAGACTACTACATCGGACGTACGGAATACGACTCGCCAGAGGTTGACCCCGAAGTGTTGATAGAAAAGAATGGAAACAAGCTGACGGCAGGACAATTCTACAACGTCCTCGTCACCGATGCCGACGAATTTGACCTCTACGCAAAAACCATCTGAAACATGAACAACAAGGAATTTATCACAGCGCTCTCCAAGCGCACGGGACGTACGCCGTCCGACACGCTGAAGCTTATAGAGGATTTCGAGGCATTGATGACGAGCCATCTGGAGGAAAACGACACCATTGCCGCTGTGGGGTTCGGCACCTTCGAAGTGAAGAAGAAGATGGAGCGCGTCTCCGTCAATCCCACCACGGGCAAGCGCTACCTGATTCCGCCCAAACTGGCCCTGAGCTTCAAGCAAAGCGCCTCGCTGAAAGAGAGATTCAACGCAGACGCAGACAACATGGAAGCGTCGGCAGAAGACCATGTATCAAGGCAATAAGTGAAACGACATGGAGAAGAAATTATCTGTACTGAACCTCGCGGAAGAGCTTGCTGAGAAGAGCAGCCTCACGGCATCGCAAGCCGAGGGCTTCGTCCGCGCCTTCTTCGATGTGCTTGCCGACGGCCTTGCACAGGATGACATTGTTAAAGTGAAGGGGTGGGGGACATTTAAGCTCTCAGCCGTCATGGGCAGGGAGAGCGTCGATGTCAACACCGGTGAGCGCATCGTCATCAAGGGCTACCGCAAAGTGACGTTCCTGCCCGAAACAGCGCTGAAGGAACGCATTAACAAGCCCTTTGCCCAGTTCGAAACAACGGAGCTAAACGACGGTTACTCCACCCAGGAAGAAACTGACAGAGTGGAAGATGCCGGTTTGGACGCGGGTGCTCTGCTGCATGCTGATGAAGTGAATGAGACGTTCTCTTCTGCTGCAGAAGAAAAGCCGGAAGTACAGGAAGAGACGACTGCGCTGGAAATGCCGGCAGGGACAGAATCGGAGTCAGAAACGCCTTCAGTATACGAAGCTGCGGCTGATGTAGAAACAATGACAGAACCCGAGCCTGTGGAATCAGCCGGGACAAAAGCGGATTCAGGGGAAGCTGCCCGGCCAGAGGCAACGACAGAGCCAGAGACCGAGATAGCCATAGAGCCAGAACCGATTCTTGTACCTGAGGATGAGCCAGTAAGGAAGGAAACCGGCACTCCTGAACCAGAGGCCTTGAAGCGAGAGCCAGACAACGTAAAGAGGACGAGAAGACCGCGCCGTTCGTGGCATTACTGGCTGCCCATCGTCTTGTTACTCCTCGTTTCAGTCTGTCTCTATATCTACATCACCTTTGGAAAGGGGTTTGAAAAGCCTACATATGCTCATGCAGCAGGAGAGAAAGAGAACAGCATTAAGGTCGAACACGTCGATTTCAGCGACAAAAAGCCTAATATCGTCATAAAGACGGATTCGCCCAAACCAACCCCCGCGGCATGCTCTACTACGGCAAGCATCGTTCATGATAGTACACAAATATCTTCAGAGGAGGGAAAGACGCTCGAAGTCAAGACCACCCAAGCCGTCCCTGAAGAGGCAAAGACGTTGGAAGTGAAGCCAGCCGGGGCTGAGCCTGCCGAAGCTAAGTCAGCGGAAGCTAAGCCTGCACAGCAGAAAACAACTGTCCAGCCAGCCCGTTCAGGCGAAAAGAGCCTCAAAGACATCACGATGGCTGACACTACGGGCTACGTTATCCTCGGCACGAAAGCGACGCATACCGTGCAGGAGGGCGAAACCATTGTCCAGCTGGCACGCAAATACTACAACGACAAACGCCTCTGGCCCTACATCGTCAAACATAATGGCCTGAAGAACCCCAACAGCGTACAAGTGGGTAAGAGCATCGCCATCCCTGAACTGAAAGCCAAATAAAAAAATCATAGCATAAACCCATACAATAAAAAAAAATATGACCACTACCATTGACATTCGTGAACTGAACGAAAAAATTGAAAGACAGAGTGCTTTTGTCACCAACCTGATGGCGGGCATGGACCAGGTAATCGTCGGTCAGAAACACCTCGTGGAATCGCTTCTCATCGGTCTGCTTTCCGATGGACACGTCCTGCTCGAAGGTGTTCCCGGCTTGGCCAAGACGCTTGCCATCAAGACGCTTTCATCCCTTATCGATGCCAAGTACAGCCGCATCCAGTTTACTCCTGACCTGTTACCTGCCGATGTCACCGGCACTATGATCTATAGCCAAAAGGACGAGACGTTCCTTCCCAACAAAGGTCCCGTGTTTGCCAACTTCGTGCTGGCTGATGAAATCAACCGAGCCCCCGCCAAGGTGCAGAGCGCATTGCTCGAAGCCATGCAGGAGCGTCAGGTGACCATCGGCAAGGAGACCTACAAGCTGCCCGAGCCCTTCCTGGTGATGGCTACGCAGAACCCCATCGAGCAGGAGGGTACCTATCCGCTTCCCGAAGCTCAGGTGGACCGTTTCATGATGAAAGTTGTCATCGACTATCCGAAGCTCGACGAGGAGAAGAAGATTATCCGTCAGAATATCAGCGGCGAGAAGATGACCGTTAAGCCCATTATGAAGGCCGATGAGATTCTTGCCGCCCGCAACATTGTCCGCGAAGTCTATATCGACGAAAAGATTGAGCAGTACATTGCCGACATCGTGTTTGCCACACGCTATCCCGACAAGTACGACCTGAAGGAACTGAAGAACATGATATCCTTCGGCGGCTCGCCCCGTGCCTCCATCAACCTCGCCCTTGCCGCCCGTGCCTACGCCTTCATCAAGCGTCGCGGATATGTCGTTCCCGAGGACGTACGTGCCGTTGCCCACGACGTGCTGCGCCACCGCATCGGGCTCACCTACGAAGCCGAAGCCAGCAACATCGCTGCCGAGGAAATCGTCAGCAAGATTCTGAACAAGGTTGAAGTGCCCTGATGACATGGATGCAAACGAACTGATAGAAAAAGTACGCAAGATAGAGATAAAGGCGCGCGGACTGTCCAACAACCTGTTTGCCGGACAGTACCACACGGCTTTCAAGGGGCGTGGTATGGCCTTCTCTGAAGTGCGTGAGTATCAGTACGGCGACGATGTACGTGACATCGACTGGAACGTCACGGCCCGCTTCAACCATCCATACGTGAAAGTCTATGAAGAGGAACGCGAACTCACCGTCATGCTGTTGGTTGACATGTCGCAAAGCCTCGACTTCGGCACGGCTGTCCAGTATAAAAAGGACATGGTTGCCGAGATTGCTGCAACGCTTGCCTTCTCGGCTATCCAGAACAACGATAAAATCGGTGTCATCTTCTTTACGGACAAGGTGGAGCGCTTCATTCCGCCTCAGAAGGGCCGCAAGCACATCCTCTACATCATTCGTGAGCTGCTCGACTTCCATGCCGAAAGCCGCCTGACGGACATCAACGTCCCCCTCCAATACCTTACCAATGCTATCAAGAAACGTTGCACGTGCTTCCTGATGAGCGATTTCATCGATAGTCACGACCTCAAGGATGCCCTGACGATTGCCAACCGCAAACACGATGTGGTAGCCATTCAGGTGTACGACCGTCGGGTGGAGGAGTTACCCAATGTCGGACTGATGAAGGTACGCGATGCTGAGACAAGTGCCACACAGTACATCGACACATCGTCTGCCCGCGTGCGTAATTCGCACCATGCTTGGTGGGTTGATCGCCAGCAAAAACTCACCGACACGCTGTTGAAGTGCAACGTGGACAGCGTGTCTGTACGTACGGACGAAGACTATGTGAAAGCCCTTCTGGCGCTGTTTGCCAAAAGAGGCGTGTGATTGATAAAAAGGAATAAGAACGAATTACAAAAGATATGAAATGAGCCGTATGAAGTTCTTGCTTCATCATAAGAGAATGCCGGTCCTGGCCCTTCTGTTGTCGGGCTTGTTCGGACTCAGCCCTTCGTGGGGACAGACAGCTATCAAGGTTGAAGCCACCATCGACAGCCTGAATCTGCTTATCGGCGAACAGACGTGCATCCACTTGAATGTCACCTGCGGCAAAGGACAGGCTGTTCAGATGCCTGACGTGAACGACAGCATTTCGTTTGTGCTGGAAGAGGCCCTGATGCCTCAGATCCGCGACTCCCTTTCGGCAGACATCGAGGTTGTCAGCACAACGCCCATCGACACCATCTATCTGAACGACGGCAGTCGTATGACCCTTCATCAGGACATCACCATCACTTCCTTCAACCCTGGTCTCTACCACATCAACAGCTTCGAAGTAGTGGCCGACAGCATGACCTACTGCTCGAATGCGCTGGCCCTGAAGGTGTGGATGGTTGACGATGTCCTGCCCGAGAACAATACCATCACCGAAGAGTACCTCTACACCATCTGCGGCATCAAGGACATCCGAAAGGCGCCGCTGCTGTTCCGCGAGGTAAAGCCGCTGCTGTTCACTCTGTTGGGTGTTGCCGTGCTGGTCTTCCTGTTCATCTATCTCTTGCAGCACTATCTCAAGAATCAACCTATCCTCAGGCGTGTGACGCTAGAGCCCAAGATTCCTGCCCATGTGCAGGCCAGCATGTCGCTCGGCGAGATAAACGAGAACAAAGGTTGGGCTAAAGAGGATGCGAAGGCCTACTACACCGACCTCACCGATGCACTGCGTGTCTATATTCAGAACCGTTTTGGCATCAATGCCACCGAGATGACCTCAGCCGAGGTGCTGGAAAAGATGAAAGACATTGTCACCCCCGAGCAGTATGACGAGATGCAGAACTTGCTCTCCACTTCCGACTTCGTCAAGTTTGCCAAGTTCCAGCCTTTCGAGAATGAGAAGATGCACCACTATGGTGTTGTCACCGACTTTGTTGACCAGACAAAGCCCGAGGAGGTTGAAGGCCAGGAGCAGGTGATAGAGTACGTCGAGGTTGTAAAGGGCATGTCGCTAACGCAGAAGCGTTGGCTGCTGGTGGGCATCATTGTCATTGGCCTTGCCGCCCTGCTCATTGCCGCCTGGGTGCTGGCCAACTTTATCTATCTGTTTATATAAAGGAGGAAAAAGAAATGACATTTGCAAATCCAGGATACTTCCTTCTGATTCTCCCCGTTGTCGGCTACATCGTCTGGTACCTGCTTCGCAACGACCGCAGCGAGCCTGACATGCAGGTCTCCACAACATCCATGTACGCCTCGCTGCCCCCAAGCCCCCTCACGTGGCTAAGACATCTGCCGTTTGTGTTGCGTGTGGCCGGGCTTGTCCTGCTCATCGTTGTCCTTGCCCGACCGCAGTCTACCCACAGTTGGCAGCGCAGCGAAGTCGAAGGCATCGACATCATGATGGCTGTCGATATCTCCACCAGTATGCTTGCCGAAGACCTTAAGCCCAACCGTCTGGAAGCTGCTAAGCAGGTGGCTGCAGACTTCATCAACGGGCGTCCCAACGACAACATCGGCCTCACCATCTTTGCTGGACAGAGCTTCACACAGTCGCCCCTGACGACGGACCATGCTGTTCTGCTGAACATCTTCAACAATGTGTCGTGCGACATGGTGCAGAAGGGTACCATCATGGACGGCACCGCCATCGGCGACGGCATCGCTAATGCTGTCACCCGTCTGAAGGACAGTAAGGCCAAGTCGAAGGTCATCATCCTCTTGACGGATGGCTCGAACAACCGAGGCGTCATCTCGCCGCTGACGGCTGCTGAGATTGCCAAGACCTTCGGCATCCGCGTCTATACCATCGGCGTGGGCACAAACGGCACAGCTCCGTATCCCTTCCAAACCTATGCCGGCACTACCATCTATCAGAATGTGCCCGTTGAAATCGACGAAAACACGCTGCAGCAGATTGCCCAGACAGCTGACGGGCAATACTACCGTGCCACCAGCAACAGCAAACTGAAAGAGGTCTATGAGGAAATTGATAAGCTCGAGAAGGCCAAGCTCAACGTAAAGGACTTCAGTCGAAAGAACGAAGAGTTCGTGCCCTTTGCCCTGGCCGCCGCACTCTGCATCTTGCTTGAGTTGCTACTTCGTCTGACCATTCTGCGTCGTATTCCCTAACCCCATGAATTGTTCATCTGTGCAATGATATCCCACCATGTTTAGATTCGAAAATCCTACATACCTCTTTCTACTGATAGTGCTGCCCGTGCTGATAGCTCTTTTCATCGGCTCGAATCTGCGTCGGAAGCGCAATCTGAAAACGTATGGCGACCCCGATTTGCTGAAGAATATGATGCCCGAGGTGTCGTCGTTGCGCTACAAACTGAAGTTTTGGCTTACGTTTGCCGCGTTGTTCTTCTTGATACTTGTCGCAGCTCGTCCCCAGTTCGGAACAAAGATGGAGACCATCAAGCGTCAGGGCATCGAGACGGTGATAGCGCTCGACATCTCAAACTCCATGCTGGCACAAGACGTCGCTCCCAGCCGGCTCGAGAAGTCGAAGAAGATTATTGCCAAGCTTGTCGATGAAATGCAGGACGACAAAATCGGCCTTATCGTCTTTGCAGGCGAGGCATTCATTCAACTGCCCATCACCAGCGACTTCATCTCTGCAAAAATGTTCCTTGAGACCATCGAACCTAACCTCATCACGACGCAGGGCACCGACATCCGAGCAGCCATCAACATGGCAACGCGCAGCTTCACCCCCCGCGAGGATGTGGGACGCGCCATCATCATCATCACCGATGGTGAGAACCACGAGGGTGGGGCAGAAGAGGCCGCTAAAGCCGCTGCCGAGAAGGGCATGATGGTGTATGTGCTGGGCGTTGGCTCACCTGAAGGTGCACCCATTCCCGGTGACAAAGCCAACGAGTACCGCAAGGACAAGGAGGGCAACGTCATCGTCACCCGCCTGAACGAACAAATGTGCCAGGAGATTGCCAAGGCCGGCGGAGGGGCATACATCCGCGTCGATAACACCAACGCCGCCCAGAAGCTGCTGCAGAAGGAGATAGACAAGCTGGCGAAAGCCGACTTGGAGACAACTGTCTATTCCGACTTCGATGAACAGTTCCAGGTGCTGGCTTGGATTGCTCTCGTGCTGCTGGCGATGGAAATGCTGATTCTGCTGAAGAAAAACCCCTTGTTCAAAAACATTAAACTGTTTCGAGATGAGAAAGCATAACACCTTGTCATATATTCTTGTAGGCTTACTCCTTTGTATGCTTGCCGAGCCTGCTCAGGCACAGCGTCGCACGGACCGCAGCTATGTCCGCAGCGGCAATCGATCGTATGCCCACAACCACTGGAACGGTGCTGAAATAAAATTCCGCAAGGCTGCCGACATGAGCCCTGCTTACGCCGATGCCAAATACGACCTAGCTAACACGCTCTACAGCCATCTGATCACCGACAGCGTTCCCAACGCCCAGTTCAGTGAGGTCTGCCAAGAAATCATCGACCTCTACAACGCCTCGGCTGCCAACGAGAACGACCCGATGGCTAAGGCTGCTATCAGCCACAACATCGGCAACACGCTCTATTTGCGCGGACTTTTTGAGATGAACACCCAAAGCCAAGGTGTCAAACAGACGTATGCCGACTGCATCGCCGCCTACAAGGAAGCATTGAAGGCAAATCCTGCCGACCATGAAACCCGTTTCAACCTCGCCAAGGCCAAGGCCATTTACAACGCTGTACCGCCAGGCAACAACGAGAACCAGCAGGATCAGCAGCAACAGCAACAAAACAGTCAGGACGACCAGCAGCAGCCGCAGCAGGATCAGCAACAGCAACAACAGCAACAGAACGAGGACGAGCGCGACATCTCCAAAGAGAATGCCGAGCAGATTCTGCAGGCGCTGATGCAAGACGAGAAAGACCTTCAGGAAAAGGCACAGAAAATTGAGAATCAGAAGAACCGAAAGCTGGATAAGGATTGGTAATCTGCCTCTATATGCCATCCTCCCAAGCTAAAAAATCATTTGTGAATCTTATATAGAATAAGGATAGAATGAAAAGAAGAACGACATGTAACAACATAGTGCTCTTGGCCCTCATCCTGCTGACATCAGGCCGGGTCTATGCCGACGAATTGAGTTTCACCGTTCAGGCCCCGAGTACCGTGGTGCAGGGCAACCAGTTTCAGTTGGCTTATTCCATTAACACGCAAACCGTTAAGGACTTCCGTATAGGCAACATCAGCGACTTTGACGTCCTGATGGGTCCGAGCCGCTCGTCTCAAATCTCCATCATTAATGGCAAGAAAAGCTCGTCCATCACGTACACATACGTGTTGCGTGGGCGTAAAGAAGGAACCTACACCATACCTCCTGCCACCATCACAGCTGGAGGCAAGACGCTCGAATCCAAAAGTGTGAAAATAAAAGTTCTTCCTCCAGATGAGCCTTCTGCAGGGCAGGGTGGAGGCACGTCATCCGGCAGTTCGACGGGTTCGGGCAGCGGGTCGGGTAGTAGTGCTCAGTCATCCGGCAGCGGACAGATCAGCGAGAGTGATCTCTTCCTGGTGACATCCGCCAACAAGACCAAGGTCTTTGAACAAGAGGCCATCCTGCTGACATACAAGGTTTATACGACCCTCAACCTCGTGCAGCTGAATGGCAATATGCCCGACCTGAAAGGATTCCACATGCAGGAAGTCGATTTGCCGACAAACAAGGAGTTCACGCTCGAACACTATCGTGGGCGCAACTACAAAACCCTTGTGTGGCGTCAGTTCGTGCTCTTCCCCCAGCAAACGGGCACGCTCGAAATCCCCTCTGTCACTTACGAGGCCACCATCCGCCAGCAGGTACGCACCGCTGACCCCTTCGACATCTTCTTCAACGGCGGCAGCACCTACACCAATGTCGAAAAGACACTTCGTACTCCCAAGCTAAACATCGAGGTCAGTCCATTACCAGCTGGGCGCCCGGCATCTTATTATGGCGGGGTGGGGGACTTCAGCATCTCCTCTGACATCAGCACGCAGGAGCTGAAAGAGAACGAAGCCGTAACTGTCCGCCTCGTCATCTCCGGCACAGGAAACATGAAGCTGTTGAAGACGCCAGAGCTGGCTTTCCCGACTGATTTTGAGGTTTATGACCCTAAAGTAGAAAACAATTTCAAGCTGAAGACAGGCGGTCTGTCGGGCAACAAGGTCATCGAGTACCTTGCCATTCCACGCCATGCTGGCGACTACCAGATTCCAGGCTTCCAGTTCTCTTATTTCGACACCAAGTCCAAGGAGTACAAAACTCTCACCACATCCCCCTACACCCTGAAAGTCAACCGCGGCAACGGCTCCACGACAGCCGTCACATCGGGCTATGTGAACAAGGAAGATCTGCGCCTGCTGGGCGAGGACATCCGCTACATCCATCTGAAGGACGCGCACCTGCAGCAGCGGGGCGTCAGTTTCTTCGGTTCAACGTCCTACTGGTTGTTCTACCTCATCCCTGTTCTGATTCTGCTAACAACCATCCTAGTCTGGCGTAAGAAGGCCATTGAAAACGCCAACGTTGCCAAGGTTAAGACGAAGAAGGCTAACAAGGTGGCCTCCAAACGTCTGAAGGCTGCCAAGGCCCTCATGGCCGGCGGTAACGAGGCTGCCTTCTATGACGAGACGCTCAAGGCATTATGGGGCTATACCAGCGACAAACTCGGCATCCCCGTCGCCAGCCTCTCCAAGGACAACATCGCCACCGAGCTGGCAGCCAAGGGCGCACCCGAAACCACGGTAGGGGAGTTCACAGCCCTTCTGAGCGACTGCGAGTTTGCCCGATATGCACCCGCCATCTCAGGCGTGAAGATGCAGGATATCTACGAACGTACCGTCAATCTCATGGACAAGCTGGAAGGCTGTCTGAAAAGTTAAATCCCATAAAGCATCTGTAATATGAAAAGAATAGCATCCCTTCCGTCTCTCACCGTCCTGTTTGTCGCGCTGTTTGTCAGCATCTCATTGCCAGCACAAACGAGTGCCGACACGATAGCGGCTGATGCCCAGTCGTTCAGTTTTGCTTCCGACAGCACCCATGCCGAAGTATCAAAAGCCTTGGCTGACAGCGCCTACTCGGCTGGTGAATATGCAACGGCCATTGACCTCTACGAGCGTCTGCTCATCGACGGCGAGTCGGCTGTACTCTACTACAACCTCGGCAATGCCTACTACAAAGTTGACGACATGTCGCGCGCCATTCTTAACTACGAGCGTGCCTTGCGCCTCAACCCATCGGACAAGGACGTCCGCTTCAACCTCGACCTTGCCCGCAGCAAGACTATAGACCGTGTGAATGATAGGGTAGAGATTTTCTTTGTTCGCTGGTTTCGCTCCCTCACCAGCCTTCTTTCGCTTGACGGCTGGGCACGCGTTGCCATTGTCACGTTCCTGCTCTTCCTGTTTGCCGTGGCGCTCTTTGTGTTCGGCCGGAAGCGCAGTCTCCGTAAGACCTCCCTCATCCTTGCCCTCATCTTGCTGTTTCTGACGGTCTGCTCCAACGGCATCGGCTACGGGCAGAAACGCCGCCTCAACAATCGTACTGAGGCCATCGTCATGGATCCGAGTGTCGTCGTCCGAAGCACCCCCAGCCCCAGTGGCACCGAGCTCTTCGTGCTCCACGAGGGGCGGAAAGTCACCATCACTGATGATGCCATGCAAGCATGGAAACAAATAGCCCTTGAGGATGGCAACGTGGGCTGGATTGAAACAAAGTCACTTACGGTCATCTGATTCCCCTGAACCTATTGAACAACTGAAATTCAGTACAATGAACGAACTCATCGCCCTCGACCAACGTCTGATGCTCTTCTTAAACGGAAGTGACTCCCTCTACATGGACGGCGTCATGAAACTCTTCACTGGCACGTGGATCTGGATGCCCTTGGCCGTTACGATTCTGTTCATATTGTTCAAGAACAACAGCTTCCGCAATTTCTTGTTGCTGGTACTGATGATAGCTGCGACTGTCTATGTCTGCGACCGCGTCTCGTCGGGCGTCATTAAGCCTTGGGTGAGCCGCCTGCGCCCTTGTCAGGATCCAGCCATCCTTGGCCAGATTGACATCGTAAACGCAGGGCGATCAGGCAAGTTCGGGTTCATCTCGTCGCATGCTGCCAACAGTTTTGGACTATTCATGTTCTTTGCGTTATTGTTTCGACATAAAGGATTGACTTTCACTATACTTGTTTGGGCAATCATCACATCTTTCTCGCGCATCTACCTTGGTGTGCACTATCCGGGCGATGTCCTTTGCGGGGCGTTGTTCGGCATAACTGTCGGAGGCCTCGTCTATTTGATTTATCATCTGTTCAGCAGACGTTTCAACCATGAACCTAAGAAAATTACAAATTTCTACACGTCTTCCGGATACCTCATGCAAGATATCACTTTCATTCGTCTCGTCATGTACCTGACGTATGTTTTCATCGCCATTTACGCATTCATTTACATTCAAAATAATTTCTTATGAGCAAGTTAATGACATTCAATGAACTTCGGGCCATTAAGGATTCACTGCCCGAGGGAAGTATGCACCGCATAGCCGACGAGCTGAACATGACCGTCGAAACCGTTCGCAATTTCTTTGGTGGCCAGAATTTCAGCCTTGGCGAGAGTGTCGGCATCCATCTTGAGCCCGGTCCCGATGGAGGCCTTGTCTGCATTGACGATACCACGGTGCTCGACAAGGCCTTAGCCATCCTTCAAGAAGAGAAGTCCTAACGACCCCGTTGGTCGAAACTCTTTTGATTATTACGCTGTTCCAATAGTATTATCTATTCGGAATGGCGTATGTAGTAGGTGTTAAACAGAATTTTTCAAAGTTTTAAACAGCATGGAGTAGTGACATATTAATAGTCTCAAAAAACTCAAATTACAAATTAAACATAATGCCGATTAAAACAATTTTCGTCAAATTCCATTCGGATAGTTTTCTAGGGCATTAATTCAATTCATTAGGTCGTTAAGGGAACGTAAGTTCGTTCCGAAGTGAAAAAGCGTTTGAAAATGAAAATGCGTTTGAATTAGTTTTTTCTTTAAACGAATTTCTAATGCGTTAAAAAAAAATATCCCTTTGGGTTGCTGAAATATCCAAAAAACAATTACTTTTGCAGTCGATTGAAACCGACAACGTAACACCCATGCATAGAAAAAGACTCTTCCTATACTTTTTTATATTATGCAGTTGTTTGGCTCATGCCTTGGCTGTTCCCTCCAATCGCATTTTCACGCCATTGGTACATACACTACAGACCATCTGTAACGGCGATTGGATGCAACAGCCTGTTGTGGTGCTTGATAGCGACGACCACGTGACCGTTTCCTTCGACTACTTCTCACATGAATACCATCGCCTTTGCTTCCATCTTGTACACTGCAATTCAGACGGTTCGCCCTCTGACCTCATGCAGTCTGAATATATGGAGGGATTCAACGACCAGCCTATAGAATACTATCTCAACTCATTGAACACTACGTTCTTATACACACACTATGCTATTGACTTTCCAAACGACAACGTAAGTCTTAAAGTTTCCGGCAACTACCGTGTGCAGATATACGATGAAGAGTCAAGCGCCGTTTCCTCGGACGAACAGCCTAACTATAAAGGACACCCCGTTCTTGCCGAAGCCTGTTTCCAAGTACTTGAGCCACTAGTAACAGTCTCTGCCAGTGTTACTTCAAATACAGATGTGGACACCTATGCCTCGCACCAGCAGGTGTCGTTTCGCATCGCTCATCCCGACTACGCCATCGAACGTCCTGGACAGGAGCTTAAAGTGATTGTCAGCCAGAACAATCGGCCCGACATGACAGTGACAGATATTCAGCCCACCTATATCCGTCCTGGCATGCTGGAGTATGAGCATAACAAGAACCTCATCTTTCACGGAAACAACGAGTTCCGCCGTTTCGAAGTTATCAACATGCACTACGGTTCACAGAACGTAGACAAAATTGACTTCTACGAGCCATATTATCACGCCGTTCTGATGCCCGATGCTCAGCGCCGTGCCTATAGCTTCGATGCCGATCACAACGGGCGCTTTCTCGTCCGCTATAACCTTGCCGAAGACGTTGATACTGAGGCTGATTACTTCTTCGCCCACTTCACACTCGGCCTCCCCTACCCGCTCGAAGGCGGCACACTTTATGTGGCAGGATGTTTCTCAAACTACAGTTACTCTGACAATTACAGGATGTTGTACAATCCCGCCACCCACACCTACGAATGTGCCGTGTTGCTGAAGATGGGTGCCTACGACTACCAATACGTCTTTGTGCCCGACCAACCCGCCAAAAAGCCTGAGGCTGTTTTTGACGGCAGCTTCTACGAAACCGAAAACGAATACGTCATCAGTGTCTATCACCGTCCTTTCGGATCTCGTTACGACAAACTGATAGCCGTTGAAACCGTCCACTACTCGCAGGAATGAACCTGCCATACACCCCCTTTCCTTCCCTTTGGCACGCGGTTTGCAGTTGTAGCCGGTAAAAGACTATTCGAAAAATAAGACAATCGTAAATGAACAATTCATTCACTACCAAGATAGCAGAAGTTCTCGCATACAGTGCCGAGGAAGCTCGGCGTATGTGCAGTCCCGTCATTGCCCCTGAGCACCTGTTGCTGGGGCTTTTACGTGACGGCGACAATGCTGCCACCACCCTGTTGCAAGCCATTCAGGTTGACTTGCGCCGGCTGCGCGAGCGGGTGTTGCAAGACGCTACACAGATGAAGAGCCCAACCCTGCCCGACGTTTCGCCGTCTGACAGCCCCGCTGACGAAATGTCACTTGACTTTGCTGCCAGCCAGATTATGAAAATTGCCCAGCTCGAGGCCCGTCTGAGCCACGAGGACATCGCCGACACCCAACATCTGCTGCTGGCTCTGCTGAAGCAACAGGGCACTCAGGCCAATCAGGCTCTGACAGCTATGGGCATCACTTACAATCGCGTCCGAAATGAGATAGACCTACACACCGGCTTGAACAACCGGCGCACGAACGACAGTAACGACAACGACGAGGACGACGAGGAAGACCTCCTCTTCTCACCCCGCATGGACAACAGCCCGCGAAAGGCCCCGTCCGCCCCGCACGCCACCGAGGTGGAAGGCGACAACGACACCCCCGTACTGGATAACTTCAGCGTTGACATGACAGCAGCCGCAGCCCAGGGAAAGCTCGACCCCGTCGTCGGACGTGAGAAGGAAATTGAGCGTCTGGCCCAGATTCTCAGCCGCCGTAAGAAGAACAACCCCATGCTCATCGGCGAACCTGGCGTTGGCAAGTCGGCCATTGTCGAGGGGCTGGCTATGCGCATCGTGTCGCACGACATCTCGCGCATGCTCTACAACAAACGTGTTGTCTCGCTCGACATGGGCGCCGTAGTGGCCGGCACGAAGTACCGCGGACAGTTTGAGGAGCGCATCCGTTCCATCATCAACGAACTGAAGAGCAATCCCAATATCATCCTTTTCATCGATGAAATCCATAACATCGTCGGTGCCGGAAACGCTGCCGGTTCGATGGATGCTGCCAACCTGCTGAAACCCGCACTTGCCCGTGGCGAGATAAAGTGCATCGGTGCCACCACGCTGAACGAATACCGCAACAGCATCGAGAAGGACGGGGCACTGGAACGCCGTTTCCAGAAGGTTCTGGTGGAGCAGACTACGCTCGACGAGACTGTGCAGATCCTCCGCAACATACGTGACCGTTACGAGGAGCACCACAACGTACGCTACACCGACGATGCGCTGGAGGCCTGCGCTAAACTGGCCGAGCGCTACATCACCGACCGCTCGTTCCCCGACAAGGCCATCGATGTGCTGGACGAGACAGGCTCGCGAGCCCACTTGAGCCACATCACCGCCTCGCCGGAGATGGAAGAAAAGGAGCGCGAGCTTTCTGACACCACCGCCCAGAAGAACGCGGCTGTCAAGGCACAGCACTTTGAAGTGGCAGCCGAACTGCGTGACAAGGAGAAGCACCTGCAGGAAGAGCTGAAGCAGCTGAAAGAACAGTGGGACGAGCAGCATAAGGAAGAGTGCATCACCATCGATGCCGAACGGGTCGCCGAGGTCGTCTCCATGATGTCGGGCATCCCCGTTCAGCGCATCGCTCAGGCTGAAGGCATCCGTCTGAAAGGCATGAAGGCCGAGCTGAACAAATGCGTCATCGCTCAGGAGACCGCCATTGAGAAGCTTGTCCGTGCCATCCAGCGCAACCGTGTGGGGTTGAAAGACCCCAACCACCCCATCGGCACCTTTATGTTCCTCGGCCCCACGGGTGTTGGCAAGACGCTATTAGCCAAGGAATTGGCTGCCTATATGTTCGGAACTGCCGATGCCCTCATCCGCATCGACATGAGTGAGTACATGGAGAAGTTCACCGTCAGCCGTCTCATCGGCGCCCCTCCGGGCTACGTGGGCTACGAAGAGGGCGGACAGCTCACCGAGCGCGTACGCCGTCGCCCCTACTCCATCGTGTTGCTCGACGAGATTGAGAAAGCTCATCCCGACGTCTTCAACATCCTGCTGCAGGTCACCGACGAAGGACGTCTCACCGACAGTTACGGGCGTCTTGTCGATTTCCGCAACACCGTCATCATCATGACCAGCAATGTCGGTTCGCGTCAGCTAAAGGACTTCGGACGCGGCATCGGATTCAGCACACAGGCACAGGTCAGCGACAAAGAACTGTCGCGCAGCGTCATACAGAAAGCTCTCAACAAGACCTTCTCGCCCGAGTTCATCAACCGCATCGACGAGATCATCACCTTCGACCCGCTCGACAAACCCGCCATCGCCAGGATTGTTGACATCGAGGTGGACAAGCTCATCAAGCGCATGGAAGCCCTGGGCACCCATGTGGATGTTGAGCCGTCGGCGCGCGAGTTTCTGGCCACGAAGGGCTACGACCCGCAGTTCGGTGCCCGTCCCCTGAAGCGTGCCGTGCAAAACTACCTCGAGGACGAGCTGTCAGAGCTGCTTGTCGAGCAGATGCCAGCCTCCGACGCCACCATCGTTGTCACGGCTGCCCCCGAAGCCACCAAGCTTCAGCTGGAAGTAAAAGCCGCCGCCCCCCTGTAGATTCTATAGTTCCTATAGTACCTATAGTTCCTATAGTATCTTTAGTAGCTATAGCTCCAAAAGCTCCCATAATCCCCCAAATATCCTCGTTATGAAAGAAATCAAGACAATCGGTATCCTCACTTCCGGAGGCGATGCTCCGGGTATGAACGCCGCCATACGTGCGGTGACGCGTGCAGCCATCTCCAACGGCTGGAAGGTAAAGGCCATCTACCGCGGCTACGAAGGCCTTATCAACAATGAAATCAAGGACTTCACCACCGAGAGCGTCAGCAACACCATCCAGCGCGGCGGCACCATCCTGAAAACAGCCCGCAGCAAAGAGTTCATGACGCCCGAAGGACGAAAGAAAGCCCATGCCAACATGCGTTCTCACGGCATCGACGCCCTCATCGTCATTGGCGGCAACGGCTCGCTGGCTGGCGCACAGGCTTTTGCCCGCGAATATGACATGCCCTGCATAGGCCTGCCCGGGACCATCGACAACGACCTCTACGGCACCGACAGCACCATCGGCTACGACACCGCCCTCAACACCATCATGGACTGCGTCGATAAAATCCGCGATACCGCCACGTCGCACGACCGCATCTTCTTCGTCGAGGTGATGGGGCGCGATGCCGGTTTCCTTGCCCAGAACAGCGCCATCGCCGCGGGCGCCGAGGCAGCCATCATCCCCGAGGACGACACCGACATCGACCAGCTGGCACAGTTCATCGGGCGGGGCATCCGCAAGAGCAAGAACAGCAGCATCGTCATCGTCTCCGAAAAAGACGGCGGCGCCATGCACTATGCCGAGCGCGTACGCAAGGAGTACCCCCAGTATGACGTCCGCGTCACCATCCTCGGCCACTTGCAGCGCGGCGGCACACCCACGGCACACGACCGCATCCTGGCCTCGCGCCTCGGCGTGGCAGCCATCGAAGCCCTCAAGGAGGGACAGCGCAACGTGATGATCGGCGTCAAGAACGACCAGATTGTCTATGTACCCATCGAGCGGGCTATCAAGATCAACAAGCCCATCGACCGCGAGCTCATCAACGTCCTCACCGTGCTCTCCATCTGACGTCATGATAGGCCAGCCACAAGTCTATGAGCGGCTCGAGCGGCTCGGCATCCCCTTCACCTACACCGAGCACCCTGCCACTCCCACCATCGAGGACGGACGTCCCTACTGGGGCAACCTGCCTGGGACCCACTGCAAGAACCTCTTCTTCCGCAACCACAAGGGCAACCGTCACTACCTCGTCGTCTTCCAGTGCGACCACACCATGGGCATCCACGACCTCGAGCACCTGCTCCATCAGGGCAAGCTCAGCCTGGCTTCCGAGTGGCGCATGGAGAAATACCTCGGCCTGAAGCCCGGCTCCGTCAGCCCCTTCGGACTTGTCAACGATGCCGAGCACCACGTCTATGTGTTCCTTGACGAGAATCTGAAGAACTACACCCACCTATCCTTCCATCCCAACGACAACCGCGCCTCGCTCAACATCCGTCTGGAGGACTTCATCCGATATATGGACGACACGGGCAACGGCTACGAATGGATTAAGCTCTATGATTAGCTAAGGAAAAGAGAGCTAAAGCCAAGTGAGCTAAAGCCAAGTGAGCTAAGGCAAAGTGGGATAATGTAAAGTGGGATAATGTAAAGTGGGATAAAGCAAAGCATTTCTCTATTCAGCCCCAGCGTCTGTTTTCCGGGCACGGATGGTATCGACAATCAGCGCTATGGCTCCGTCGCCCGTGACGTTGCCCGCCGTTCCGAAGCTGTCGATGGCCATGTAGATGGCAATGACGATGCCCTGCATGCTGGCATCGAAGCCCAGCATGGAGCCGATGAGCCCCAGTGCGGCCATCACCGCCCCGCCGGGCACTCCGGGGGCAGCCACCATCGTGATGCCGCACATCAGCACAAAGCCCGCATACGTCCGGAAGTCCACCGGCATGCCCAGGCTGAGCGAGATGGCCATGCAGCATGCCACTATCTTCAGGATGCTGCACGGCATGTGGATGGTGGCACAGAGAGGCACCGTGAAGTCCGCCACGTCCACCGTCACCCCGTTTTTCTTCGTCTGCGCTAGCGTCACGGGGATGGTGGCAGCGCTCGACGACGTGCCCAGCGCCGTCACGTAGGCCGGCATCATCGTCCACAGCGCCTTCAGGGGGTTGCGATGCGCAACGATGCCCGCCAGACCGAACTGCAGCAGCAGCACCGTCACGTGCATGGCTATGATGACAAGGATAATCTTGATGAACATGCCCATCACCGTGGCCACATTCCCCTCGGCGCCCATCTTCAGGAAGATGCCGTAGATGTACAGAGGCAGCAGGGGGATGATGACCCGCGTGATGACCATCGTCACCACGCCGCGGAAGTCCTCCATGCCCCGCTTCAGGGCCGTGCCGCCCGTGGCCACGATGCCCAGGCCGATGATGAAGGCGAGCACCAGCGCCGTGGTGACGTTGATGAACGGCGGCATCTCGACCGTGAAGAAGGGCGTCAGCCCTCCGCTCATGTCCACGCCCGCCAGCGCCGGGGCCGCACGGCCTATCAGCGAGGGATAGACCAGCGAGCAGGTAGCCCACGAAAACAGCCCCGACAGCACCGTCGAGACATACGCCAGCACGGCCGTAATCAGCAGCAGCCGTCCCGCGCCTCGCCCCAGGTCGGCTATGCCCGGGGCGATTAGGCCGACGATGAGCAGCGGGATGAACATCCCGAGGAAGTTGCCGAAGATGCCGTTCACCGTCACAAACACACGCACCGCCCAGGCCGGGAAGAACAGCGAGCACACCACGCCCAGGCCGATGGCCACGAGGATGCGGGGCAGCAACGCCAGTTTGATTCTCTTTTTCATTGTTTTTTCTATGATTATTCGATTTTTTTGTCGCCAACTCGACAAAGATACGCCAAATTCTTTATAAATTTGTCGCCAGAATCAAAAAATCGACCGACGACAATGAAAAAAATCCTCTCCTGCCTCCTTGCCCTGCTGGGCATGAACGCATTTTCCTCGTGTAACGGAACCTCTTACAAGGAAGCCAGTGTCCCGCAGTTTGCCGACCTTGCCGGTCAGCCCGGCGTGCAGCTCGTTGACGTCCGGACCACGGATGAGTTTGCCGAAGGGCATCTCGAGGGAGCCTCGAACATCGATGTCCGCGACAGCGCGTTTATCGAGCAGGCCATGCTTCAGCTCGACACGGCACGTCCCGTGCTGGTCTATTGCCGCAGCGGTCGCCGCTCAGCCGACGCCGCCAAGCTCCTCACCGCCAAGGGGTTCGACGTCACCAACCTGTCGGGCGGCATCCTCGCCTGGCAGCAGGCCCAGATGCCCCTCACGACGCTGGCAGCCGAGAGGGACGTCTTCAAGACCAAGGGTGGCAAGCTCATCCGTTTCCACGCCCTCATGCACGGCAGCATCCGCATCGAATACGACGGCAAGGAAATCGAGGTTGACCCCGTCCGCAAGCTGGGCGAGCGCACCGTTGACTTTGCCGCCCTGCCCAAGGCCGACTACATCTTCGTCACCCACGAGCACGGCGACCACCTCGACGCCGAGGCCATCCGGCTGCTCACCGGTGAGGCGACGCGTCTCATCACCAACCAGCGCTGTGCCGACAAGCTCGGCAAGGGCGAGGTGATGGCCAACGGCGACCGCCTGAAGCTGTCCGACGACCTCTACGTCAAGGCCGTGCCCGCCTACAACTACACCGAGGGCCGCACCCAGTTCCACCCCCAGGGGCGCGACAACGGCTTCGTCCTCACCATCGACGGCCTCCGCATCTACGTCGCCGGCGACACCGAGGACATCCCCGAGATGAAGGACATCCGCGACATCGACATCGCCTTCATGCCCTGCAACCAGCCCTACACCATGACGCCCGGGCAGCTCGTCCGCGCCGCGCGCATCGTCCGCCCCCGCGTCCTCTTCCCCTATCATTACGGCCAGACCGACGTCACCGTCATCCCCACCCTGCTGAAGAACGACGACATCGACGTCCGCATCCGCCACTACGAATGAGGTAGTTTGTTATAACAAAGTGCCCTCTCCTGCGCAGTTTTCTTTTCAACCCGTCACGCAATAGGCAGCTTCTCGCAGAATAGAGCTTCGGTTACTCCCTCCGCGTAGAGCGTTAATCTGTCAACGCACTACGTTATTTCGCCAGCGTAGTGCGTTAATTTCACAGCCCACTACGCTGGCGGAATAGAATCAAACGTCGCTACCGTAGAATCAAACGTCGCTACCGTAGAATCGTTGTCGTTATAGATTTAGACTTTTTTGCGAAATGAGACGATAGTCGCTGAAGGCTGATGATAGTTGTGACGGGTTAAAAACCAAACCGCTCAGCAAACGCCACTTCTAACGTTGAAACGCCCCTTCGCAACCCGTCACTATCTATATCCTACCCCTTTATGCTCATACCTCTCCCCTATTCCAACTATAATGAAACCGTCTTTTCGTTTACAATCTTTTTCTTTATCTCTTCACTTAGGTTCAACGACTCAAGAGACAGTCCTTTCTCTTTATGTATGCAGACGACAGCTTTCCTCGGATTGACTATCCTTACGACCTCTTCAATCGTTTTTCTGTCTGCATGGCCGGAGGTGTGAATATCGACCACATTGTGGAAAAGGCTACGGAAGAGTTGATAGCTGGGATTGACTTTTATTTGCTCTGGGTCCTTGTAGTAGCCGTCCCAAGAGGAATAGATAAGCAGAGTCTCTTCTTCTGGCAGCTTGGCAGACAACTCCTGAACACGTTCCATCACTCCTGTTCCCACAACCATCACAAAGCCTTTTTTCATCATCGGCTCCAATGAACTGCCCTCTCTATAAAAATGAGGATGGAAGTCGAATAGTCCCTTTGAAATCCTGCTCTCCCGTTCCGTGAACAGGCGCATCATTTCCCTTGTCATCGAAGAGCATACATACAGGCTTTTATGTGCCTTCTTTGTAGCCTCTTTGATAGCGGCGAGCCGTTCGATGTCTGTGGAGGACGCCAAGACGAAGACATATTTGAACGCTTGCATGACGTTAGCCATCTTATTTGATATGACGCTTTCGTGGACGCACTCGTCGGAGCGTCCCAGCATGGTTCCCTCGGTAATCAGGACATCGATATTTCGGGCATAGATTCTAAGCACATCAAAGAGGCGTTTGCCCAGATAGCCATGCTTGCGGAAATCCCCCATGTGCCAAATCCGTTTCCCCTCTGCCTCAATCAGAAACATATAGGAATCGTAGATGGAATGGCAGTTGAAGAATGGGGTAATCTGGATGTCGCCAATCCGAAAAGGTTTTGGGCTCTTGGAGCGTTCCCAGGTGTGGAACTGACTCAGACGTGCCAGCAATCTGTCATAGACTTCGCCACTTCCTTCGTACAAAGAATGACTTGTTTCCAATTCTTTTTTTAGAAGTTGTTCATCCCTTTTCTTCAGCAATTTATATTTTGTCAGAAGGATTAACTTTCCACCCTCACCCAAATACTGAGGCACATTTTCGGGCACCTCGTCAAACAACCCCACGTGGTCTTCGTGGGCGTGAGTGTAAACGACAGCCTCATGCTCTTTGGGATTGCTGGCAAAAATGTTCTCCACCATAGTCGTCTCCTGTTCTGGAGTCATTTTCTCCCCACAACCAGGAAGATTCCGCCCCATATCAATAAAGACACGAGACGTCTCTGTGCTGATTTCTGTTATACAGCCCCCAATCTGTTCTAGGCCACGATGAAATTGAATTTTCATTTAATTCAAATAGTTGGTATATAGTGGATGTACCATCATTTACAGTCAAGTTTCTTGCTAATGACTAATGTTCCATCTGGTTTACATGTGTATGCAAAGTTGAAAAACGGTTGTTAAATATTACATGGAATTTGATGTTGTATTTTTCAAAAAACCAAGAAAAAGATGTTTTCACTTCCTCTATTTCCGCATTGAGTTCTTCATATATAGAATCAAATTCTCTATTGTCAAGATGATAAAACAAATAACAGAATTCTTTTGTTGCCTTCTTTTCTGTATTTGATACAATACCCATTAGGTGGCAGATAAACTGTTTCAAATCAAAATGGTTTGTCTTTGTTCTTATGCCAAATGCTTCTCTTGGAAAAGAAAAAAAGGTGTTCACTCTTTCATTGTTAGTTCTTCTCTCGACAATTTTCGAACGGTCTAATTTATAATGATTTTGGATTTCCTTAAAAATACAATTATTAGAATATGATGTACGAAATTCTATTTTGTGAGTGTCAAATATTTCATGGCATTTCACCTCCACAAAGTGATCAACTGATGTCTTAAACCAAACATCTAGTTGAGGGGGTGTTCCTTCTACATTTTGAATAGGTAAACCATGTTCAAATTCGATTTTTTCAATTTTCTCTCCTTTATAGCTGTTGATGTATTTGATAACACCATTCTCATTTGTTGTGAAGTTGGAAACAGCAAAGCGGCTTGATGAAGCCACGCTGAAAAACTTACTAATTAATTCATTTCCGTTTCCTTTTTTGTAGCGTTTCAGAATATCTTCAGATAGTCTAGATTTCAACTCCTTTCCAAAGTCTTCAGAGAAATAAATATCATGATATTTTGTTATTCCTCTCGTCGTAACATAACGACCGAACACCTCTTCACCAGTAATAAATATATCTGGAAGTATTGGGGCATGTTCAAGAAACGATTGTTTAATAGCTAAGTCAAATGTTTTTTTATTAACCTTTTTCATACTTCTTTTTTATAAGTTATAAAAATGTTACTAATTAAAAATGATTCTCGAACCCGAAGCCGCAGTCGCCAGCCACGATAACCACCGTGTCCGTCATACCATATTGCACGCAGCACTTATACACAAGCTTCGTGAACTCGCCATGAATGTCACCACTCACCACGATGCCCTTCGCCTTCGGGAAATCAAGCATATTCATGTCATTATAAACCCAGGAATAATAAACTATTTGCAAAGATAGTACATTATTCGTTCAATATCAGACTTTCTTTTATTTTTTTTTTGTAGAATATCAAAAACCAATCCTTTTCGCACTCCTATCGTCTAATCGCTCATTGTCACAATGACGGATGAGCATGGGTAAAACATCATCCCTCTGGCCATTCAGAATGTTGTCGATGGCATAGTGACGGGCAATATTCTCAATCTGTCCTCCACTAAAATCGTAGTTTGATGCAAGCGTGCGAACGTCCTTGTCACTAAGTTCAGGAATCATGGAATGCCATATCTGAGTTCGGGCTTCTACAGTAGGCTTATTGAATTTGATCTTATAGAGGAAGCGGCGCTCGAAGGCTTTGTCAAGGTTCTGCGTCAGGTTCGTAGTGGCTATCATGATACCATCCAACGTTTCCATCTCCTGCAGGATGATGTTCTGGATACTGTTCTCCATCTTATCGACAGCTCTTTCTGCACCCTGCATGCGAATACCGATGATGGCATCAGCTTCGTTGAAGAGCAGGATGGGCGCTACCTGTGACCTTTTCACCTGTTCGCGATATCGGTCAAAGATTTCCTTGATGTTCTTCTCTGAATCGCCCACCCATTTACTCTTGACTTGCGGCACATCGACAATCATGATGTCGCGTCCTGTCTTGCGCGCCAGTTGGTAGGCAGTTTCGGTTTTCCCCGTTCCAGGTCCACCGTAAAACAGGCAGGCAAAACCTGTGCGGAAACCTTTTTCTTGCATGCGCTCGCGAATCTCATCGTATTTCCCAGGCGTGAGGAAAGATTGCAGTTCATCTATCTGCTTGCGATTTTCTTCGTCATAAAACATCTCTTTCTTCACCATATTCCCTGCCTTGATAACATCCAAGGTGTTATTTTCAGAGAAGTTCGTCATTATTTCACTAAGTAAATTTCGCTTTGTATGCTCCGTGAGTTTGAAACGGTAAGTGGAAGCTATTCCGTCCTCACAGACGTTTTCAATTAGACCCGCGCGAATCAGATTATGTCCACCGGAGCGCAATTCATTCTTAGCAATTATAAAATCCAAGCGAGATTCAAAGACATCCTCTATCTGTCCAAAACGAATGTCATTGTCATCTTTATTAACCAACATGTGGCAAAAGAAAAGCAACAGCAACCAATCTTCACGATTGAAAAAGTCTATATTCTGGATTTTCCTTACGAAATCAACCTGCGGGTTGTCGTTGAATAGAGCTTGCAGTTCTACATACAGCGTTTCTTGTGAAATTGCGTCATCATCACGGTCTTCGAACAACTGGTTCATTGCATCAAACAGTTCATAACAGCCTAAGTCTGTGTGCTTAGGTATCGTGAGAACTTCGTTGTGCTTAAGTGCTTTAACTACGGCTTCGGGAACATCAAAGGAGTTTTCGAACTTCTCGTTTCGGTAGCGCAGCAATCGGCGATGTACCAGCGCGTCTATGTCTTCAGCATAGCTAAGGATTCGGATTTTTCTAAGATTCAGGTGTTCGGCCAAGTCGTTGAAATGTACATTCCTCGGACCTTTCTCCATGCAAATAGAAAAAAGTATAGCCTGATCTTCGGTGATGCCGAAACTCTGACGGAGGAACAGCACGTCTTTGGCCACAACGGTTTTGAAAAGGTCATTCATACTCGAATTATAGGATTCTTCTACAATGTTCTCCATTGCCTCTAGTAGCGTCTTCGACTGTTCTGCTTTCGTATTCTCAAAACAAACAGTTTCTTTCTTCTCACCCATAATAATACGTTTTAAACAATTGAATACAATTAGTTTATGTTTCTTACTCTTTTTTAAAACCAAGTAAAAACCTTATTCTGTCTTTTCTTTCTAAATAGCTAACAACCTGCTGAAGGGTAAAGACCCTTCCCGTCCGATGGTTGATAGCAGCAAACGCTTTTATTGTCTTCGAAAACGAAAGTCATATATTTGAAAAGTAATTCGTACGATACTCCTCTATCCTACCATCAGGCCTTACATGAAAGCACTCATTTAATCCGGACAACTCGCTTCCTCCAAACTGGACCGTTAAAGCTGGATTACCCTCTTCGTCTGTTCGAACGCATTTAGGTCCGTTAAGCCACCATTGGAGATAGACCCACAGATTTCCATCGGGGAAATCGCCAGAATACATCAACCCATTATGAGCGGGTACGTGGGCAAGATAGAGACGGCTGTCCTTTAAAATAATGTCAGCATGCTTGAAGAAAAACCAGGCATGGGAATAGAAATACGTGCAAGCTGCTTCGTATTCTTCAGGCTTCATCGTATAAAAAGCAGGCCGAGGTTTGGGCTTCAGCCCCAACGAAAGTGCTTTTTTATTTTTCCCTATATAAAACATGCTAATTGTCCTCCGTTTACATTATAAATGCTTCCACCTCCTTTGCTGTAAGAGATAGCAAAAGACTGTTCATCCCTGAATGAGATGGCACAGACCGGCCCGTGAATACTCGTGATGATACTTTGCAGGCTTCCATAAGGAAGGGAAAAAACACGAACACCGTCATCGAAGCCTGCAACCAGGTATTTCTGATTGGGTGACATGCAGACACATCGCGCTCCATTGGGATAGAGACGAGTCATAATAGATCCATAGTCGTTGCAAATGCAGGGGTTTCCGTTGTTGATAATTGCTAACATAATCGCTAATTTTTTAAATGGTTATTGAATGATTTCTGTTATTATTCCCAACTCTAAGGCCTCTTGTGCTGTGAGAATCCAGTTCTGCTTGTATTCCAGCACTTCGTTCAGCCGTTCTTGGGTTACTTTGGTCTTGGTAGTGATGATGTTGAAAAGGATGGCGTTTACACGGCTGACCTCTTCTACGCTTGCCTTCATTTCAGAGAGGCTGCCCAAGGCAAGTCCCATTGCCTGGTGAATGAGGAAGGTGGTATTCTTGTGCGCCCTCCGCACGTTGGATGCTAATAGGACAACGATACCCATTGACATAATACGGCCATAGCACGTGATCTCCACGGGTGTGGAAGATGACTCAATGGCGTCGTAGAGCGAAAGACCGTCGTAGCAAGAGCCCCCACAAGTGGAGAAATGAAACTGGATGGGGTCGAGACGGACGGACTCAATCGTGAGCCCGTTCTTCTCTGCCCATTCTCTGTTTTTCCTTTCATACTCCCTGTCTTCGATGTTAATCTTGCAGAGGTCTTTGACGGCCGACTCAACTGAGCCGCTCTTAATATCATCAAAGAAGATAATGAGCTTGTCTTTTTTGTCTGTAGGTTTGATGTCCATAGCGATGTCTCAACAATAATTGTTTATAATCAAATCGGAATTTGAGGCAGAGAGGTCACTCGTACCTCTCCATGTTCCTCCCCCTGCTACTCGACCATAAAATCTGAGCTTTTTTTCTGCTTCGAGCTGTTTCTCGAGATTTTTGAGGATTTCAAGGGTTTCTTCCGGTTCTGCATGTCTCTGCTGAGCTTTCTTTAATTCTTCCCACCAGTTTTTCACCCCTGACTTGCGATTCTCCACCTTCTCCTTTCCACGAAGATTTTGTTCATTTGAGTTCTCTTTTCTCTCGTTCATAAATACCATTTTTAAAATATGTGCATAATATAATACGAAAAGCCTCTTCAGAGAAGGCCGTTTTTACGTTAATTTCGGCCTGATTTTCACAGGCGTTAACATTATTTATATTTTGATTACATTTCAACAATGGCTTATTTTGATTCTATTATTTGATTATCATTGTTTTAATGGGAATAGTGCGTATTTGTACACTAAAATCAAAAAAACGGGACAAAAAGCTCCATTTTTCCGACACACACAGCTTACACAAACGGCTAAAAAAACTTCCGGCTGTGGACTAACGCTTCCTGCTTGATTTCTTTTTTTCCTTTCATACTCCCTGTCTTCGATGTTAATCTTGCATAGATCTTTGACGGCCGACTCAACTGAGCCGCTCTTAATCTCATCAAAGAAGATGATGAGCTTGTCTTTCTTGTCTGTCGGTTTTATGTCCATACTGTTTTATTGTTTGAATTCTTCCGGATAGTCTGGATACATCCAGTTGGTGAAGAGGGCTTTCCCAAACCTCTCATCGTCGTCTACAAAAGTGATGCGGTCGATAATGTTCCTGTCTATCTTGTACTTTCTCCTTATTATTCTAACGAGTCTGTTTTCTCTCTTCCCTTTCCATTCGTAAGCCATTATGGCATCAGCACGAGCTATAGGGTCTTGAGTATGCAACTTCCTACGCATGCGTTCTTGTGTGCGGGCAACTGCTTCGCGAACCTCTTTATCGGTATCCTTCGAGAGGATTTCTTGTGCATAACCCATCTCGGCAACAGCCTTGCGTACGAGCCGTTCAGAATCGTGAGCGAGCTCGTCCAGCCCATATCTCACTTTTGCAAGTCTCCAACGATCGATGCGACTCTCAGAATCAAGCCAACGGTCGTAATCTACATCATCGCCGTAACTGTATGCGAATGGACATTCGATGAATCTGTTTCGAGGAACCACAATCCATTCATCAAGCGTAAACTTGCGACGCGAGTTGTTTCTTTTCTGTTTTCTTTTCATTGTTGTAGTAATTTTTGAAATGATGTTGATTAACTTTTTTGCTGCGAAATAACTACGTGGGTGTGCAAAAACCCTTCACACCATCGTAGTTTTTGGGAATTATCACAAATTTTTGTTGATATGCAAGGTTTTTGCATTGGAACATTGTATTTTTGTAGTCTCAAAGATATAGAACATACAAAATGGCGAATAAAACATTAGGACGGTACATCTGGTTATACAATACGATATTCCAGTTCAAAAAAATCAGTTTCGAGGAAATAAACAGCCGTTGGCAGACTTCTGCCATCAGCGACGGAAGACCTCTTGCACTCCGAACTTTTCACATGCATCGTCAGGCGATAGAGGAAATGTTTGACATCAACATCGAATGTGATGCATCGGACGGGTACAAGTATTATATAGAGGATATGGAATCGCTCAAGAAAGACCGAGCCAAGCAATGGCTCATCAATTCGTTCAGCGTTGGGAACATGATTGACGAAGGTAAGCAGATGCCAGAACGCATTTTGCTTGATGACGTGCCAGGAGGTGCCGAGTTTCTTTCTACCGTCATCGGAGCCATGCGGCTTAATCGAGTTTTGATGATTACCTACAAACCTTTGGGAACAGATAATCAGCAGACCTTCCATATACACCCGTACTGCATGAAGGAACATCATCAACGTTGGTATGTGCTAGGATGGGCGAAAGAAAGGGACGGAATGCGCCAACTGGCCTTCGACAGGATGATCAGCGCGGAAATGACAACCGAAACGTTTGTCTATCCCGTAGATTTCAATCCTGAGGCATACTATTCAAACGATATCGGAGTTACCGTTGAAGAAAACAAGCCGGTTGAGACAATCCGGATCCGCGTGTTCGGCAAGCAAGTAGGCCTTTTCCGTTCGCTTCCATTGCATAAGTCCCAGCGTGTAGTGGAGACAGGCGAGGGGTATTGTGACTTTGAGTATAATCTACGCATCAACTCGGAACTGAAACGCGAACTGCTTGCAAAGGCGAACAATATTGAGGTACTGGAGCCACAACATCTACGCGAAGAAATGATAAAAGAGGCCCGTTCCATCCTTAAACGATATAAATAAGAAGGATGAAAATCTTACACCTTTCCGACACACACGGCTTTCATGGCCAGCTAAATGACCTTCCAAATGCAGATGTGATTGTACATTCTGGAGATTTCACCAAGAATGGAACTGAAGCAGAAGTAATGGATTTCTTGAACTGGTTTATAGCCCTTCCCTATAAGCATAAAGCTTTTGTCGCAGGCAATCATGATGTTTGTTTATATGGAGCAGATATTGATGGGCTACCTGATGACACACACTATTTATATGGTTCAGGCGTAACCCTTGAAGGAGTTCGTTTCTATGGGATTCCGATGTTTACGCAGCTGCTGACAGCAACACCTACAAACGGAAACCGCTACGAAGAAATGGTTGCTCAGATTCCGATGGAAACGGATGTACTTATAACCCACCAACCTCCGCTGGGCGTTCTGGATAGTTCGGATGTGACATATTGGGGAGATGCTGTTCTGTTCAAAAAAATAAAAAAAGATGTACAACCGAAATTACATCTTTTCGGCCATGTGCATAATTCCAATGGTATAATGAAATTGGGAGAAACAATCTTCTCAAATGCTTCAGTCGTCAATGACCAGTATCAATTAGTATATAAACCTCGTTTGCTATCAATATAGCTTGTCAAGGAGGAAATCCTCTATTTTGTTGGCGATGTTTTTGCGGCAGACGTCGGGGCGTAGGGCTTCGTTGAGGGGGGTGCCTACGGGGTGGATGCACTCTACCTGGGCGAAGCCGGCAGCGAGCAGCTGTTTGCGGTCCTCCACTTGTCCGGCAATGAGGACGACGGGGAGATGGTGCCCGCGGGCCCTGCGAAGGATGCCCGCAGGGACTTTGCCTCGCAGCGTCTGGGCGTCGGCTTTCCCTTCGCCGGTGATGACAAGGGCGGCATGGGCAAACACGTCATCTGCACGATAGGCGTCGAGCAGCAGCTCTATGCCGGAACGGCGCTGGGCATGAAGGTGTTGCATGAAAGCGTAGCCCAAGCCTCCTGCGGCTCCGGCTCCTGGCTCACGGGAACAGTCGTAGCCCATGCGCCGTGCGGATTCGAAGGCAAGGGCTTGGGCACGTCGGTCGAGTTCGTCTATCATAGCGGGCGTGGCGCCCTTCTGCGGGCCAAAGACCTCCGCTGCCCCCTCAGGACCATATAGCGGGTTGTCCACATCGGTGGCAATCGTGAAGCGCACAGCCCGAAGGGGCTCCAGCGCCTCGCCAAAGGCATCACGCAGCGCACGGAGCATGCCGCAGCCTGCATCGCTGGTGGCGCTCCCGCCCAGACCGACAAGAATGTCGCGACAGCCCCGTCGGACAGCATCGGCAACGAGCTGCCCCGTGCCATAGCTGGTAGCCAGCAAGGGGTTGCGTTCCTCGGGACGGAGCAGCGTCAGGCCGCTGGCACGGGCCATCTCGACAACAGCCCGCTCGCCCTGCATCAGATAGGAGGCACGAACGGGGCGCATCAGGGGGTCGAGGACCGTTGACTCTACGTATGCCCCTCCTTTGGCCGCATGGAAAGCCTCCAGCCACCCTTCGCCCCCATCGCTGACGGGTATAGCCGTCACCTCGGCCTGGGGCAGGGCACGCAGCACTCCCTCGCGGGCAGCGGCATTTGCCTCGGCCGACGTGAGGCACCCCTTGAAGGAGTCGATGGCCAGAACAAGGTGCATGACGGGTTGGCGATTAGGGATTCAGCCGAATGGCATTGATGATGCGCGGGCAGCTGACGCCCTCGCGACGCGCTGAATTAAAAAGGTCGTTACGGAGATAGGTGCAGATGCGCGCTGTGTAGATCTGCCCGCCAGGCACGCCCGACGACGTGAGCAGCCAGCGGTTGGCAGCCCAGAGGTCGATGTGGTGGCCGCCCTGCATCGGCACGTCGCTGCGCGGTCCACGGTAGGAGTGAACCACGTCCATCGGGAAGCCAGCGTGCCGGAACTGCTCGACGACCTCCTCCCCCACCTGAAAGCTGTTGGGGCCGATGCTGGGGCCGATGGCAGCCCTGACGTCGGCGGGGTTCGTTCCGAAGCGCTCGCTCATGGCCTGCACGGCCTTTGAGGTGATAGCCAGCACCGTCCCCTTCCATCCGGCATGCACCGCAGCAACGGCATGATGCACAGCGTCAAAGAGCAGGACGGGCACGCAGTCGGCAGTCCGAGCTCCGACGGCACAGCCGGGCACATCGGTCAGGAGGGCGTCGATGCCCTCCAGGTCCTCGCGGGTGAGCGACGGGCTATCGACATACGCTATCCTGTCGCCATGCACCTGATGGGCCTGCACGACGGGGAACGGCAGCACGGCGTCGCGCCCTGACGAAAAGGCCGTCACGCCTTCGCCGAGATTATAATAAAATAAGGAGTCCGTCAAGACAGGTGCCATCCCGATGCGGTTAAACAATCTTTTTCCCGAAAGGCATCAGCGAAAGCCAGGCAAGCTTGAAGTGCTGTATGCCGAAGGGGATGCCGACGATGGTGATGCAACACAGGATGCCAAAGGCCAGATGCGTGGCGGCAATCTCCCACCATCCCAGAATGATCCACAGGACGTTGAACAGCAGGTTGAAAAAGCCCGTCAGGCTTTTGCCGTCTTCCACCTTCCGTCCGAAAGGCCATAGGGCAAACGTGCCGAACTTCATCAGCTGGGCACCGAAGGGGATGCCGACGATGGTGATGCAGAAAAGGAAACCGGCGAGCCAATACATCAGGGCCGTAAGAAAGCCGCCCAAAACAAACCAGAGGATATTGCCGATGAATTTCATTGTCTTTCAGAATTACGTTGTTATTTTGTCTTGCAGAATTACGTTGTTGTTTTGTCTTTCAGAATTACGTTGTTATTTTGTCTTGCAAAAGTACTCCTTTTTAAATAAACATGCAACTCGATGCGCATAAATTTGCAGAAAAGAAAGAAAAGCCTTATCTTCGCCGTCAAAATAATAATAAATTCCTAATTTCTAATTTCTAATTCCTAATTTAATAATTTTAAAAATGAACCGAAATATTTTCATCGTTGCCCACCCGTATGAGATTGGCCTTGAGAGGCTTGAAAAAGAAGGCTTCAACCGCATCCAGGCCTCAGAAAGCCCCCTGCCCATCATGTACGAGCGTGAGGACAGCGTCGTTGCCATCATCGGCATCGGGGCGGGCGAGGCTCGTCCCTCGCTGCTGTGGATGAAGGAAAAGGGCTGTTTTTCCGGAGCCGATGTGCTGCTGGCCGGTTCAGCGGGCTCATACGCTCTGCCGGTTCTCCACACCGTGCAATGCCGCTCGGGATATCCCGCGTGGGATTCGGGGTATGAACAAGGCGAAATCGTCTGCGTCCACGAATTTGTCTCGCCCGAAAACCCTCATCCCGAACTTCACGTCCCCGGGACATGCTTCGACATGGAGAGCGAAACGCTCCTTGACATCTGCCGCGATGCCGACGTGAAAACGCTTAGTATCGTGAAAGTTATCTCCGACGATGGCAGCGGTTCGCTTGGCGACTGGGCCACCGTCTGCCAGCAGAAGGTGCAGCCCAAAGTGTGGCAGGTGCTGACAGACTTTTTCAAAAACATGTTGTAGGACATATAAAAAAGTTTTGTCACATCAAAAAACCGCCTTACCTTTGCTGCCGTTATCCTAAAAACAATCTTTTTACCTTAAAAGACTAATACCTATTAGAATCGTTATAGGGCCTCTGTGAAGAGGCCCTTAACTATTCAAACATAACCATAAACATCTGAATCATGGATAAAAAACTTTTGACCCAGGCCCTGATGAAGTTCTTCTCGGGCGTACTATTTCTAGGCCTACTGATTTTCCTGCCTGCAGGCTCGATGCGCTTCTGGAACGGCTGGCTGCTGATGGGAATCCTGTTTGTACCGATGTTCGTCGCCGGCATCATCATGCTTTCGGCCAACCCCGAGCTGCTGCGTAAACGGCTGAACGCGAAAGAGGAACATAAAGAGCAACGGACGGTGGTCGCCTTGAGCGGAGGGATGTTTATCGTTTCTTTCGTCCTTGCAGGACTGAACTGGAGGTTCCGCTGGCTGATACTCCCCCACTGGGTGGTGTGCGCTGCTGCAATCCTGTTTCTGGCGTCCTATCTGCTGTATGCCGAGGTGCTCAGGGAGAATACCTTCCTTTCCCGGACAATCGAAGTGCAGGAGGGCCAGAAGGTTATCGACACGGGCCTCTACGCCATCGTTCGCCATCCGATGTATATGGCCACGCTGGTGATGTTCCTGATGATGCCGCTGGTGCTGGGCTCGCTGCCTTCGTTTCTCGTCAGCCTGCTCTACCTTCCCATTCTGGCAAAAAGAATCAGGAACGAAGAGGCAGTCCTTGAAGAGGGCCTGGAGGGATATAAAGATTATAAGAAGCGGGTGAAGTATAAGGTCATCCCTTTCGTCTGGTAGGATTAGCGCATTTTTCGCGGTTCATTCTTTCATTTTCGGAAAGAATGTAGTACTTTTGCACGCCGAAATCAGAATGAGCTATGACAGAAATTAAATCTACAGAGAATCAGGAGAAGAAAAGTTTGAACTTCATAGAGCAAATCGTGGAGGAAGACCTGGCAGCAGGAAAGAACGGAGGACGCATTCAGACGCGTTTCCCGCCAGAACCCAACGGCTACCTGCACATCGGACACGCCAAAGCCATCTGCATGGACTTTGGCATCGCCGAGCGCTATGGCGGCATCTGCAACCTCCGTTTCGACGACACCAACCCGACGAAGGAGAATGTGGAATATGTCGATGCCATCATGGAGGACATCCAATGGCTGGGCTTCAAGTGGGCCAACGTATTCTATGCCAGCGACTATTTCCAGCAGCTCTGGGACTTTGCCGTCGAGCTCATCAAGGAGGGCAAGGCTTACGTCGACGAGCAGCCGCAGGAGGTCATCCTCTCGCAGAAGGGCACGCCCACGCAGCCGGGCATCGAAAGCCCCTATCGCAACCGCCCCATTGAGGAAAGCCTCGCCCTGTTTGAGAAAATGAACAGCGGCGAACTGGAGGAGGGCTCGATGGTGCTGCGCGCCAAGATCGACATGAGCCACAACAACATGCTCTTCCGTGACCCCATCATCTATCGCATCGTCAAGACGCCCCATCACCGCACGGGCGACAAGTGGAAGGCCTACCCGATGTACGACTTCGCTCACGGTCAGAGCGACTTCTTCGAAGGGGTCACCCACAGCCTCTGCACGCTTGAGTTCGTGCCCCATCGTCCCCTCTACGACCTTTTCATCGACTGGCTCAAAAAGGGCGAGGACCTCGACGACAACCGTCCCAAACAGCGCGAGTTCAATAAGCTGAACCTCAACTACACCCTCCTTTCCAAGCGCAATCTGCTGGCTCTTGTCCAAAACCACATGGTGGACGGCTGGGACGACCCGCGCATGCCGACCATCTGCGGCTATCGCCGTCGCGGCTACACACCCGAAGCCATCAAGCTCTTCGTGGATAAAATCGGCTACACGCTCTACGACGCACTCAACGACATGGCGCTCATGGAAGCATCGTGCCGCGAGGACCTCAACCGCCACGCCACGCGTGTCAGCGCCGTCATCGACCCGGTCAAGCTCGTGGTCACAAACTATCCCGAAGACAAAACCGAGATGCTCGAAGCCATCAACAACCCCGAGGACCCCGAAGCTGGCACCCATCAGATTGCCTTCTGCCGCGAACTGTGGATTGAGCGCGAGGACTTCATGGAGGATGCTCCGAAGAAATACTTCCGCCTGACTCCTGGGCAGGAGGTTCGTCTGAAGAATGCCTACATCGTCCTTTGCACAGGATGTAAGAAGGATGCCGACGGAAGGGTTGAAGAAGTCTATTGCGAGTATATCCCCAACACCAAGACGGGCGAGAGCGAGTCGAACCGCCGTGTGCGCGGCACCATCCACTGGGTGAGCGTAGCCCACGCCGTGAAGGCCGAGGTACGGCTTTACGACCGTCTGTGGAAAGTCGAGAATCCGCGCGACGAGCTTGCCCGGCTGCGCGAAGAAGGACTGGAGCCCGTGGAGGCCATGAAGCAGATGATGAATCCCGATTCGCTCGAAGTGCGCCCCTGCTGCTATGTCGAAGATTTCCTGGCCGGCACCAAGCCTCTCGACCACTTCCAGTTCCAGCGCATAGGCTACTTCTGCACCGACAAGGATTCCACGCCCGACCATCTCGTCTTCAACCGCACCGTCTCACTCAAAGATTCAAAAATGAAGGTGTGAGAAAGGAGTAAGCAAGGTACGTAGCTTTCTACAAGACGCTTAGCGGCTTGTCACCCTTTATACTTATATTAGTATGGACGAATTTCAGGAAATACTGAAACGATACGAGAAAGCAGAGCGCTCCGGGAAAAGTGCCTACTTCGATGCTGACGACATGCTCGACATCATCGACTGGTATATGGAAGAGGAACGTGACGCCGATGCCGACAAAGCCATTCGCTTTGCGCGCCACCTCCATCCGTCCAATGCCGATATCGATCTGGCCGAAGCACGTCTGCGCATCTATCAGGGCGACTACGATGCAGCCGCAAAAATCATGAATGACTTTGAGCTTACCGACGATCCGGAGGTTAGCCTTCTGGCCAGCGATTTGCTGCTCCATCGGGCCAACACTTGCCAGGACGTCACCTACCGCGAACCCCTGATTGAACTTTCCGAGAAAGCATACGAGCACACCATCCTGCTCGCCGACAACGACCCGGGGTTCTTCAGCTCTGTCATCAGCCAGCATAGCCGCGAAGAGCTTTTTGACAAAGCCAACCGCTGGATTGACCGTGCTTTTGCTCTACACCCCGACCATCCGGCGATCCTCGATGCCGCAGCCCTCTGCTATGCCCTCCAGGGACGAGCCCGCGAAGCCATCGACCTCGCCAACAAGCTCATCGACCTCGACCCCTATAACGCACGTTCGTGGGGAATTCTGGGCGACATCTATCATGACTTCGGCGACTACACGCAGGCACTCGAAGCGTATGATTATGTCAAGGTCATCCGCCCCGACGAGATGCTCTCTGAGCAAAACATGGCCGACTGCCACTTTGCCTTAGGCCACTATGCCGAGGCAAACCGGCTGTACCATTCGGCTATGGCTAACTATTCCGACTCCACCATCACTCCCCCACCCGCCATCGACACCGATTTCATACGGTCCAAGATAGAGTTGTGCAAGATGCATCTGAAGAACAAAAAAGAATAACTCATCATTAACCCAACGATCACTATTCACCATTCAAGCTGCCAACAAAGCTTTTTATTTTTCATTTTTCATTCTTCATTATATTATTAATTCTTAATCCCCATCCCTCCCCGTGTCAGCATTCATCCAATGGTGCCTTGCGCACCTCAACTACTACACCGTCCTCTTCCTGATGACCCTCGAGAGCACCGTGTTCCCCATCCCTTCTGAAATTGTCGTGCCGCCCGCAGCCTACCACGCAGCTGCCACCGGCGAGCTTAACGTATTCCTGCTCATTCTCTTTGCCACGCTTGGCGCATGTCTCGGAGCAACCATCAACTACACCGTCTCCCTGCTCGTCGGAAAGCCCATCGTCTATGCCTTTGCCGACAGCAAGGTAGGCCACATGTTCCTGCTTAATAAGGAAAAGGTGCAGAAGGCAGAGCGTTATTTCAATGCGCATGGATCAGTCTCAACGTTTATCGGCCGTCTGATACCCGTCATCCGCCATCTCATCTCCATCCCTGCCGGCCTGGCTAAGATGCCTTTTGGCCGCTTCATCGCCTTTACTGCTCTCGGCGCCGGCATCTGGAATTGTTTCCTTGCTGCCCTCGGCTACTATCTGCAGCGTATTCTGCCCGAAGACCAGCTGGTTGATACCGTCACCAAATACTCTCACGAAGTCGGTTACGGCCTCCTCGCCCTTGTCGTCCTCGTCATTGGCTATCTCATCCTGAAATCGAGGAAGAGCAAGAAGAAAAAGGAAGAGGAAGAGGTGTAATTCCATGGAAAAGGATGTCATCATACTTGGCATAGAGTCGTCGTGCGACGACACATCGGCAGCTGTCATCAGAAATGGTAAGCTGCTCTCCAACGTCACAGCCAGCCAGGCGGTGCACGAGAGCTACGGCGGCGTGGTGCCCGAACTGGCATCGCGCGCCCACGAGCAGAACATTGTGCCCGTAGTCAGCGAAGCCCTCAAGCGGGCTGACGTCAGAAAGGAACAGCTGTCTGCCGTTGCTTTCACGCGGGGTCCCGGGCTCATGGGGTCGTTGCTGGTGGGCGTGTCGTTTGCCAAGGGCTTTGCCCGCTCGCTGGACATCCCCCTTGTTGACGTAAACCATTTGCAAGGGCATGTTTTGGCCCATTTCATCGAAGAAGAGGGCGTCGAAACGCCCCACCCCACCTTTCCGTTCCTATGCTTGTTGGTGTCGGGCGGCAACTCGCAGATTGTGCTCGTCAAGGCATACAACCAGATGGAGGTCATCGGCCAAACCATCGACGACGCAGCGGGCGAAGCCATCGACAAATGCTCAAAAGTGATGGGGCTGGGTTACCCGGGCGGCCCGATCATCGATAAACTGGCCCGGCAAGGCAACGCAAAGGCTTTCACGTTTAGCAAGCCCCACATCGACGGCTACGACTACAGCTTCAGCGGGTTGAAGACCTCGTTTCTCTATTTCCTGCGCGACCAAATCAAAGAAAACCCCGATTTCATCGAGCAAAACAAAGCCGACCTTGCCGCTTCGCTGGAAAGGACGGTGGTGGAGATCCTGATGGAAAAGCTGCGTCGTGCCGCTCGCGACCTCAACATCCGCGAGGTTGCCGTAGCGGGAGGAGTCAGCGCCAACACAGGGCTGAGGAACGCCTTCCTCGACCATGCCCGTCGCTATCGTTGGAATGTATTCATCCCCAAGTTCGGCTATACGACCGACAACGCAGCTATGATAGCCATCACGGGCTACTATAAATTCTTGGACAACGACTTTTGCCCTATCGACCTGCCCGCCTATTCACGCGTAACCCTATAACAGCATGAAACGAGAAATCACGCAACTGGCCCGTTCCATCGTTAAAAAACTGGCAGAAACTGCACAAACCGTAGGTACAGCCGAAAGCTGCACAGGTGGTGGCATTGCCGCTGCGTTGACCTCCATAAGCGGCAGCTCGGCTGTGGTGCGTGGCGGCATCGTATCGTATGCCACCGAAGTGAAGCACGACCTTCTGCACGTGAAGTCCGACACGCTCCGTCGGCACGATGTCGTGAGCGAGCCTGTCGTCGTTGAAATGGCACAAGGAGCTCTGAAAGCCCTGAAAGCCGACTTTACCGTCTCCACCTCTGGCGTTGCAGGCCCCACGGGGGGCACGCCGGAAATCCCCGTCGGTACCGTGTGGATGGCAGTAGCTTCGTCCAATGGAAAAGTCGTCACCCATTGTTTGAAAGGTGACGACTTAGGGCGGGCGAGAAACACCCAGCGTGCCGTACAAACGGCTCTTCAGCTGCTGCTGGACGTTATTTCTTCTCCGGCATGATCATGACGGCGCCGTTGGAGCCCGTCATGTAGGTAGGCAGTTTGCCATCCCATTTCTCAATCCAGTCTTCCTGCACAATCTGTTCCGAGAGCGAAGCGCTGATGGTACGGTTGTAATAGGCTTCGGCATCGGCCTTGACCTTCATAGCTTCAGCGTTACCACGAGCCTCGGCCACAGCAATCTTGGCCATAGCCTCTGCTTCCTTCACCTTGTTCTCAGCCTTCAGAGCCGACTGGATGGCGATGTTCTTCTCGTTGATCATCTGTGTGAGCGACTCGGGAGGTGTAATCTGCGAAGTAAACTCCTCGACGATGAAGCCCTCGTCGCGCATGGTGGCATCGAGACGCGTGCGGACATCGTTCTCGAACTTCTCGCGGTTGGACATCAGCGAGTCAGACGAATACTGGTTGGCGCAGGTGCGGTAGGCCTCGTAGATGCACGTACGGATATAGCCGCTCTCCAGTTCTCGCACGCCCTTACGGTACTTCACGAAGATGTTGCACACTTTGTCCTCGTCGATGCGGTAGGCAATCGTCGGGTCCATGGAGAAAATTGAGGCATCCTTGGCATTCACGTTGAAAGGCTCGTAGTTCTTACGCTGCACATAGGTGGGGTATTTGTAGATGCGCGTGGTGATGGGATTGTAGAACACCCAGCCGCGGCAGGTGCCCTCCACGCCTCCATGCATGTTTGCCCTGCTCGACCATTTATGGAACTTCACGCCGATGTCGCCCGAGTCAATCACGGTGCAGCAGTTCATCAGTAAAACAACCAGCAGGCATACGACGCCCAGACTTCCAAACAAGAATTTCTTTTTCATACGCTCTATATTTAAAAAGGTATAACGTTTATCGAACGGCAAAGTTAGTCCACTTTGGCGAAACGCGCAAAAAAAATCCGCAAAACTTTATAAATTCCAAAATATGACCTATCTTTGCCGATAGATTCAAACTCAAACAACATGAAAAAGCTCTCATTTATCATCCTTTTGGCACTTGCCTTGCCTCTGTGCGCCTGCTGCGGGCAGAAAAAAGAACAGAAAAACGAACCCGACATGGAAACAAAAGTGAACAAGGATTTCATGGATCTTGCCGCTGGACGTTATTCGGTGCGCCATTTCTCGCCGAAGCCCGTCGAGCAGGAGAAAATCGATCTCATTCTTGAAGCCGGTAAACTGGCCCCCACAGCTGTCAACAGCCAGCCGCAGATGATTTATGTGCTTCGCTCTGAGGAGGCTATTGCCAAAGCCAACCAGATCACCCGCTGCATCTACGGTGCCCCACAGGCCTTCATGTTCTGCTACGACGACAACCGCGTCTGCCGCCGAGGCGAAAACGACAACTACGGCGATATTGACGTCACCATCGTCCTCACCCACATGATGCTCGAGGCCTACAACCTCGGACTCGGCACCTGCCCCGTCGGTGCTTTCAACCCCGACGATGCGAAAAAGGTGTTCGATCTTCCCGACAACATCCACCCCATTCTGCTGATGCCCTTTGGCTATGCAGCCGACGACGCCAAGCCATCCGCCATGCACACCACCTACCGCAGTCTCGACGAAACCGTCGTATATAAATAAGCCCTTCTCCTAACCAGAGCAAGCATAGAGGTTGCAGATTTTGCAATCTCTTTGTTTGTTTTTTGTTAATTATAGCCAAAAATAACGGATTTTTTTATAAAACAACGGTTGCTTTTTTAAGAGTTCGCTAAATTTGCATCGTATGAAAAAACATGTCATCTGGCTATTGAGTATCGTGATTGGGCTGTCGTGCGTAGCCCTTCTCGTACTGCAGGTGCGCTACATCGACGAGATGCGTTCGATGCGGCGTGATCAGTTTGAAGAGTCCGTCAAGCGCAGCCTCTATGCTACGGCCCACAACCTTGAGGTGTATGAGACCATGGACTATCTCGAAAAAGATGCCATACAGACCGAGCGCAACGCCCAGCGCAGCCAGGGAAACAAGGAAAGCCACGAAGTCAACATCCAAATGAAGGACGGGCGTATCTCAGCCTTCGAATTCCACTCCATCACCCTCCCGCCGAAGCCCCAGCAGGGACAGGTGAAGGGCGATTCGCCCATCCCGCAGGCCTCGCAGTCGTTGCAAGACATCATCCGCAAGCGCTATGCCAACCAGCGGGCGCTTATGGACGAGGTCATCTACAACATCCTCTACACCGCCAGCAACAAGCCACTCAGCCAGCGCATTAACTTCCAGCGCCTCGACCGCGACCTGCAGACCGAACTGCTCAACAACGGCATCACGCTGAAATACCATTTCTCCGTCACGACCTCCGACGGCCGCATGGTCTATAGCTGCCCCGACTACGAGGAGAAGCGCCACGGCGCCACCTACTCCCAGATCCTCTTCCGCAACGACCCCCCGAACCGCATGGGCATCCTGAAGATTCACTTTCCCGAAGCCAATGCCTACATGTTCAGTACCATCCGCTACGTCATACCGGCCATCATCTTCACCCTCATCCTGATGGTTACCTTCAGCTATGCCATCTGGACCATCACGCGTCAGAAGAAGCTGACCGAGGTGAAGAACGACTTCATCAACAACATGACGCACGAGCTGAAGACGCCCATCAGCACCATCTCCCTTGCTGCGCAGATGCTGGGCGACTCAGGTGTCACCAAGTCACCCGAGATGGCGCGCCACATATCAGGCGTCATCAACGACGAGACCAAACGCCTGCGGCTGCTGGTTGAGAAGGTGCTGCAGATGTCCATGTTCGACCGCCAGAACACCTCCTTGAAGCTGCGCGACCTCGATGCCAACGACGTCATCGCCGGCGTGGTACATACGTTTGAACTCAAAGCCAAAAAATACGGCGAGCTGACATCCTCGTTGGATGCCGCCGACTCCATCGTGGCGGCCGACGAGATGCACTTCACCAACGTCATCTTCAACCTGCTCGACAATGCCGTGAAGTACCGCCGTGAGGACACCCCGCTTGAGCTGAATGTCAGCACCTGGAACGATGGCGGCAAGCTGTGTATCGCCGTTAAGGACAATGGCATAGGCATCAAGAAAGAGAACCTCAAGCACATCTTCGACCGCTTCTACCGCGTCCATACAGGCAACCAGCACGACGTGAAGGGCTTTGGCCTCGGACTGGCCTACGTGAAGAAAATTGTCACAGACCTCAAAGGCACCATCCGCGCCGAAAGCGAGCTGGGAGCAGGCACCACATTCATCATCACCCTTCCCCTTCTGGAAGGCTCCTGACGACACCATCAAGCAGAATCATAAAAAACAATTCAATCATTATTAACCCTTAATTCTTATCAACTATGGGCGACAAACTTAAAATCCTTCTTTGTGAAGACGACGAGAACCTCGGCATGCTGCTGAGAGAGTACCTTAACGCCAAAGGCTACGAAACCGACCTCTGTCCCGACGGAGAAATCGGATACAAGACTTTCGTGAAGAGCAGATATGACGTGTGCGTGTTCGACGTCATGATGCCGAAGAAAGACGGTTTCACCCTGGCCAAGGAAATCCGCGAAATCAACGTCGAGGTCCCCATCATCTTCCTCACCGCCAAGACCCTGAAGGAAGACGTGCAGGAGGGCTTCCGTCTCGGAGCCGACGACTACATCCCCAAGCCTTTCAGCATGGAAGAGCTTACCCTTCGCATCGAGGCCATCCTGCGCCGCGTCCGCGGACAGAAGACCAAAGCTGTCACCGTCTATAAATTCGGTTCCTTCACATTCGACACCCAGAAGCAGATGCTCTGCATCGGCAACGAACAGCAGAAGCTGACCACCAAGGAGTCCGAGCTGCTGACCCTGCTCTGCGCACATGCTAACGACATCCTCCAGCGCGAGTATGCCCTGAAGACCATCTGGATTGACGACAACTACTTCAATGCCCGCAGCATGGACGTCTATATCACCAAGCTGCGCAAGCTGCTGAAGGCCGACCCCGCGGTGGAAATCATCAACATCCACGGCAAGGGCTACAAACTCATTGCACCTCAGCTCGAAGAAGAGTAAACACCAACCGGATAATATGAAAAAGGAGGAGTGAATCGCTTCATTCCTCCTTTTTTTAATCTTGTGGGTGAAGATGGATTCGAACCACCGAAGTCGAGAGACAGCAGATTTACAGTCTGCCCCATTTGGCCACTCTGGAATTCACCCTTTCTCGAAAACAAACTATGAATTCCTTCTACAGAATCCATAGTTTTTCGAATTGTGGTGGCCCTTCGCAGGTTCGAACTGCGGACCTCTTGCCTGTCAAGCAAGCGCTCTGAACCAACTGAGCTAAAGGACCGTTTTCAAATTCGGCTGCAAAGATACGGCAATCTGTTAAAAGTACCAAATAAAAATGAGATTTTTTTTCGCATCGGCTCATTTTTCCTCAATAATCCACTATCTTTAATCCCTTACGGGGCTTTCAGGTACTCCCGCTCGTTAAAAACTCAAATATATTTGGTTTTTCTCTCGCTTACTCGTACCTTTGCACCACAAGCATGCACCCTAACCGATGAAACGCGAAGAACGCATCCAGCAAATGGAGCTCAGGCTCAATCAGGTGTCAGCCGCCGTTCAAGGGCTGTCCGCAGCCCTCGACACCTATCTGGCGGCCCAGAAAGACCTTGCAGCCCTTGACAAATACTACGGCAGCCCGACCTGGCGTGCCGACCTCAAGGCCGACGAAGAAGGCCGCCTCCCTGCCGGGCTGAAACGCGGCGTACTCTCCGAAGACGCCGTCTGGAACCTGCTTTCAGACAGCCGCGAGCTCAACGTCCGTCTGGCAAAATCAGCTTCAAAACTAACCCAAAAGTAGAGCCGATGGATTTCAGCCCATTAAAGGATAAGCGCATCGCCGTCCTCCTCTCGGGAGGCGTGGACAGCTCCGTTGCCGTGTACCAGCTCGTCAGCCAGGGCCTGAAGCCCGACTGCTTCTACATCCGCATCGGCCCTGACGAAACCGAGGAGTGGGACTGCACCTCCGAGGAGGACATGGAGATGGCCACCTCCGTCGCCCAACGCTATGGTCTTTCGCTTCGCGTCGTGGACTGCCATCGCGAATACTGGGACCAGGTGACGCGCTACACCATGGAGAAGGTCCGAGCCGGCTACACCCCCAACCCCGACGTCATGTGCAACCGGCTCATCAAGTTCGGCGCCTTCGATGAAAAGGCAGGTTTTTGCTACGATCTCATCGCTACGGGCCACTACGCGCAGACCGAATGGATTGACGGACAGAAGTGGCTTACCACCAGCCCCGACCCCGTGAAGGACCAGACCGACTTCCTCGCCCAGATCTACGACTGGCAGCTTCGTAAGGCTCTCTTCCCTATCGGACACCTGTACAAGGAAGAGGTACGCGCCATCGCCGAGCGCGAACACCTTGTCAGCGCCCACCGCAAGGATTCACAGGGTATCTGCTTCCTCGGAAAAATCAACTATAACGACTACGTCCGCCGTTATCTCGGCGAACAGCCGGGCGACGTCGTCGATTACGAAACAGGCAAAGTCATCGGGCAGCATCGCGGCCTATGGTTCCACACCATCGGCCAGCGGAAAGGGCTCGGTCTGGGCGGAGGTCCCTGGAACGTCATCCGTAAAGACATGGAGCGCAACATCCTCTACGTCATCCGGGGCTACGAGCCCGAGAGCGTATGCCAGACCGACTTCCTGATTCGCGACGTCCATCTGCTCACCCCCTGCACCCTACCCTCCGAGGTCACCTTCAAGATTCGCCACACCCCCCATTGGACGCGGGCGACATTGGAGCCGGCGTCAGACGCCGCCACCTATCAGATTCACGCCGACGCCCCCATACAAGGCGTGGCACCCGGGCAGTTCTGCGTGCTCTACGACATCGACCACCACCGCTGCTTCGGTTCGGCCGAAATAGCATGGAACGACGATAAAACACACTTTTCAACGCCGTCAAACAAAAAAAGTTGCTGATTTATTTGCATATCTCACGAAAAAGCTGTTATTTTGCACGCTGATTTCGAGGTAGAAGTCAGTTGGATATCGGTAACGCGCCACAAATCAGCGCATTGGATGCTAAATGCACCGTTTTTGGCCGTTGCAGGATCCGCACAACGAATTCGTAACACTAAAGAAAGATAGAGATGTCTAAGATTTGTCAAATTACCGGTAAGAAAGCCATGGTTGGCAACAATGTGTCACATTCCAAGCGCCGCACAAAGCGCACGTTCGATGTGAACCTGTTCAAGAAGAAATTCTACTATGTAGAGAAGGACTGCTGGATTCAGCTTCGCCTGAGTGCCGCTGGTCTGCGCATCATCAACAAGAAAGGCCTCGATGCCGCCCTCAACGAAGCCGTTGCCAAGGGCTACTGCAATTGGAATGAAATTGCCGTCGTAGGATAACACGTTTCACCGTTCAAGAAAAAAACAGATTATGGCAAAGAAAGTTAAAGGAAATCGCGTGCAGGTTATCCTCGAGTGCACCGAGCAGAAAGAGAGTGGCGTTCCCGGCATGAGCCGCTACATCACCACCAAGAACCGCAAGAACACCACCGAGCGTCTTGAGCTGAAGAAGTACAACCCCTATCTGAAGCGCATGACCGTTCACAAGGAGATTAAGTAAGAGAAACAAAACGTAATAACACCCTACAACTATGGCAAAGAAAGCAGTTGCTACCCTCCAAACCGGCAAGGCCAGTTCCTATGCAAAGGTCATCAAGATGGTGAAGTCGCCCAAGACCGGTGCCTACATCTTCCAGGAAGAGATGGTTCCCGCCGAAAAGGTTCAGGACTACGTGAAGAAGTAATCCCCTCACCCATACTAACCCCACAACAAGATGTCATCGGGACGTGCCGCGCACGCCCCGATGATTGTTTTAACTGCCTGAAAGGCCAGAAGAACCCAGCCCAGGGCAACGCCCTGGGAATATCCGGGCACCCTTCATTTTCACGCCCTAAAAGGGCAAAAGCATTCAAAATTAATTCTTCTGCCCTTTCAGGGCGAAAGTTACTTTTGCCGATTGTACCCAGGGCGTTGCCCTGGGCTGGGTGATTTATGCCCCTTCGGGGCGCGATATTGGAGGTATTATTGGGGGTAATATAAAGGGGGTTGTGCGGTGGCACAACCCCCTTGGTGGTTATTTCTGCAAGACGTGTTGCGGGAATGGATTTTATTTCTGCAAGACGTACTTGAGAAGCGGGTTTATTTCTGCAAGATGTATTGCGGGAGCTGATCCTCCTCAATGTCGATGAGACCTTTCTTTCCGTTGAGCATGCCGAACTTCTTCAGGTCGCCGAATGCCACTTCGAAAATCGTTTTGTTATAGTCGTAGTATTCATCAAGTTCGAATGCATCATCCCAGAAATCAATGGCCTTAACCAATGTAAGCTTTGAGCCGTTGTCGTCCTCATAAACATCGCCGAAGCGGTAGTGAGGCATACCGACGTATTTTCCATCGCGATTTTGCTTCGTGACGTCATCAACGACTCTGCCTAAGTCGTCCGAGACGTGTGGCTCGGCCAACAAAAGGCTCCACCTTTTCCGTCTGCCGATATAATAACGTTGATCATAATGCAGCACAAGCCCTACGGATATCGTTGAGCTTCGTCAGCAACGACGGTTTGCGACGCGCTACGGACATGTTGTAGCGGTTTTGCATGTTGATGAGAAGGTCGGGGTTTATTCCGAGTGCCGCCTCAATCATCACGGCAAAGTCTGCGGAAACGCTACGTTTTCCGTTTAATATCTCGTTCAGCTTGGTTCTGGGCATATTTATCAGTTCCGCAAACTGCTTTTGCGAAATGTTTCTGCTTTCAAGTTCTTCCTTCAGCACTTCGCCAGGATGGGTAGGAATTCTTGTTTCCATAATAATCTATTTCTTTTTTCATTTTCCATATCAGTCCCATGTCCATATTACTTCAATGCATCAATCAGTTCTTCCATTGAGCAACAAATACCGCTGAACAGCTTGTACATCAGTTCCGGTTCCTGCTTCTCGGGAATGTAGGCGATGGTCTTACGACCTTTCCCAGCAAACCATCCCGCTTCTGTATGCGCACTCCTGCCGCAGGGCAACACCAATACGCAAGTATCACAAGACTCCATCGCTTCTATGTCGTTAGCAAACTGTCTTACTGCATTAGGGTGCTGCAACTGCTCCCGATATTCCTGGGCGCTCCAAGTCAAATAGTCCTCGCTGATACTGCTCCACTTAAATCCGGGGTCGCCCGATGGGGGATTGCGGAAGTCATAGACGTCGTGTCCAGCCTCCCTCAACTTGGCTACTACTTCAGGGTAGTATTCATTCCGCCAACTGCTTGCTACGTATATTTTGCGTCTCATATTGACGGCAAAGATACGAAGTTTTTTGAGAAAGGCTCTCTACTTTGCAAAAAAATCCTCCAATTTGCCAAACGTGGTATCCAGGAAAGTATGTTCTATCAGAACATGAGGTTTCAGATTTTGATAATCTTCTGACAACCGATGATGAGGCTTTAGGTGGAAAGCCAGTCGCAGGTCATCCTTTCCTTCTTCCAAGTCGATTTGTTTCGCCTCGCTCCCCTTGATCGTTCTCACTCTTGTTATCTCATACACGTCACGGATTCCTTTCCCTTTGAAATAGGGTATGAAATAGTGTAAGTTGTGTAGGGCAATAGTCGTCGGGAACGATGGCCCAGTGTAATAAAGGTCTGCCTCTCCATCCTCGAACTTCTTCAGATAGTTCCTTCTGCTACTCTCTTTCACCAAGCCGACCAGCACTCTGTCGCCAACCTCCATAAAGGAGCCCTTTTGTGGTATTACCTTTGAAATGGTAGCCGCGGACTTCATGTCTATAAGCTCCGCTATGAAATCCTCCAATAGCTTCCTGTTCTCAACATCATTGGGCCGCAAAGGGAAAGCGCCGATATTTACTTCGTCAAGCGACTTTTGGAACTTGGCTTTGGCCACCTCCATCGGGTCGCCATTGCCAGGGAAAAGGATGTAGCCGCCTATCACCTCCTTCTTCAACCCAGAATCTGCATCTTTATTATCCTTATAATAAATGGCATCCCTGTATCTATGCATCTGGTTGATGGCATCGTCGGGAGGCGTATCAACGCCTGCTTCTGTTCTGTCGTTGATGCGGTATTTTGCATCGAACAGGTAGGTCATCTTCATGCCCTTCTCAATATCGTCCTTCGTCAGCTGCAGCACGATGTCTGGCTTTTGGGGAACAGTCGGAACAACCAGATGCTCCATGCTGATGGAGTCGTTCTCCTTTTCTGTATGCTTGGGATTATAGACCAGTTCGGCCAACTCCACGCCGTCTTTGCGGAACAGGATTCGCGAATGTTCGCCTTTACCCAGTTCCCATGTGAAAACGCCGTTCATTTCCATGCGGTTGCGATGGTCCACTTCTACATCGCCCTCCAGCTGTTCCCTCACGATATGGCTCACTTCGATGAAACACCATATCTCATACAGCGTGGCGATGTCCTTCGTCTGCAGCCTGTACATACCGTCGAACAGCGAATAGGCACGCCTCAAAATCTGCCAAGTCCTATAAACCTGACTATAGCCCGTAGCCCTTTGCAAGACAAGACTCTCCTGCGTCATTCCCTTGAAACGTCCGACAGTTCTGAAGAATGGATTCCGCTGCAAGTGTGTCAACGTCATTTCCACTTCATTCATTTCCTGCCTCAGCGATTCCGTTGTATTCTCGATAGCCTCGATGCGTTTTTTAAGCGTTACGTATTTGGCTGCTATTTGGTTTAGTGCATATTTCAGGAACCGGTTCTCCTGCGTGTCGTTCGACTGGATATGCTCCTCCACACGATAGAGATGGGCCTGCTCCTTCCGATGCTCTGCCAACTCGTTTTCGATGTTGGTGGGTACCCGTTTCAGCTTGTCTGCCCTCAGATAGACCTCATAGCCACGCAATCTGCGCCGAGGCCTTTCTATGATGCTGCGGCAAGCCTTCACGAACTTCTTCTGTTCATCCGCAAAGATGCTCCACCATATCAGCTCAGGCGTATCGCCCTTCGTGTCGGGCGAGAAACCATGAAACGTCCGCTTCATGTAGTCGAGTGCCAGCATGCGGTATTCAGCCTCAATGTCCTCGACAATCTTCTTCCAATGTTCGTGGTAGTTCAGCTTGGTGCACAGCACCTCGTAGCCCAGTTTGAAGTGCCGTTGCTCCTTGCCCAAGGTATAGGCTATCTGTATTTCACTTCGCCCGATTTCGTTACCGTAGTTGATGAAGCCGGCCAACGTTTTCCCTCTGAAGCTGAAGCGGTCATTATCCGTTTGGAGCATCGAGCCGAATTGTGCATTACTGACATGAGAGTCAAACTCCACCCAGATGGGGTACTCCGCGTTGTCGAAGAAGACGGCCCTTGCCTGTCCTCCGTTTTCGATGGGTTCGTCATTGATCGCCGCCGACTTCACGCCGTCCGTCCAGGTGTAGGTTGTGAGCAGGCTCTTGCTGCCCACATTCCTCACAGCCTTTCCCCAGATGGCTTCATACTTCGAGCACTCCACATACATCGTGAAGTCCTCGTGGTGTATCGTCAGCAGCTCCATAGCCCGTTAGCTCCAGAAACTGGTATAGCCGCTCTTGAGCCTACCATCCATCTCTTCAAGTTTCTTTAGTGAGACGGAATTGTCGGCCGTGTATTGCTCTCCGAGTTGCTCTTTTATAGCCTTTGAGAGCCGTTCCAAAAGATTGCCAATCTTGTCAGCATCACCCTCTATGCGAGAAAGAATCTTCATGTTGGTTATCTCGTCCAAGGCACGGCGAATCACCTCTTCCTCCGATTCTTCTTCTTTTTTGTAAGGGAGGTTGTTAACCACATAGAGCAGGGCTTCGTTTCTGGTACGATATGCAATCTTGAATGGAGTTTTGTCCAACTCCCTGTTAATAGCTTCAAGATACTTTATCACGTTGTCGCATACGCTCTTGTATTGGCTATAAACATCCACACCTTCAACGGCAGTCCCTATCAGTTCTGCCACTCCAAGTTTTCCGATTTTCTCATAATGACTATCCAATCCTCCAGCTAAATCAACCTCATTCATCTCTATAGTCATGGCTCTGTCAAGCACTTTGCGAGAGAACGAGAATGT
>JAILEU010000030.1 GCA_024697785.1 Bacteroidaceae bacterium | reverse complement strand
TATAATAAAGGTACGCGCACATGTGCGTACCTTTTTCTATTCTATCCTCCTGTTCTCGTAGTTACCTCACCAGCATCTTCCTTCCGTTCTTGACGATCACCCCCTTCTGCATTTCGTCGGCAGGACGGCCCTGAAGGTCGTGGGCAGTCCCGTTGACAGCATTATTGCTCTTATAAATGGGGCTGAAGGAAAGTTTGTTCATTAACGCCTCGTCTTTGTATATCAAGGTGTCATTTCTTGTAAACGTCAGTAAGCGGTATTCCGCAATTAGCGGCAAGGGTATTTCTAATTCGAAACTCCCCACAATACAACTCTCTTTTGACACCTCCGTTGTCGTTCCGATACCTTTTATCATCCTGGCAGTAGTATATGCCATGGGGTACTCTATGTAATCGTATGGCTGGCCATCTTCAAGGGTTAATGTCTGCAACGTGTCAATCTTGATGGTATCAGCACTCAGGCCGATTCCTTCCTTATAGAATTGTTTGTAAAGAGTTTTACCAACCTCCCAATTAAAATCGTAAATCTGGAGCTCTTCCTGGAAATCGTTTCTTAATAGCCAGACCTTATTGTCTGCCTCACGAATCCACCGGCCTCGTTCTTCGCCGTCAACCCAGATACTTTTGTACGCGCGTTCGTTTATCAGCGTGTCTTGCCCCACAACGTATGTTCTGACAATAGGCTCATACGGATATGCCACCCGAACTTCCTGCCAGGTTGTGCCCGAAGGGAAGAACTTTTCTATTTCCTGTGCATAAACAATACTAGGGGTAAGGATAGTAAAAAACAACAATAACGCCTGAAGAAATACTTTTCTTTTCATAGTAGGAACTATAGTTTTTTTCTTAACTCTTAACTCTTAATTCTTAACTAAAAAACGTTCGTGTCTCGGAATGCTTCCTTGTCCTGAGAGGAACGCCTGTAGTTCGGGGAGGTCGGACGACGTGATATCCTCAGCCGTACCTGTCCATAGGGCGTGACCTTCGTGGATGAAGAGGATGTTCTCGCCGATGCTTCGCACGGAGTCCATGTCGTGAGTGTTGACGACGGTAGTCATGCCCGTCTCGTGGGTTATGCTGTGGATGAGTTCGTCGATGATGCGAGCCGACACGGGGTCGAGGCCCGAGGTGGGCTCGTCGCAGAAGAGGTAGTGTGGCCTCAGGGCGATGGCGCGGGCGATGCCCACCCTTTTCTGCATGCCTCCGCTCAGCTCACCCGGCATCTTCTTCATGGCGTCGGCCATACCCACGCGCAGCAGGCACTCCTCGGCACGCTCCCTCCGCTCGGCTGAGCTGAGGGTGGAGAACATGTCCAGCGGGAACAGCACGTTGTCCCGCACGTTCATGGCGTCGAACAAAGCCGCACCTTGAAACAGCACCCCCATCTCGCGCCTGACCAACGACAGCTGCTTCCCTTCGAGGCGGTGGAAGTCACGCCCGTCGTAGAGCACCTGTCCGCTGTCCGGCTTCAGCAAACCCGTCAGACATCTCATCAAGACCGTCTTTCCCGAGCCGCTTCGTCCGATAATGAGGTTTGTGCAGCTTTCTCCGAACGTGGCGCTCACGTCCGTCAGCACCCGTCCGCCGTCAAACTGCTTGCTTATGTTCCTTACCTCAATCATCGCTTATCCATTGTCCATTCTCCATTGTCAATTGTCAATTGTCAATTGTCAATTAAAAATCATTTTAAAAGGCTCGTCAGCAGGATGTCTGCAAAGAGGATGAGGATGCTGCTATAGACGACGGCATTGGTGCTTGCCCGTCCCACCTCAACCGAGCCGCCCTTCACCATGTAGCCCTGATAGGCCGAGACGCTACTGATGATGAACGCAAAGACCACCGACTTGATGATACTCGACCATACGTACCACTCCATGAACGAGTGCTGCAACCCCACCTGTAGGCTATCGGCGGGCATGATGTGGGCAATCCAGCATGTGGCATACGCTCCCAGCACAGCCGCAGCTATGCTGAAGATGTTGATGACGGGTATGAACCCCACAAACGCCACAATCTTAGGCAGGATGATGTATCCTGCCGAGTTCACGCCCATGACGTCCAGCGCATCAATCTGCTGCGTCACGCGCATGGTGCCGATTTCCGAAGCGATGTTCGAGCCCACCTTTCCCGCCAGGATTACGCAGACGATGGCGGAGGAAAACTCCAGCAGGATGACCTCGCGGGCAGCATAGCCGATGGCGAAGCGCGGCAGCCACGGATAGCCGAAGTTGATGACGATCTGCAACACCAGCAGCACGCCGATAGCTATTGAGATGGTCAGCACCAACGGGATGCTGCCCACGCCCAGCCGCCAAATGTCCGTGCCCACCTGCCGCCAGAACAGCCGTCCGTTCTGCGGCCGTCGCAGCACCTGCCGCATCACCAGCAGCCATCCGCCAACCGCCTCCAATGTCCCTCGTATCATGCTCTTCTGCTTTTCAGCTGACAAAGGTAGTGCGAGGCGAGCGAAATACCAAATTTATTTGAGTATTTCCGAGCCGAAGCCTACCTAAAACCGAAGGTTAAAGGTAGTGCGAGGCGAGCGAAATACCAAATTTATTTATGATTATCCGCAATAATACCGCTAACGGCCTGAAAGGCCAAAAGCACATAGCCCAGGGCAACGCCCTGGGTACAGACAGCAGTAGTAACTTTCGCCCTGAAGGGGCAAAAGCTTTCAATAACAATGCTTTTGCCTCTTCATGGCGCGGAAAGATGTGTGCCCGAGCTACCCAGGGCGTTGCCCTGGGCTATGTGCTCTTTGGTTTCGCCTTCGTCCGTCACGACTCGTCCAACGGTAGAGACGCGGCAAGCCGCGTCACCACTTGGCTTATGCCCGCTCCGAGGCGAAGCTAAAGTGGTTTTGAAAATGGGTTGACATTATTTTTCCTTTTTTTGCCGTTTCCCGTTTCAGCTTGTCGTCATATTATTTTGCTGCCTTTTTATATTTATCTGATAATGAAACGCCTGTATTATTGTGGATAGTTGGCGTTTTTCTGTAGGATGGCAAACAAATGGTTCGTCGCAACGCTTTGCTCGGGTTTGCCAGAATCTGATGATGCTGTGTCGGTTAACCGTCTTTTTCTGCGTACCATCGCGATGGCACATTTGTTCCATCGCGATGAAACGTTTGTACCATCGCGATGACACAATCGTACCATCGCGATGGTAACCTTAGATTCGTTTCTACGTCGAGGGCA
>JAILEU010000007.1 GCA_024697785.1 Bacteroidaceae bacterium | reverse complement strand
ACCTCATGGGGAATAGTGCCCTTGATGATGGGAACGCGCACCAGGTTCTTCTTAGCAGCTTCAACACCCTTTGCGATGGCTGCAGTTACTTCACCAGCCTTACCAAGGCCACAACCGATGACGCCATTGCCGTCGCCAACCACAACGATTGCAGCGAACGTGAATGTACGACCACCCTTTGTCACCTTCGTAACACGGTTGATTGCGACGAGTCTGTCTTTCAGCTCAACGTCATTCGTTACTTTAACTCTATTTACAGCCATGATGATTAAAATTTAAGTCCACCTTTACGGGCAGCATCTGCCAATTCCTTAACTCTACCGTGATACAGATATCCGTTACGGTCAAACACGACAGCCTGAATGCCGGCTTCCTGTGCCTTCTGGGCAATAAGCTCACCGACCTTGGCAGCCTGTTCTTTTTTAGGCATAGCCTCGAGTCCGAGAGAGGAGGCAGCAGCAAGTGTGCGACCATTAACATCTTCGATTATCTGAACATAGATCTGCTTGTTGCTTCTGAAGACCGTCATACGAGGACGTTCAGGGGTTCCGGAGATCTTGTTGCGTACTCTGTATTTTATCTTTGTTCGTCTTTCTTGTTTCGTTACCATAATTCCTTTACTTTATAAGATTATTTACTTGGCACTGGCAGACTTACCGGACTTGCGGCGTACAACCTCGCCCTTGAACAAGACACCCTTGCCCTTATAAGGTTCAGGCTTACGGAACGAACGAATCTTTGCGCAAATCATGCCCAGCAGCTGCTTGTCGCATGACTCGAGAATGATCTGGGGGTTTTTATTACGCTCTGTCTTGGTCTCAACCTTCACTTCAGGAGGAAGAACGACGAAGATCGGATGCGTATAGCCAAGTGCAAATTCCATAACATTGCCGTTATTGGAAACACGGTAACCGACACCGACAAGTTCCAGTTCCTTCTTGTATCCCTCGGATACGCCAACAACCATATTATTAATAAGCGCCCGATAAAGGCCATGGAAGGCACGCTCCTGCTTTTCATCGCTGCCGCGGGAAACCTGGATTTCGCCATTCTCCATCTTGACGGCAATGCTGGGATCTACTTTCTGAGTAAGCTCACCCTTAGGTCCCTTGACGGTAATGACGTTATCATCGCTGATGTTCACGTTTACACCTGCGGGAATCGAAATAGGCAATTTTCCAATTCTTGACATAGCAAATCCTCCTTCAATTAATAAACATAGCAGAGAACTTCTCCACCAATCTTCTGGGCGGAGGCCTCCTTGTCAGTCATAACACCTTTGGAAGTGGATATAATAGCAATACCCAATCCATTAATCACTCTGGGCATATCTTTATAACCGGTGTACTTGCGGAGACCGGGAGAAGATACACGTACCAAATTCTTGATGGCGCTTTCCTTCGTCGCCATGTCGTACTTCAAGGCAACCTTAATGGTTCCCTGAGGACCGTCATCCACGAACTTGTAGTTCAAGATGTAACCTTTCTCAAAAAGGATCTTGGTGATTTCCTTCTTGAGGTTTGAGGCAGGAATTTCAACAACTCTGTGCTTTGCACCGATTGCATTTCTCAACCTCGTCAAATAATCAGCAATTGGATCTGTCATAATTTTTTTAATTAAATTAATCAGGGCTCTCCTGACAATATTTAAACACTCTCTTTTTTACCAGCTGGCTTTCTTGACACCAGGGATGAGGCCCTTGGATGCCATTTCGCGGAATTGGATACGTGAAAGTCCGAATTCACGGATGTATCCTTTAGGACGTCCCGTGAGCTTGCAGCGATTGTGCAGGCGAATGGGATTGGCGTTCTTGGGAATGCTCTGAAGTTTGCGGGCAGCTTCGTAGGCTTCTGCCGGCTCACCCTTGCGGACGATCTCCTTCAGCGCAGCACGCTTCTCTGCATATTGGGCGACCATTTTTGCACGCTTCACCTCGCGTGCCACCATTGACTGTTTTGCCATATCTTAATCGTTTTTAGCATTTTTGAATGGTAATCCAAACTCCTTCAGAAGAGCATAGCCTTCCTCGTCGGTCTTGGCGGTGGTAACGAACGTGATGTTCATACCGAGGATGCGGGTAATGCTGTCGATGTTGATTTCAGGGAAGATAATCTGTTCTTGAATACCCAGGGAGTAGTTGCCCTGACCATCGAACTTGCTCTCGATGCCCTTGAAGTCACGGATACGGGGCAGGGCCACGCGGACGAGACGCTCAAGGAACTCGTACATACGTTCACGGCGAAGGGTCACCATGACGCCGACGGGCATCTTCTTACGCAGTTTGAAACTGGCGATATCCTTCTTTGAAACCGTTGCAACGGCTTTCTGGCCGGTGATAGCGGTCAGCTCGGCAATGGCGACGTCTATGATTTTCTTGTCCTGAGTAGCCATACCCAGACCTTCGTTGATGACGATTTTCTTCAATACAGGAACCTGCATCGGTGAAGAGTACTGGAACTTCTTCATCAAAGCCGGAGCAATGCGCTCGGCATATTCTTTTTTAAGACTTGCTGTATTAGCCATTACTTTATCTCCTCTCCTGATGATTTAGAAAAACGAACCAATTTACCATTCTCACCCAGACGGCGGCCGATACGGGTCGGCTTGTTTGTCTTGGGATCCAACACGTTAAGGTTGGAGATATGGATGGGCGCTTCCTGTTTGACAATACCGCCTTGGGGATGCTTGGCGCTGGGCTTAGCGCTCTTCGACATCATGTTTACACCCTCCACGATGGCACGCTGTTTCTCAATATCTACTTTCAAGACACGGCCGGTCTTGCCTTTGTCTTCGCCGGCGTTGACGTAGACCATGTCACCTTTCTTAATATGTAACTTGCTCATACTGTTGTTACGCTTTTATTTGATTAAAGAACCTCAGGAGCCAATGACACGACCTTCATATTTACGGCACGCAGTTCACGGGCAACGGGGCCAAAGATACGACTGGCACGGAGTTCGCCTGTATTTGTCAGGAGGACGCATGCGTTGTCATCAAAACGGATATATGAGCCGTCTGCACGACGAATCTCTTTCTTGGTACGGACAATGAGAGCCTTTGACACAGTACCTTTCTTCAGTTCGCTGGAGGGGAGCACGTCCTTGACCGAAACGACAATCACGTCGCCCACGGATGCATAGCGACGTCTTGTACCGCCAAGCACACGGATGCAGAGAGCCTCTTTTGCTCCACTGTTATCACACACTGTAAGTCTTGATTCTACCTGTACCATAATTACTTAGCTTTTTCAACGATTTCTACTACTCTCCATCTCTTTGTCTTGCTCAGCGGACGAGTCTCCATGATGCGGACGGTGTCACCCATTTCGCACTCGTTCTTCTCGTCGTGTGCATGGTACTTCTTTGTCTTGGTGACAAACTTACCATAAATCGGGTGTCTCTCTTTGTACTTTGCAGCAACGGTAATGGTCTTGTCCATCTTATCGCTGACGACGACGCCCACTCTTTCTTTTCTTAAATTTCTAACTTCCATGAGGAACGGTGGTTTTAATTGTTGTTAAGCTCTCTCTGACGCAACTCAGTCTTGATCCTCGCAATATCCCTGCGCGATTTCTTGATCTGTGAGGGATTCTCCAGCGGAGAGATAGCATGGTTCAACACCATATTCTTATAATTGGCCTGCTCGGTCTCGAGACGCTCGGCCAGTTCGTTCGTTGATAACTCTCTTACTTCTGCAATTTTCATAATACAGCTCTTTTTAGGGGTTGATACTCACTTTTTGTCGTATTATTCCTTGGAGAAGTCATAGTCACGACGTACCACAAACTTGGTCTTGATGGGGAGTTTCTGGGCGCCGAGGCGAAGAGCCTCCTTGGCGACATCGAAAGGAACGCCATCAATTTCAATCAGCATACGGCCAGGGGTCACAGGAGCGACATATCCTTCGACGGCACCTTTACCTTTACCCATGCGGACGTCAGCAGGCTTCTTCGTGAAAGACTTGTCGGGGAACACGCGAATCCAAAGCTGGCCCTGACGCTGCATGTAACGAGTGACTGCCACACGTGCAGCCTCGAGCTGGTGACCAGTAATCCAAATGGTATCCATGGCCTTGATGCCAAAGGAACCGAATGCAAGCTGGTTGCCTCGCTGCGCATTATTCTTCTGCGCGCGATGCTGCATTCTTCTGTATTTTGTTCTTTTAGGTTGTAACATAATCTTTCGTGGATTTAACGATTGCTATTTCTCTTCTTGTTAAACTTACGAGGAGCACCGCTACCGGAGGGACGACCATTGTCCTTAGGCTGAGTGAAGTTAGGAGCCAGATCTCTCTTCTCGTAAACCTCGCCGCGGCAGATCCAGACCTTCACGCCAAGGGCGCCGACCTTTGTGACAGCCGTTGCCTGGCAGTAGTCGATATCAGCACGGAAGGTATGAAGCGGGGTGCGTCCTTCCTTGTACATCTCGGAGCGGGCAATTTCAGCGCCGTTGAGGCGGCCGGAAATCTGAATCTTGATTCCCTCAGCGCCCATGCGCATGGTATTGGCGATAGCCATCTTGATAGCACGACGATAGGCAATCTTGCCTTCGAGCTGACGGGCGATGTTCGTGGCAACGATAGTGGCGTCGAGCTCGGGCTTCTTGATCTCGAAGATGTTGATCTGAATGTCCTTATCGGTAATCTTCTTCAACTCTTCCTTCAGTTTTTCAACATCCTGTCCGCCTTTGCCGATGACGAGTCCCGGGCGGGCGGTGCAAATGGTGATGGTCACCAGTTTGAGCGTGCGTTCAATGACAATCTTGGATACGCTGGCCTTTGCCAGGCGCTCGTTCAGGTATTCGCGGATCTTGGTGTCTTCCACCAGACGGTCGCTATACTGTCCGTACCAACTCGAATCCCAACCTCTGATGATTCCTAAACGGTTGCTAATTGGATTAATCTTCTGTCCCATTGTTAGTCTTGATTTTCATTAGTACTTTTGGTATCCACGAACAAAGTCACATGATTTGAACGCTTGCGAATACGGTAGCCTCTACCCTGCGGTGCGGGACGCATGCGCTTAAGTGTAGCACCGCCGTCAACATAAATCTTCGAAACGAACAGTTCGCCGGCCTCGGCCTTACGTTCGTTCTTCTGTTCCCAGTTGGCGATAGCAGAACGCAGCAGTTTCTCGACATCGGCAGCAGCGGCCTTGGTGGAGAACTTCAGGGTACCAAGCGCACGATTCACCTCCATGCCACGGATCATGTCACAGACAAGACGCATCTTACGGGGAGACGAAGGGACGTTATTCAGCTTCGCAAAATACTGGGTCTTAAGGGCTTCTTTTCTCTTTTCAGCCGATAATTGTTTTCTATTTCCCATTATTTTCAGTTTTTATAGACTATTAATACCCTGCTTATTTCTTGCGGTTACCTGCATGACCACGGAAGGTACGTGTGGGAGCGAACTCACCAAGCTTGTGACCAACCATATTCTCTGTAACATAAACAGGAATGAAATTCTTTCCGTTATGAACGGCGATCGTATGTCCCACGAAATCGGGGGAGATGACTGATGCGCGAGCCCAAGTCTTCACGACTGACTTCTTGCCGCTTTCATTCATTGCGAGAACCTTATTCTCGAGTGAAACGTTGATATACGGACCTTTTTTTAATGAACGACTCATAATTTACTCGGGTTAAAAGATTTTACTTCTTCTTGTTGGCTCTCTCAATGATGTATTTGGACGAATGCTTCTTCGGAGCGCGCGTCTTGAGGCCCTTTGCATAGAGGCCCTTGCGCGAACGCGGATGACCGCCAGATGCACGGCCTTCGCCACCGCCCATGGGGTGATCGACGGGGTTCATGACGACACCGCGGTTGTGTGGGCGGCGTCCGAGCCAGCGTGAGCGTCCAGCCTTACCGGAACTTTCCAGTCCGTGGTCGGAGTTGCCGACGCTGCCGATGGTAGCCTTGCAGTCGCCGAAAATCTTACGGAGCTCACCCGAGGGCAGCTTGATGACGCAGTAGTCACCCTCGCGGGAAGCCAGCTGAGCGAAGTTGCCTGCCGAGCGGACAAGGACGGCGCCCTGTCCAGGACGAAGCTCGATGTTGTGAATAACAGTACCGACGGGGATATTCTTCAGGGGAAGGGCATTGCCGACTTCGGGAGCGACATTGGCTCCGGAGACGATGGTCATGCCAACCTTAAGGCCGTTAGGGGCGATGATGTACCTCTTCTCGCCGTCTGCGTAGAACAGAAGAGCGATGCGGGCCGAGCGGTTCGGGTCGTACTCGATGGTCTTCACGGTAGCGGGAACACCATCTTTTTCTCTCTTGAAATCGATGAAGCGGAATTTCTTCTTGTGTCCGCCGCCCATGTAGCGCATGGTCATCTTACCAGTGTTGTTACGACCACCCGTTGAGCGCTTTCCACAAACGAGAGATTTCTCTGGCACCGATGCAGTAATCTCTTCGAAGGTGCCAATAATTTTATGTCTCTGCCCAGGCGTTGTGGGCTTAAATGTACGTACTGCCATTTCTTTTAGATGTTGCTATAAAAATCAATTGCATCGCCTTCCTTGAGGGTTACGATAGCCTTTTTAAAGGCGTTCTTGCGCCCTTTGACGAAACCTTTCTTCGTGTAACGTGAGGTGTTCTTGCCGGCGTAGTTAATGGTGTTGACGCTGACGACGGTCACGTTGTACGTTGTCTCTACTTCCTTCTTAATCTCAACCTTATTAGCCTTGGGAGACACAATAAAGCCGTAACGGTTAGACTTGTCCGTTATCGAAGTCATTTTCTCTGTCACCAGAGGTTTTACAATAATGCTCATTTCTTATGCCTCCACATTGTTGGTTAATACTCCCTCGATGACATTCAGGGCGTTCTCGGTCACGACCATGACGTCTGCATTGAGCACCTGATAGGTGTTGATGTCAGAAGCGATGGCCAGTTCGCTGCGCTGAATGTTACGAGCCGACAAAAATACATTATAATTTGCTTCTGGCAAAACAAAAAGTGATTTTTTGTCAGAAACTTTCAGATTCTTTGCCATTTCGACGAACTGTTTGGTCTTCGGAGCATCGAAATTGAAATCTTCGATGACCAAAAGGGCACCTTCCTGGCATTTGTATGAGAGGGCTGAGCGGCGTGCGAGCTGCTTGACCTTCTTGTTGAGCTTGAAGCCATAGTCGCGAGGCACGGGACCGAATACGCGTCCGCCGCCGACGAGGACGGGAGACTTGATGTCGCCACGACGTGCGCCGCCGCCGCCTTTCTGACGGCCGAGCTTCTTGGTCGAGCCGGCGATTTCGCTTCTCTGCTTTGACTTATGGGTACCCTGGCGCTTGTTGGCCATAATCTGCTTGACATCCAGCCATATGGCATGGTCGTTGGGTTCAATCCCGAAGACGGCGTCGTTCAGGACGACTTTCTTACCCGTATCTTCTCCCTTGATGTTATAAACACTGACTTCCATTATTTCTCAACAATTACGATTGAACCATTGTATCCGGGAACGGAGCCCTTGATGACGAGGACGTTCTGCTCGGGGATAACTTTCAGAACCTGTAAGTTGGCGACGGTAACGCGTTCGTTGCCCATCTGTCCAGCCATGCGCATTCCCTTGAACACCTTTGCGGGGTAGGAGCAAGCGCCAATGGAACCTGGCTTGCGCTGGCGGTTGTGCTGGCCGTGGGTTGTCTGACCGACACCGCCGAAGCCATGTCTCTTCACTACGCCCTGGTAGCCGTGACCCTTCGACGTGCCGATGACATTGACGAATGCGCTGTCACTAAACAGGTCGACGGTAATGACGTCACCCAGATTGTACTCTTTCTCAAAATCCTTGAACTCGGCCAAGTGTCTCTTGGGGGTTACACCTGCTTTCTTAAAGTGTCCCATCAGAGGGGCGCTGGTGTTCTTTTCCTTAGCCTCTTCGAAGCCAACCTGAACGGCAGCGTATCCGTCTTTTTCGACACTCTTAATCTGTGTAACGCAGCAAGGACCAACTTCGATAACGGTGCATGGAATGTTCTTTCCAGCGGCATCGAAAACGGATGTCATTCCGATTTTTTTTCCTAATAATCCTGGCATTTCAGTTAATTTTTAGTTAATCACAAATTAAAATTAATTACTCTCTCTGTTACTCATCAGACTTTGATCTCAACTTCCACACCTGAGGGGAGTTCGAGCTTCATCAGGGCATCGACGGTCTTGGCTGTCGAGCCGTAAATGTCAATCAGCCTCTTATAGGAAGAGAGCTGGAACTGCTCGCGGGCCTTCTTGTTGACGAAGGTGGAACGGTTGACGGTGTAGATGCGCTTGTGCGTGGGCAGGGGGATAGGGCCGCTGACGGTTGCACCTGTGCTCTTGACGGTCTTGACAATCTTCTCGGCGCTCTTGTCGACGAGGTTGTGGTCGTAAGACTTCAGTTTGATTCTGATTTTTTGACTCATGTTTTTTTGTTATTACTGTTTATTACTGTTTTGCAGCGACGTTAAGAGTCATTCGCTAACGGGCTGCGGTTGCTTTTCTCTGTTTTGTGGCTACTGCTGTTCTATTGCTTTCCGTTATCTTCTCTATCTCAGAGCAGCTCCACTCTTCCTCCCATGGCCTCGAGCACCTGTCGGGCAATCTGCTTGCTGACGGGTTCGTGGTGGTCATAGGTCATTGTGCTGGTAGCGCGTCCGCTGGTGATGTTGCGGAGGGACGTGACGTAGCCGAACATTTCGGCGAGGGGCACCTTGGCTTTGATGACGCGAGCGCCTGAACGGCTGTTCTCCATGCCTTCGACCTGTCCGCGGCGTTTGTTGAGGTCGCCGATGACGTCGCCCATATTCTCTTCGGGTGTCACCACCTCGAGGCGCATGAGCGGCTCAAGCAGCACGGGTGCGGCCTTGAGGCAGGCGCTGCGGAAGGCCATCATGGCGCAGATCTCGAACGAGAGCTGGTCGGAGTCGACAGGGTGGGACGAGCCGTCGAGGAGGGTGACCTTGAGGCTGTCTACGGGGAATCCGCCGAGGACGCCGTTACGCATGGCGGTCTGGAAACCTTTCTCCACACTGGGGATGAACTCGGTGGGGACGTTGCCGCCCTTGACCTCGTTGACGAACTGCAGTCCGCCCTGTGTCCAGTCGGCATCGACGGGTCCGACCTTGACGATAATATCGGCAAACTTGCCGCGTCCGCCTGACTGTTTCTTGTAGACCTCGCGGATCTCCACCTCGCGGGTGATGGTCTCCTTGTAGCTGACTTGGGGCTTGCCCTGGTTGCACTCCACGTTGAACTCGCGGCGCAGACGGTCGAGGATGATGTCGAGATGGAGCTCTCCCATGCCCGAGATGATGGTCTGTCCGGTCTGTTCGTCGGTGCGTACGGTGAAGGTGGGGTCTTCCTCGGCCAGCTTGGCGAGTCCGTTGGACAGCTTGTCGATGTCCTTCTGGCTCTTAGGCTCGACGGCGATGCCGATGACGGGATCGGGGAAGTCCATCGACTCGAGGACGATGGGGGCGTTCTCGTCGCAGAGGGTATCGCCCGTGCGTATGTCCTTCAGTCCGACGGCAGCGCCGATGTCGCCAGCGGAAATCTCCTCAACGGGGTTCTGCTTATTGCTGAACATCTGGAAGATGCGGCTGACGCGTTCCTTCTTGCCCGAGCGGGGATTGAAGACGTAGCTGCCGGCGCTGATGCTGCCGCTATAGACGCGGAAGTAGATGAGACGTCCGACATAGGGGTCAACGGCAATCTTGAAGGCAAGGGCAGCCGTATGGTCTTCGTCGCTGGGACGGCGTTCCACCTCGGCACCTGTGCGGGGATTGGTGCCCGTGATATGGTCTGTGTCGAGGGGCGAAGGCAGGAAGGCGCATACGTAGTCAAGCAGCGTCTGGACGCCCTTGTTCTTGAACGACGAGCCACAGAGCATGGGGACGACGGCCATCTTGAGGGTACCGATGCGTGTGCAGCGGATGACCTCTTCTTCGGTGAGGGACGAGGGATCGTCGAGATACTTCATGGCGATGTCGTCGTCGAACTCGGCGACGTTGTCCAGCAGCTTGTCGTGCCACTCCTGTGCTTCGGCCATCATGGACTCGGGGATGTCCTCGACGCTGTAGTCGGCTCCGAGGGTCTCGTCGTGCCAGTAGATGGCTTTCATGCGGATGAGGTCAACGACACCCTTGAAGGTATCCTCGGCACCAATGGGTATGGCCACGGGGCAGGGGTTGGCGTGGAGGATGTCGCGGATCTGGCTGTGGACGCTGTAGAAGTCAGCGCCCGAGCGGTCCATCTTGTTGACGTAGGCGATGCGGGGCACGCCGTACTTGTCGGCCTGGCGCCAGACGGTCTCGCTCTGGGGTTCCACGCCTCCTACGGCGCAGAAGGTGGCGACGGCACCGTCGAGGACGCGAAGCGAGCGCTCGACCTCGGCCGTGAAGTCCACGTGTCCCGGAGTGTCGATGAGGTTGATCTTATACTGCTGGCCGTTCCAGTTCCAGTGGGTTGTGGTGGCAGCGGAAGTGATGGTAATGCCGCGCTCCTGCTCCTGTTCCATCCAGTCCATAGTGGCTGCGCCGTCGTGCACCTCGCCTATCTTATGGGTCAGGCCCGTGTAGTAGAGTATGCGCTCGGACGTAGTGGTCTTACCGGCATCGATGTGAGCCATGATGCCGATGTTGCGGGTGAGATGGAGGTCGTTGTGCGACATGTAGTGACTGTTGGGTTTATTTTCGCTGCGCGAAGGTTATTAGAAGCGGAAGTGTGCGAAGGCACGGTTGGCCTCGGCCATGCGGTGCATATCCTCTTTACGCTTGAAGGCGCCGCCCTGGTTGTTGAAGGCATCCATGATTTCAGCTGCGAGCTTGTCGGCCATGGTCTTGCCGCCGCGTTTGCGGGCGAAGCTGATCATGTTCTTCATAGAAACGCTTTCCTTACGGTCGGGACGGATTTCGGTAGGAACCTGGAACGTGGCACCGCCGATACGACGGCTCTTCACCTCCACCTGGGGAGTGATGTTGTCGAGGGCTTTTTTCCAGATTTCAAGACTGCTGAGCTCATTGTCGGCCATCTTGGTGCCAACGATGTTGAGGGCGTTGTAGAAGATTTCGTAGCTTGTGTTCTTCTTGCCGTCATACATGAGGTGATTGACGAACTTGGAGACCTTGACATCTCCGTAGACGGGGTCGGGAAGGATGACCCGCTTTTTGGGTTTTGCTTTTCTCATTGTTTACTTGTTGTTTGGCTGGTTGCTTCAACACGTCCCCGCTGGGACGGGTTTACTCCACCTTGAATGATTTTGGGGTTGAATTATTTTTTCTTTGCGGCTTTGGGTCGTTTGGCACCATACTTGCTACGACGCTGTGTACGGTTGGCGACGCCGGCGGTGTCGAGCGTACCGCGGACGATGTGGTAACGGACACCGGGAAGATCCTTCACACGTCCGCCACGGACGAGGACGATGCTATGCTCCTGCAGGTTGTGGCCCTCGCCAGGAATGTAGCTGTTGACTTCCTTGAGATTGGTGAGTCGCACGCGGGCGACCTTACGCATAGCCGAGTTAGGCTTCTTGGGGGTGGTGGTGTAAACACGAACACAGACACCGCGACGCTGAGGGCAGCTGTCCAGCGCAGGGCTCTTGCTCTTGTCTTTCAGCACCGTGCGACCTTTGCGCACAAGTTGTTCGATGGTTGGCATTGTTTTAAGTTGTTTTTAGTTATATAATTGAAATTGTATTCTTTTGGTGCAGTCTCTTCATTTTGGGGTGCAAAGATACGATTTTTTTTTCATCCGGCAATGGAAATGCGGAGTTTTTTATAAAAAAAACCTAAAAAAGCAAAAAAAGGCGGCTTTTTGCTAGAATCTCTCCCTCATTTGCGCAAACACAGGCCGACGATTCCCCTCAGGCTGTTGGGGTATTCGGACGGGTTGACCCTTAAAAAAAGGAGGCTCGGATAGCCCAGTTTCGTCTGAGCTATCCGAGCGAGGGGGGGAGTGACTTTCAGCGGCAGGATTCCTTAAGCCTCGCCCTTGAAGGCGCCGGCGGGGGGAACGAAGGTGTTGCTGCGGTTTTCGGGCAGGCGGATGGGGCCAAACGTGTTCTCGTATTTGCTGATGTTGTCCTGCAGGGCGAGCAGCAGACGCTTGGCGTGTTCGGGGGTGAGGATGACACGGCTCTTGACCTGGCCTTTCTGTACGCCAGGCAGCACGCGCACGAAATCGACCACAAACTCGCTCGAGCTGTGGGAGATAATGGCAAGGTTGGCATAGGTGCCTTCGGCGACTTCGGGCTTCAGTTCAATCTGGAACTGATTGGAATTAGGGTTCTTGTTGTCCATAGTTTATATTGTTGAATGATTTCTGGCGCGAAGATACGGCTTTCCGCCGAAACTGCCAACGAAAAACGCGTGTTTCTGAACGGGGACAACCCACTATCGGGGCAGGGCACGGTAATAATAAAGGTACGCACATGCGCGCGCGACTGGAGGCCGACAACAGGACACAATATAATATAAGGTACGCGTGCGCGCGCGATGAGCAGCATGAAAATCGGCTGATTTCTACGGCGAACGCCTGAAAAATCAAAAAGAATGACTATCTTTGCACCTCGAAACCAAAATACGACAATGATTACACAAGACCAACTGAAGGATGCGCGCGAGCGCGTGGAGGCGCTCCACCGCTATCTAGCCATCGACGACAAGCTCATCCAGGTGGAAGAGGAGCAGCTGCGCACACAGGTGCCAGGGTTCTGGGACGATGCCAAGAAGGCCGAGGCACAGATGAAGAAAGTCAAGGCGTTGCAGGGATGGATCGACAGCTACAAGGAAGTCAAGTCGCTCTGCGACGAGCTGGAGCTGTCCATGGACTTCTACCGCGACGATCTGGTGACCGAGGCCGAGGTGGACGAGGCCTACGACAAGACCATCCGTGCCATCGAGGCGCTTGAGCTGAAGAACATGCTACGCGACGAGGCCGACAACATGGACTGCGTGCTGAAGATCAACAGCGGAGCCGGCGGCACCGAGGCACAGGACTGGGCACAGATGCTGATGCGCATGTACCTGCGCTGGGCCGAGCAGAACGGCTACAAGACCTCCATCCAGAATCTGCAGGACGGCGATGAGGCGGGCATCAAGACGGTCACCATACAGGTCGAGGGCCCCTATGCCTACGGCTACCTGAAGGGCGAGAACGGCGTCCACCGCCTCGTCCGCGTCAGCCCCTACAACGCCCAGGGCAAGCGCATGACCTCCTTCGCCAGCGTCTTCGCCACACCCCTCGTGGACGACAGCATCGAGGTCGAAATCGACAACTCGAAGCTGTCGTGGGACTACTTCCGCAGCGGTGGCGCAGGCGGACAGAACGTCAACAAGGTCTCCAGCGGCGTGCGCCTGCGATACCAGTATAAAGACCCTTACACGGGCCAGGAGGAGGAAATCCTCATTGAGAACACCGAGACGCGCGACCAGCCCAAGAACAAGGAGAACGCCCTCCGTCTGCTGCGCTCGCAGCTCTACGACCGTGAGCTCCAGCACCGTATGGAGGAGCAGGCGAAGGTGGAGGCCGGAAAGAAGAAAATCGAATGGGGCTCGCAGATACGCTCCTACGTCTTCGACGACCGCCGCGTGAAGGACCACCGCACCGGCTACCAGACCAGCGACGTCGCCGCCGTGATGGACGGCAAGATAGACGGCTTCATCAAAGCCTGGCTCATGGGCGCACAGGAAAATGGATAATTGATAATTGAAAATTATCCATCGTACATCGTACATCTAATAACGAAGTTAACGAAGATGGAAATAGAACGCAAGTTCCTCGTCCTCGACGACAGCTACAAGCAGCTCGCCGTCAGCCACAGCGACATCCTGCAGGGCTACATCAGCCGCGGCCACGGGCGCACCGTCCGCATCCGCCTGCGCAGCTACGCCGACGGAAAGAAAGCCTACCTCACCATCAAAGGCCCCTCGGACGACGGCATCAGCCGCTACGAGTGGGAGCGCGAGATACCCTACGGCGAGGGCCTTGAGCTTTTCGCCATCTGCCAGCCCGGCCGTATCGTCAAGACCCGCTGGCTCGTCCCCGCCCCCGACGGCCGCCACACCGTCGAGGTCGATGAGTTCCACGACGGCAACGAAGGTCTCGTATTCGCCGAAATAGAGCTGGCTGCGCCCGACGAGCCATACCTCGCCCCACCCTTCCTCGGAACCGAAGTCACGGGCGACCCCCGCTATTACAACGGCTTCATCTCCTGCCATCCCTACTGCACCTGGGCTGAAAAATAACTCAAAATCCTATTTTTTAGATTTATGTAGATCATTAGCTTATCTACATAGGTCAACTATCTCTTCCATTATCCAAGCCTCCGAAGGAACGGGAGCTTTGTGGAAGTTCTTATATTTATATAGTTTTTTTGAAAAAATGGCCAACACCTACCTGAATCCTTGTAACAAATTGTACCGCAAGACGTTGGATTAGGTAGGTGTTTGCAAAACACCTACCTAACACCTACCTAACACCTACCTGACACCTACCTGACACCTACCTCATCAGTTACCTTTTTTCGGGGTTTTATGGCATAGAGAGTCCTTGCAAGACAAGAATCTTGGAAAAAAGAGGGCAAAAAAGAAGACGCGACATGTCGCGTCTCTACAGTTGGCCGAGATGCGGCGAGATGTGACAAAAACAAGTCGTGAATCAACCTTTCTTAGCCTTAACTCAGGCTTCATTATATGTCTTCCGGAACTTGAACGTTTGCTCTTTAGGTAGGTGTTGGGTAGGTGTTAGGTAGGTGTTAGGTAGGTGTTAGGTAGGTGTTTGAGAAACACCTACCTGGGTTAATACATTATACTATAGTTGATTATAAGAGTTTAGGTAGGTGTTGGCATTTTTTTGCGAAAAACCTCTAAAATGGAGACGAGAAAAAGAGTATAGGCTGGCGCTTGACGCCGTGATGACAACGTTTGATTCTGAGCGCGCAGCGTTTGATTCTATTTCCGTAGCGTTTGATTCTATTCTCGCAGCGTTTGATTCTGAGCGAACAGCGTTTAACTCTGCGGACGTGGAGATTGATGACAAATTGCTGTTGTTTCCTATAGCCACGAAGGAACGAAACAGCCATTCATTTGAAAAGCGATTTTCGAGGAGAGGGACAAAAAGTGGCGATGCGGCATAGCTGATCGCCTGCCGCATCGCATTGAAAAAAGTAAGCTTTTTAAGACCGGTATAATTGTTAAGTCTTTTCTTGGTTGGTGTGTTTTGCTGCCGTATCTTCCTTTCTCTTTTACCTCACCCAGATCTTCTTTCCTTCCTTGATGTAGATTCCCTTCCGTGTACCGTCCGTCGGACGGCCCGTGAGGTCGTAGAGAGAGTTGTTTGCGAAGCTGGCATCAAGCGGACGGATGCCTGTGGCGCCGAAGTTGACGCGCTGGCTCTTCCAAGGCGATTCGCCGAAACGCCTGCCTCTGGTGCGACTTTTCAGGTCGCCCTGCTGGCTCTTTGGCACGTTGGTCAATGTCCCGTTCAAGTGTTCTGTGCTGCCTTTGTCGCCTTTCCGACGGGAAGAGAATACCAGATTGCCGTCGTCGTCGTAAATTTCAAAGTCGTAGTCCAGTTCATCGTCATCGGGAATAGGGCTGTAGATGGTATCATGATATTCGACATAATGGCAGGGATTCCAATCTGCGGAAACTCCGGATTCGTCAACAATTGTTTTCCACGCAATTATAAACATATAATAAGAACCATATTCTACTTCTATGTCTGTTGAGATTATAGAGTCGGTACCTTCCGTTGTTTTTGTAAACTCTATGTTTTCCACATTATATGTTTTACTATACCATTCGGTCTTTATGACATGAGGAGGTTCGTAATAGAGGACGTTGTTGTTCGAATCGCGATACGTATAATTCCTTCTGTCGTTACTATTATATTCAATCATCCAAAGATAGCTCTCTTCCATTATAGGAGCCTCTGCCCAAAGACAAGAGTTTTCTAAATAAGTACGCATACTAGGCACTATAAATCTTATGCTACCATTTTTTCTCTGGTAATCAGTAGTGTTCAAAGAAACAATGCCATCAACCCGAGGCGGTCTTTCACCTAAATAAACATCCAGGTCTGCGGTTACCCATGTATTACCCATAGTATAAAGCCACGTTATACCTTCAAAAGCATGCTGACTGATTACTTCAAGCCGGTCGGAGAAAGTTAATGATATTCCACCTTCTAATTGCTGATAAGCAAACGCAAACGGGGCAATGACTTTGACATTAAAGTGGTCTAATCCTTTTTCGACTAATTCTCTCCAATCATAAAAGTCTTTCGGACCATAATAAACGAGCGTATCGCCATCGGCAGAATAAATGAGTCCATCTTCTGTTTCGACATAACGGGAATTATTCTTTTCAATAGTAAACAGCACTTGCCTATTATTGTTTCGCTCCCCAATTCCTATTTCAGGAAAATCTCCCGTTACATGAACGGTTACATCATCGTCAAAGTCCATCCATAAATCTTCTCCATTTCGCCCCCAATTTTCTAAATATGTATTTTTAACAGCATTGGCATAAAAAAGAGTTTTTATCTTCGGGAGATAAAGGTTTGCTAAAGGCTTTTGCTTTATTAAGCTGTATGGGGGAATGCTGTCGGTGATGACATCGGTCATGTCCAGTAGTTCTAGTTTGGAGCAGTCGTTGACAAAGGCATAGTCCGCCGACGTCATGTGACCGTTGAGGGTGATTTTAGTAACGGTCTTCTGTACTTCGGGCGTGAGGACATCGGCGATGTTCTGCTCGTCCAAGTTAATGCTCACGGTCTGTGCTGTGAGGAACAAGCCTTGCAGGCTAAGAATCAGGAGTAAATAAATCTTTTTCATGATGCTATTGTTTTTTATGAGTTAATATTCGATGGGGTTTCTTCGAAGAAGAGTTCAAAGAGCTCTGCGGGCAGTTTCTCCTTCAGTCGGAACTTGCGGGTGCGCAGGGTGGTGGGCGAGAGGATGAGACATTCGGCTACGGCCTGCGAGGGGCTGCGGAGGGCGCTGAAGGCGCAGAGCAACAGCTCCTGTTCGGAGATTTGCGGCACTTCGTTCTTCACGTCGAGCATGATGTCGATGAACGAGGTGGTGATGTCGGAGAGTATCTGTGTACGCTCGGCAGCCGAGAAGGAGAGAGCGGTGTTTGTCGTTGCGGTACGTCCGAGCAGCAGGCGCGCCGAGGGGGTGCGGCGGAACATGCGGCAGCAGATGTCGAGCTTGCGGCGTCGCAGCTCGGCCTGGTCTTCTTCAGGAATGTTGAGCGACTCGCGCCGGTTCTGCTGCAACTCCTCCTGCAAGCGGAGGTATTGCGTCTTCCGCCGACGGTCGCGCAGCAGGAATCCGATGCCTGCCAGCAGGGCCGAGAACAGGGCAAGGGCGATGACGATGAGCAGGATGCGGACGTTGTGGCGGGTGAGGGCACGACGGCTCTCCTCGACCTGCTGACGGCTGTAAGCCTCGCTCACCTCGCTCTGCCGTTCGACATAGCGGACGGAGTCGGCAAGGAGTGTGTAGCGACGGACATAGGCAGGGACGGAGTCCGTAAGACCCAATCGCGGAGCCAGCTCAGCCAGCTGGTGGTAGTTCCAGCACTCGGTGAACAGCTCGCTCTGGCAGGCGAGCGAGCGACGATACCAATAATAGGCCGAGTCGGGCTGCTGGAGCTCGCAGCAGATGTCGCCCCGCAGGCTGTAGTTGGCGCCGAGGGTGGTGCTGTCGGGCTCGCCTGCCTCGTTCAGATGGAGGTAGTAGCGCGCACGCGTGCAATCCTTATGTTGATAGAGGGCAATCTTTGCCAGCTGCAGCCAGACGGTGTTCTGCGCAAGGGCCGTGGCTTTCGGATTGGCTTGTACCCGCTCGAGCAACGCTTGTGCCTGCGTGTATTCCTGCCGGTAGAGGTGGGCCAGAGCCGCGTGATAGTCGGCAAAGGCTACAGTAGCTGAGTCGCCTATGCGCTCGGCGCCACTCCGGCAGGCTGTCAGGGCAACCAACGACTGACGGTACATGCGTCGGTTGAGGTAATGGATACCGAGGTTCTGGTTGCAGAGGATATAGTAGCGGTTGAGCGTGTCGGGGAAGAGGGGCTTGGCTGTGAGGTAGGCTTCGACGGCAGCGGCATCGTCGTGCCAGTCGCTATAGACGCAGCCCAGCGTGTACCAGGCGAGGGCGGCATGGTAGTTCTTGCGGCGCGGGGTGCCGTAGTAGTCGGTAGCGATGCGGATAAGCGAATCCGTCTCGGGCGTGATGTAACATTTGTATTCCGCCTGCGTGCGCAGGAGGGCGTAGAGGGCAGCCTCCCCCTTCCCCTCCTGAAGGAGGGGGGACTGATTACTTCCGCTCGCGGCTCCCTTCCCTTTAAGGAAGGGCTGGGGGTAGGCAATGCTGTCCAGCAGGGCAAGCGCAGCACGGGGGTCGTCGGTCAGCAGGGATTCCGCCTGGGCGAGCAGGGGATTTACGGCCTGCTGTCCATTGCAGCCGAAGAGGGCTGAAAGGACGACAAAGAGGATGAGTTGGGCATATCGTCTCATGGCGGTTTTCGTTTTTTCCGATGCAAAGATAAGCCCATTTGCGTACATACTCCAAATAAATAGCGTTCCAAAAACGTTCCATTTGTGCTTTCCTCGCCATTTTTCACGCCGCCCCCTTCCACGCAACCGTGCGTATGGAACCACGTTCGTGCCGGACAGACAAAGACAGCCCGTTCCGAGCGGACTGTCTTTTTTTCGGGTGTGCTGATAAGTCGGAGGGAGCGGCCTGTCAGACCTTCATCAGGTCGGTCTCGCTGACGAAGGTGAGGCTGTTGTTGCGCACCACCTCGCGCACGGCGTCGAGGTCATTGCAACGCATCACCAGCACCAGCTTCTGCTGCAGGTGGAAGCAGTACATGTACTCGATGCTGACGCCACGGCGTGTGAAGAGCTCGACCACGCGGGCAAAGTCGGCAGCCTGGGGCTCGACGGCAATGGCGACGACGTCGTTCATCGAGACGAGCACGCCGCCCGCCTTCAGCACGTTGTAGGCCTTCTGCTGGTCGGAGGTGATGAGACGCATCAGGCCATAGTCGCTCGTGTCGGCTATCGAGGCGCTGACGATATGCACGTCGGCCTTGCTGAGGATGGCAAGCAGTTCGCTGAGACGGCCGAACTTGTTTTCAAGAAAAAGGGAAATCTGTTTAATGGTCATGGCAAGGGCGCCTTTGGCGCAGTTGAGATTAAAGATTGAAGAGTTCGGAGGACGTGTTCGTTAAACGTTAAACATTAAACGATAAACGTTAGGAATTGAGGTTAGTGGTTCTTTCGCATGTCTTTGACACGGACGGCCTTACCGTCGCTCTTGGGCAGCGAGCCGGGAGCAACGAGGCGCACGCGCGGGGTCAGCAGAATTTCGTCCTTCAGCCGGCGGGTAATCTCTTTTGTCAGGGCTGTCAGACGTCCATAGTCGTCGGTGATGCTGGCAAGCTCCACCTCGACGGTCATCTCGTCGTTATCGCCGACAGTTTCGATGGTTATCAGGTAGTCGCTGGCCAGCTCGGGGAAGCCCAGCAGAATCTTCTCGATCTGAACAGGGAAGATGTTGACACCCTTCACAATCATCATGTCGTCCGAGCGGCCTTTGAAGCGGTCGATGCGGCGGTGTGTGCGTCCACAGGGGCACGGGCCGGTGAGGAAGCGCGTGAGGTCGCGGGTGCGATAGCGCAGCAGCGGCATGCCCTCGCGACGAAGCGTCGTCAGCACCAGTTCGCCCACTTCGCCGTCGGGCACGGGCTCGAGCGTGACGGGATCGACAATCTCGGCAATGTAGTAGTCCTCCCAGATGTGGAGGCCGTTCTGCTCAGGACACTCGAAGGCTACGCCCGGGCCGTTCATCTCGCTCATGCCAAAGCAGTTGTAGGCCTTGACGCCGAGCAGCTCCTCGATACGGCGGCGCTGCTCCTCGCTGTGGGGCTCGGCGCCGATGATGAGGGTGGTGAGCTTCGTGTCGCGCGCAGGGTCGATGCCCTCTTCGTGCATCACGGCTGCCAGGCGGGTGGCATACGAGGGAATGGCGTGGAGGGCTGTCGAACCGAAGTCGGTGATGAACTTTATCTGGCGCTTGCTGTTGCCGGCAGCAGCAGGAACGGTCATAGCGCCCAGGCGCTCGGCGCCATACTGGATGCCCAGTCCGCCGGTGAACATACCGTAGCCGCTGGTGTTCTGTATGACGTCGGTGTTGCGAAGCCCCACCATGTACATGCATCGTGCCACCTGGTTGGCCCAGGCGTCGAGGTCGGCCTGCGTGTGGCAGACGACCGTGGGGTTGCCCGTGGTGCCGCTCGACGAGTGTACGCGCACAATCTTCTCCAACGGCACGGCACACATCCCGAAGGGATAGTGGCTGCGCAGGTCCTCCTTTGTAGTGAAGGGGATGCGCCGCAAGTCGTCGAGACTGCGTATCGCGTCGGGCGCAATGGCCTTTTCCTTCAACAGCGGCCCGTAGAAGGGCGATGCCATAGCGCGTGTTACCGTATCTCTCAGCCGCTCCACCTGAAGAGCCTCCAGCTCGGTGCGCGGCATGGTTTCAATCTCTGGTTCCCAGTATTTTCCGTCCATCTTTCTTTATGATTATTTTGAGGGTTTTTAGAGGATGTAAGAAGTTAATTTTTGAGGATAAAAGAGGATATTCGAGGATGTCGTTGAACGTTAGGTTGAAAAGCATGAGACATAAAGCGGCAACATCCTATTCTCCTCGAGCGTCCATCTGCGCTGCCGACCAGGCTTCGAGCCGTTCGTACTCCGCTTTCGTCAGGCGCATGAACGAGCCGTGCTGCGGCGAGGCTACGCCCTGAATGTTCACGGGTTCGTGGAAGTTGCGCATATACTTGTCGGCCTTGCAGATGCGATAGTTCTTCGGGTGCGACGAATACTCGATGTAGGCCACGCGCCACGTCTCATCGCCAAAGAGTTGGAAGGCCGAGACGCCCTCGCACTTCTTGTTGCCCTCGAAGTTGACGTAGTCCTCCTCGTCGGGCTCGCTCCAGGGGCCTGTCAGCGCAGGGGCCGTAGCGGTAAACAGTCCGGGCTTTCCGCCCTCTTTCTTGATCATCATGTGGTAGAGCCCGTCGGCAGGCACGTAGTTGATGTCGGCGTCGATGGTGGCATAGCCCCAGTCGAAGAGCGGCTGCGGCTTCGTGAGACGGGTGAACGTCTCGTCGGCATAGCTGTAGAACATGCGGTCGTAGCCCATCTCGCTGCGGTTCCAGATGGAGTAGTAGATGAAGTAGCCGCCTCGCCGGCCGTCGGGCCAGCGGTAGTCGGCATCCCAATGTATCTGCGGTGCCCACACGCGGTTGATGGCGCTCCAGTCGGCAAAGAAGTCGGGCGAGGAGGGGTCGCAGAAGATGCCCGGGCCTTTGCGGAAGTCGAACGTCGTCGACTGCCAGTGGATGAGGTCGTCGCTCGTCAGCAGGTCGATGCCGTAGTTGTCCCACTTGTGCGAAACCGCCACCTTCATGTCGGTGGTCACCATCAGGAACCCGCGGTTGTCGTGCCGGCGATAGATGAAAGCGTCCCTCGTGCCCCCCTCGATACGGGCGAGCTCGTGGGCGCTAAACACCGAGTCGCCGCCGATGAGGTCGTGCCATGCGACGCCGTCGCGGCTCAGCGCATAGGCTGTCCACTCGCCGCGATCGCTCATGTGACAATAGAGGTAGCCGTAACTATCGTCAACACGCGTCTTTCCACAGCCCACAAGAAGTACCATTAAGGCGGCCGTTACGCCGATGAAAACGCTCTTTTTCATACACTCATTCCGTTGGTTCGTTTCAAATCGGTGCAAAAATACGCACATTCGAGCAAAAAAACAAAAAACGCACCGCCTTTCGCTTCGTTTTCCTTATCTTTAATCCCTCCGGGGCTTTTAGATAGGGGTCGCCTCGGAAAAACTCAAATAAATTTGGTTTTTCGCTCGGCTCACCCTATCTTTGCAGGCATTTTCACAAAATCGGCTATATGAAAAAACTCCTACTTGGCGACCAGGCCATTGCCCAAGGGGCCCTCGACGCAGGGCTCAGCGGCGTGTATGCCTATCCGGGCACACCGTCCACCGAGATTACCGAATACATCCAGCTGTGGCACCGCAGCCACCCCGACACCTATGTCCACGACCGCTGGTGCACCAACGAAAAGACGGCTATGGAGGCAGCCCTTGGTATGAGCTTTGCCGGCAAGCGCGCCCTCGTCTGCATGAAGCACGTGGGCATGAACGTCTGCGCCGACGCCTTCGTCAACAGCGCCGTGACGGGCGTGAACGGCGGCCTCGTCGTCCTCGCAGCCGATGACCCCTCGATGCACAGCTCGCAGAACGAACAGGACAGCCGCTTCTACGGCAAGTTCGCCCTCATCCCCATCCTCGAGCCCTCGAACCAGCAGGAGTGCTACGACATGATGGCCTACGCCTTCGACCTCTCGGAGCGCCTCCGCCTGCCCGTGCTGATGCGCATCGTCACCCGCCTGGCCCACAGCCGTGCCGTGGTGAACATCGCCGACAGCGCCCGCCCACAGAATGCCCTCTCCGACCCTGCCGATGCAGCGGGATGGGTGCTGCTGCCCGTCCGCGCCCGCCGCAAGTACAGCGAGCTCACCGCCGCCCAGCCCACCCTGCAAGAGGCCAGCGCGGGTAGCCCGTTTAACAAGGCCAGCAAGGAACCTAAGGCCAGCAAGGCCGTTATCGCCGCAGGCATCGGCTACAACTACCTCATGGAGAACTATCCCGACGGCGCGCCTTTCCCCGTGCTGAAGGTGTCGCAATACCCGCTGCCCGTCGATGCCATCCGCGCCCTCGCCTCTCAGAGCGACGAGCTGCTCGTCATCGAGGATGGACAGCCTTTCATCGAGGAACAGCTGCTGGGCCTGTTGCCCATCAAGACCGTCATCCACGGCCGTCTCGACGGTACGCTCCCCCGCACAGGCGAGCTGAACCCCGACAATGTGAAAGCCGCCCTTGGCCTTGCCAGCGCCCAGACCTTCGCCCCCTCGGCCACCGTCGTCGGACGTCCGCCCGCCCTCTGTCAGGGCTGCGGACATCGCAGCGTCTATGAGGCGCTGAACCGCGTACTGGCCGACTTCCCCTCCAGCCGCGTCTTCGGCGACATCGGCTGCTATACGCTCGGAGCCCTGCCGCCCTATCAGGCACTCCACTCGTGCGTCGACATGGGCGCCTCCATCACGATGGCCAAGGGCGCTGCCGATGCCGGCATCTTCCCCGCCATAGCCGTCATCGGTGACTCTACCTTCACCCACAGCGGCATGACGGGCCTCCTCGACGCTGTCAACGAGAACAGTCCCATCACCATCATCATCTCCGACAACCTCACCACCGGCATGACGGGAGGTCAGGACTCAGCCGGCACCAACAAGTTCGAGGCCATCTGCCGCGGCATCGGCGTCGCCGACGAACATCTGAAAGTCGTGGTGCCCTTGCCCGCCAACATGGACGAGATTACACGCATCATCCGCGAAGAGATAGCCTACAAGGGCGTCTCTGTCATCATCCCCCGCCGCGAGTGCATTCAGACACTCGCACGTCATACCCGCCAGAAGAAACAACAATCCTAACACTCCATCACAGACAATGAAAACCGACATCATACTTGCAGGCGTAGGAGGCCAGGGCATCCTCTCCATCGCCACCATCATCGGCCAGGCCGCTCTCGACCAGGGACTCTACATCAAGCAAGCCGAAGTGCACGGCATGAGCCAGCGCGGCGGCGACGTGCAGTCGAACCTCCGCATCTCGTCCAACCCCATCCACAGCGACCTCATCGCCCTCGGCACCGCCGACGTTATCATCGCCATGGAGCCGATGGAAGCCCTTCGCTACCAGCCCTACCTCGGCAAGGACGGCTGGGTCATCACCGCCACCAGCCCCTTCGTCAATATCCCCAACTATCCTGACATCCAAGCCATCAACGCCGCTCTCGACTCCCTGCCCCATGTCGTACACATCGACATCGAGAGCCTTGCCAAAGCCAACAAAATGCCCAAGGCGGCCAATATGATACTGCTTGGTGCTGCGGCTGACGCACTTGGCATGGATTTCGAACTGCTTCGTCAGGCCATCCGCACCGTCTTTGCCGCCAAGGGCGACGCCATCGTCGATATGAACCTCCAAGCCCTCACCATCGGACGCGAAAACAAAGGATAATTACCAATTATCAATTGTCAATTTTCAATTCCCCAATGACCACCCCCTTCAGCCAAACCCGCATCGACCAGCTTCTCCACGACATGGAGATTGACGACCTCAACCACGCCTCCATCCGTCAGATTGGCGCCATCGCCCGCACCATGGAGCAGGAGACCGGCCAAGAGTACATTCACTTCGAGATGGGCATCCCCGGCCTACCCCCCTCCGCCATCGGCGTGGAGGCCGAGATCGACGCCCTGCGTCGTGGCGTAGCCTCCAAGTATCCCGACATCGAGGGCATCGCTGACCTCAAGACCGAAGCCTCGCGTTTCGTCAAGGCTTTCATCAACACCGACATAGCCCCCAAGGGCTGCATCCCCACCACAGGTTCCATGCAGGGTGTCTTTGCGGCCTTCATGCTCTGCACCCAGCTCGACCCATCGCGCGACACCATCCTCTACCTCGACCCCGGCTTCCCCGTCCAAAAGATGCAGGCGGCCGTCATCGGTGCCCGCACCGCTTCGTTCGACGTTGCCGACCATCGCGGCGCCGATGCCCTGCGCGCCAAGCTTGAGCAGATGCTCTCATCCGGCCGCATCTGCTGCCTTATATACAGCAATCCCAACAACCCCTCGTGGATGTGTCTGACGGACGACGAGCTGCGCGTCATCGGCGAGCTTGCCACGAAATACGACGTCGTTGTCATCGAAGACCTCGCCTACATGACGATGGATTTCCGCCGCCCGCTTGGCCGGCCCTACCAGCCCCCCTTCCAGCCCACCGTCAGCCGATATACCGACAACTACATCCTGATGCTTTCCGGCTCCAAGATGTTCTCCTATGCAGGTCAGCGTATTGCCGTCGCCTGCATCTCCGACACTCTCTTCCACCGCAGCTATCCCACCCTTGCCGCCCGCTACGGCATCAGCCGGTTCGGCGCCGTCTATGCCTACGACATGCTCTACACCCTGTCGTCGGGCGTCAGCCACAGCGCCCAGTGTGCCCTGGCGGCCATGATGCGTGCCGCCACCGACGGCCGTTACGCCTTCGTCGACGACGTCCGCGAGTATGCCCGCCGCACCGCCCGCATCAAGGACATCATGCTTGCCCACGGATTCAACATCACCTACGACCGCGACCTCGACGAGCCTGTCTCCGACGGTCTCTTCTTCACCATCGGCTATCACGACATGGAGGGCGGCACCCTGCTGCGCCAGCTTCTCTATCACGGCATCACCGGCATCGTCCTCAGCACTACCGGCAGCTCGCGCCAGGGCATCCGCGCCTGCTGCAGCACCATGCAGGAGCACCACTATCCGCTCCTCGACCAGCGCTGCCGGCTCTTCGCGCAAAACAACCCCGTGTAGAACGTCCCTACGACAGCAAAAACTCGATTTCCCGGATTAACGACGAAAAAACCAACGATAGAAACCATGCTGGAGTGCTGCCTGAACCGAGGCCTGTATGAAGCGGGCTGCGATGAAGCCGGACGTGGCTGCCTGGCGGGTGCCGTGTACGCCGCTGCCGTCATCCTGCCCGATGACTTCCAGAACGAACTTCTCAACGACAGCAAACAGCTCACAGCCCGACAGCGCTATGCCTTGCGTCCCATCATCGAGGAGGCAGCCGTCAGCTGGGCGCTGGGCATCGTCACCCCGCAAGAGATTGACGAGATCAACATCCTCCGCGCCTCCATCCTCGCTATGCACCGCGCCCTCGATGGGCTGAAGGTACGCCCGGGATTCATCATCGTCGATGGCAACCGCTTCACCCCCTACGGCGACACGCCGTGGAAGACCATCGTCAAGGGCGACGGCAAGTATATGAACATCGCCGCAGCCAGCGTCCTCGCAAAGACCTACCGCGACGACTACATGGACCGTCTGCACGAGCAGTATCCCGCCTATGGCTGGAACCACAACAAAGGCTACCCCGCCCGCGCCCACCGCGATGCCATCCGCCAGTACGGCACCACTCCCTACCACCGCATGACCTACAACCTCCTTGGCGACGGACAGCTCACGCTCAGCTTCGGAAAAGATTGAAGATTAAACCCCAAAAAACCTCGGCCAAAGGCCGAAATAAACCTTGATAAAGTCAAAATAAACCCATAAACCATTTATTATTTATGAAAGCATTATTAATGATTCTTGACGGCTGGGGCATCGGTGCCCACGGCAAAGGTGATGTCATCTTCAACACCTACACTCCCTATCTTGACTACCTCAACGCCACCTATCCCCACAGCCAGCTGCAGGCCAGCGGCGAAAATGTCGGACTCCCCGACGGACAGATGGGCAACAGCGAAGTGGGCCACCTCAACATCGGCGCCGGACGTGTCGTCTATCAGGATCTCGTGAAAATCAACCGCGCCTGTGCCGACGGCAGCATCCGTCAGAACAAGGAGGTTGTCAGCGCCTTCACCTATGCCAAAGAGACGGGCAAAAAGGTCCACCTAATGGGCCTCACCAGCGACGGCGGCGTCCACAGCAGCCTCGAGCACCTCATCACCCTCTGCGAAATCGCCAGGGAATACGGCATCGACAACACCTACGTCCATTGCCTGATGGATGGACGAGACACCGACCCCAAGAGCGGCGTCGGCTTCATCCGCACCCTGCTCGACAAGGACATCAAGGTGGCCAGCATCATCGGACGATTCTACACCATGGACCGCGACAAGCGCTGGGAACGCGTCAAGGTGGGCTACGACCAGCTTGTCCACGGCAAGGGCAAGCAGAGCGACGACATGGTGGCCGCCATGCTGGAAAGCTACGACGAAGGCGTCACCGACGAGTTCATCAAGCCCATCGTCAACACAAAGTACGACGCCACTATAAAGGAAGGCGATGTCGTCATCTTCTTCAACTACCGCAACGACCGCGCCAAGGAAATCACCATCGCCCTGACGCAGAAGGATATGCCCGAGCACGGCATGACCACCATCCCCGGCCTCCAGTACTACTGCATGACGCCTTATGACGCCTCGTTTACCGGTGTACACATCCTCTTCGACAAGGAGAACGTCGAGAACACCCTTGGCGAATACATCAGCAATCAGGGACTGCGCCAGCTCCACATCGCCGAGACGGAGAAGTACGCCCACGTCACCTTCTTCCTCAATGGCGGACGTGAGGAACCTTATAAAAATGAAGACCGCATTCTTGTCCCTTCGCCCAAGGTGGCTACCTACGACCTGCAGCCTGAGATGAGTGCCTTCACCGTCTGCGCCAAGCTGGTGGAAGCCATCCGTAGCGATGTCTATGACTTCATCGTCGTCAACTTCGCCAATGGCGACATGGTGGGCCACACGGGTGTTTATGAAGCCATTGCGAAGGCTGTTACGGCTGTCGATGCCTGCGTCCACAGCGTCATCGAAGCTGCCCGCGCCACGGGCTACGAGGCCATCATCATCGCCGACCACGGCAACGCCGACAACGCCATCAATCCCGACGGCACGCCCAACACGGCACACTCGCTCAACCCCGTGCCCTTCATCTACGTCACGGAAAAGCGCGACACCATCGTTCAGAACGGCATCCTCGCCGACGTCGCCCCCAGCATCCTCAAGATTATGGGACTCCCCCAGCCCGCCGAGATGACCGGCCACAGCTTGATTTGATTTAGGCTTATAGTCTATGGTCTATAGTCTATTGCTTCTCGCGGCCTTGCGGCCGCCACGCCCAGAGGGCGTACAAAGCTATAGACTATAGACTATTGACTATTGACTATAGACTATAGACCATAGACTATTGACCTCCCTAAAAGCAAACGAGCCCCGTCATCACGACGAGGCTTTGTCTGCGCTTCTTCAAGGACTTGAACCTTGGACCCCCTGATTAACAGTCAGATGCTCTAACCAACTGAGCTAAAGAAGCAATTCTCTTTTCTTTTCCTTCGCGCTTCTTCAAGGACTTGAACCTTGGACCCCCTGATTAACAGTCAGATGCTCTAACCAACTGAGCTAAAGAAGCAGCATTTCTCTCAAATGCGCGGCAAAGGTACGGCAACTTGGACAAAAAAACAAATATAAATGTACTTTTTTTCGAGATTATGCGATTTTTTAGGGGGAAAGTCACTACCTTTGCCCGGTAATTGAACAGATATATGAAACAAATCATAGGAATAGGGAATGCACTAACCGACGTGCTGGCCCAAGTGAGTGACGAAAATGTACTGCGCGTGCTGGCTCTGCCGAAGGGCAGCATGCAGTTGATTGACGACAGCCGCCTACCTGACATCCGCCGCGCAATGCAGCAGATGATGATAAGCCGCGCCACAGGTGGCTCGGCAGGAAACACCATGTTGGCTTTGGCTAATCTGGGTGCCTCGCCAGCCTTCATCGGCAAGGTGGGCGACGACGAGACAGGGCGTTTCTATGCCGACAATGCCGTCAGCAAAGGAATCCGCCCCCTTCTCATCCAGAGCGGGCTGCCCTCGGGCATAGCCCACACCTTCATCACCCCCGACGGCGAGCGGACGTTTGCCACCTATCTCGGTGCTGCGGGCGACATGCAGCCCGACGACCTCGACGAGACGATGTTCTCTGGCTGCGACTACCTTTATATAGAAGGCTATCTGGTGCAGAACCACGCCCTCATCCGTCGCGCCATTGAGCTGGCGAAGGCAAAAGGCGCCAAGGTCTGTCTCGACCTCGCCAGCTACAACATCGTGGCTGCCGACCATGCCTTCTTCACCGAGCTGGTGACGGAGTCCGTCGATGTGGTGTTTGCCAACGAAGAGGAGGCCCGTACCTTCACCGGCAAAGAGGCCGAGGAAGCGCTTTCATCCTTGGGCAGGCTGTGCGAGATTGCCGTCGTGAAGATGGGCAAGCGGGGGTCAGCCATCCTCTGTCAGGGAGAGCGCACCTTCGTCGAAAGCATGCCTGTCGCGAACGTCATCGATACCACCGGCGCCGGCGACTTCTACGCCGCAGGTGTCATGTACGGACTCCTGAATGGCTGGGACATGGTACGCTGCGCCAAGGCGGGCTCCCTGCTCGCCGGATACGTCATCCAGGTCATCGGCACCACCCTGCCCGAAAAAGCGTGGGAAGAGATCAGGACAAAGCTACTATGCTATCGACCATAGACTATTGACCATTGACTATTGACCATTGACTATTGACCATAGACTACAGACCATAGACTATAAGAATAAGGTATGAAACACCGCATACTGCTCCTTGCTTTAATGGGAGCGATAATCTGCCCCTCCGCCTGGTCCAGGGACGACAAGGCCAAAGGCGACAAGAAAGCATTCACCATTGCCAAGAGCCTCAACGTCTTCAACTCTGTCGTTCGCGAGCTGAAGATGCTTTACGTCGATGACTTCGACTACGAGACCTCCGTCAACACCGCCATCGATGCCATGTTGGAAGACCTCGACCCCTATACTGTCTATTACCCTGCCGACGACACGGAGGAATTGGAGATGATGATTACCGGCAAGTACGCGGGTGTGGGTGCCGTCATCCGCTACCAGAAGAAACGTGACCATGTGGTCATTTCCGAACCCTACGAAGACATGCCCGCCCACCGTGCCGGGCTTCGGGCAGGCGACATTCTGCTCCGTGTGGATAGCATCGATGTGAAGGGCATGGACACACAGGCCGTCAGCAACCTGCTGCGCGGCGAGGCGGGTACGACGGTAACCGTCACTGCCCAGCGGCCCGACGGCAGCGAGCCCAAGACCTACCGCATCACGCGCGCCAACATCCAGCTGCCCGTACTCCCTTATTACGACATGCTCGACGACAGCACAGGCTACATCCTCTTCGAGCGTTTCGTCGATAACTGCTCGCGCGACGTCCGTCTCGCCCTTGTGGACCTTGTGGAGCGGGGTGCCACACGTCTCGTTCTCGACCTGCGCAGCAACGGCGGCGGTTCACTGGCCGAGGCCGTAGAAATCGTCAACCTCTTCGTGCCGAAGGGCGAGACGGTTGTGGCGACAAAGGGCCGTCTGCCGCAAGCCTCCAACACCTACAAGACGCGCCATGCCGCCACGCAGCCCACCATGCCGCTTGCCGTGCTTGTCAACGGCCAGACAGCCTCAGCCGCCGAGATTGTGGCCGGAGCCCTGCAGGACCTCGACCGTGCCGTCATCGTCGGCACCCGCACCTACGGCAAAGGCCTCGTGCAAGTGCCGCGCGACCTGCCCTATGGTGCCAACCTAAAGGTCACCACCTCGAAATACTACATCCCCTCTGGCCGCTGCATCCAAGCCATCGACTATGCGAGGCGCGACGAGGATGGCAACGTCGGGCGCATCCCCGACAGCCTCACCACCGTCTTCCACACCGCTGCCGGTCGCGAGGTGCGCGACGGCTGCGGCATCAGCCCCGACATCGAAGTCAAGGTGGACCGCGTGCCAAACCTCCTCTACTACCTCTCGAACGACGACTGCCTCTTCGACTTCGCCACCCATTGGTGGCTCACCCACCCCACCATCGCCCCTGCCGAGCAGTTTGTGGTGACGGATGAGATGTACGCCGCCTTCCGCGACAGCGTCCGCGCCTCCGGCTTTACCTACGACCGCAGCAGCGAGAAAGCCCTCAAGAGCCTCAAGGAATGGGCCGAGTTCGAAGGCTACATGGACGATGCCCGCGAGGAGTTCAACGCCCTTGAGGCCAAGCTCCAGCACAACCTCGACAAAGATTTCGACAATTTTCAGAAGGACATCCGCCTGCTCCTCGCCACCGAAATCATCACCCGCTACTACTTCCAGCGCGGCGCCATCATCCAGACGCTCAGGGATGACGACGACCTCCGTTCCGCCCGCGACATCCTCGCCGACCCTGCCCGTTACCGCGCCATCCTCCAACCGAAGAAAAAGTAGCCACAAAGGGGTGGCACATAAAATCAGGCTGCCTGGTTCTGTCATTTTCTGAAAGGCGACGACACAGCAGGCAAAGAGGCCGAGATACTAAAAACACCATTCGCTGGAAGAATGTTTGGAGAAAAGGCCTTTAGGCTTTAATCTCTTTCGCTATAACAGACATCGTTTTTCCGACGTTTGACTATATTTATAAACAGGGGCCGCGTTTATATAAACAGGGGCCGTGTTTATATAAACGCGGCCCCTGTTTATAAACCTCGTTTGAATTCCACGAAAAAGAAAAGGCTGTCACCTCACGTGGCGGGGGAGCTGCTCGAAGGGGACGACGTCGGCACGGAGACGGTAGAGTTCGCTGCCAGCGAGGAGGAAGCAGCCGGTGCCGTAGTCCTCGAAGTCAGGCACGGAGTCGTAGGTGACGGGCTGCCCCGCTGAGGGATCTTTGCCCGTACCCTGGACGTAGCCGAGGAAACCATTGGCATGCACGGAATCGGTGACAATGGCGTTCCACGCGCGGCTGACGACAGGCAAATATTCCTTCTCCTTCAGCCAGCCCTTGCGGATGCCCCACGCCATGCCGTAGATGAAAAGCGACGTGCCGGTGGTCTCCTTACCTCCGTAGTGGGTGGGGTCGTGGAGGCTGGCGTTCCAAAAGCCATCCTCGCGCTGAGCGTCTTTCAACGCGCGGCACATGGCGCGGAAATCGCGCAGGCACTCCTTATAATAAGGGTGTTTCTCGGGCAGCTCGTCCATCACGCGCACCAGGGCGGCCATCACCCACCCGTTGCCGCGGCTCCAGTAGCAGTCCTCGCCGTTGGGTTCGGCGTAGGGGGAATCGTAATCGTGGTCGCGCCACCAGAGGGCGTCCTCCTGATTGTACATGCCTGCGCCGCCGTGCACGTTGCGGGTGTAGCGATAGCAAGCCATCATCTTGTCCCAGTAACGGGCGTCGCCCGTGATGCGTCCCATCTTCGCATAGGCGGGCATCGCCATCTGGATGGCATCAATCCACCACCAGTCGTGCACCTGCGGGTCGCGGACGCAGGCATCAAGCGTAAGCTTGACGTGCGTCATCATGCGCGAATCGTGCGTCAGCTCGTACATGTCTAAGTAGGTCTGGAAGCAACACTGGTTGTCGGCGTTATGGGTGGTGTCCGTACCGCGCGGACGCCACTGGTGGGCATTGCCCCAGGCCATCGTATAGTCGAAGAAACGTTCGTCGGGATAGATGCCCTGCAGGGCCATTAGGCCTTCGTAATAGACGGCACGCGTCCAGAGGTTGCTGGTGCGCTCCTTGCCGCCTCCGAAGGTGGGCGCCCCGGGGTCGGGCACAGACTTCATGAAGTAGTCGTTGACGAGCAGCAGTTTGCCGAGGATCTCGCGCTGCGAGGGCAGCGTCTGCGCAGGGAGGGTGAGCCACAACAGGCCGAAAATTAGCAGGGGAGGAATTCGTTTCATGGGTCGTCAATGGAATGTTTTCGGCAAAGATAATGTTTTTTTCTCTTTTTCCTTGCATATCGTCCCGATTATTCCTACTTTTGGGCAAAAATAATTCCGTTTGCTCTATGAACGCCCGTTTTTTCGTTCTCTTCCTCAGCGTCCTGCTTGTGCCCGCGCCGTCCCTTGCCCAGCCGGACTATGCCTCCACCCTGCAGAAGGAGAAGCTCGGGCGCGGGCTTGTCGCCATCCGTCAGGACAGCAGCCACGTGGCTGTCAGCTGGCGTCTGCTGCCTACCGATGCGGCGGAGACGGCCTTCAACGTCTATCGCGACGGCCAGCTGCTCACCAAAAGTCCGCTCACGGCGGCCACCTTCCTTACCCACGACAACGCCTCGACCTCGGCAGCCACCTACGAGGTGCGCCCCGTCGTTAGGAAGAAGGAGCTGGAGACAGGGACGGGTATCTACACCCTGCCCGCCGATGCCCCCATAGGCTACATCGACATTCCCCTCTATAAGCCTGACGGAGGTATCACCCCTGCAGGCGACCGCTACGAGTACACAGCCAACGACGCCTCAGTCAGCGACGTCGATGGTGACGGAGAGTACGAAATCATCCTCAAGTGGGAGCCCACCAACGCCCACGACAATGCCCACGACGGCTACACGGGCAACGTGCTCATCGACGGTTACCGGCTGAGCGGCGAGCGGCTGTGGCGCATCGACCTCGGACCGAACATTCGCGCCGGCGCCCACTACACCCAGTTCATGGTCTTTGACCTCGATGGTGACGGACGAGCAGAGGTGACCATGCGTACGTCCGACGGCACCATCGACGGACAGGGCACCGTCATCGGCGACCCCTATGCCGACTACCGCTATGCCGGCGACACCGTAGCCGTGGGCCGTCGCCGCACGCCCCCACGACAGGGTCGCATCCTCTCGGGCAACGAATACCTCACCGTCTTCAGCGGCCTGACGGGCGCAGCGCTCCACACCGTCCCCTACATTCCCCCGCGCGGCGACCTCGCCGGCTGGGGTGACACCAATGCCAATCGCAGCGACCGCTTCCTGGCCTGCATAGCCTATCTGGACGGACAGCACCCCAGCGTGGTGATGTGTCGCGGCTATTACACCCGCACCGTCCTCGCCGCCTTCGACTGGGACGGTCATACGCTCAGCCAGCGCTGGGTGTTCGACTCTAACGACGAGGCATGCGAGGCCTATGCCGGACAGGGCAACCACAACCTGCGCGTGGCCGACATCGACAACGACGGCTGCGACGAAATCATCTACGGCTCGTGCACCATCAACAACGACGGCACCGGCCTCTACTCCACCGGTCTCGGCCACGGTGACGCCCTTCACCTCACCGCCTTCTTCCCCGGCGAGACACGACTGCAGGTGTGGCAATGTCATGAGACGGGTGGCAACGGCTCCACGTTCCGCGACGCCGCAACAGGCGAGACACTCTTCCGCTACCCCCACCCCGATGACATCGGCCGCTGCATGGCCGCCGACATCGACCCCACCTCGCCAGGCGTGGAGATGTGGAGCGGATCAACAGGCGGCATACGCAACATCCGCGGCGAGCTCATCGCCGAGCATGTCCGCGGCCTATCAACCAACATGGCCGTATGGTGGGACGGCGACTTGCTGCGCGAACTGCTCGACGGCACCCGCATCGCCAAGTACAACTGGGACGAGCAACGCTGCGACGTCATCTTCCAGCCCGAGGGCGTGGCCAGCAACAACAGCACAAAGGCCAACCCCTGCCTCGCCGCCGACCTGTTGGGCGACTGGCGCGAGGAGGTGCTGCTACGCACACGCGACAGTCAGGCCCTCCGCCTCTACGTCTCCACCATCCCCACCAACCGCCGTTTCGTCACCTTCATGGACGACCCCGTCTATCGCATCAGCGTTGCCACGCAGAACGTGGCCTACAACCAGCCCACCCAGCCCGGCTTCTACTTCGGGCCGGACATGGAGTAACCCCCTCGACATACCTTATTAAATATATATACGCACATGAAAAGAGAAGCATTCAAGATGCACCTGAAACCGGGCTTCGAAGAAGAGTACCAACGCCGCCACGCCGCCCTCTGGCCCGAGATGAAAGCCCTTCTGAAGGAAAGTGGCGTCAGCGACTACAGCATTTTCTGGGACAAAGAGACGGGTACGCTCTTTGCCGTGCAGAAGGTTGAGGGCGACAAAGGCTCGCAGGACCAGGGCGACAACCCCGTCGTACAGAAGTGGTGGGACTACATGGCCGACATCATGGAAGTCAACTCCGACAACAGCCCCGTCTCCATCCCCCTGCCCGAGCTGTTTTACCTCGAATAAACGGGGGTAAAGATAAAAAATCGCGGTTTTTCACAAGAAAAATAAGACGAAACGTTCGTTTTGTTAAAAATTGTGTCTATTTTTGCCGAATAAAGCATGAAAGTATCACCAGAGCTATGGCAGAAAATGTACCTAAAGTCATCAACGTCGAGAAGATTATCCGCAGCCGTATAGGCGACGCCAAAATCTGGCCTCCGCTGCTGCGCTACCTTCGCAAGATACTCCACGAAGACGATTTCAACGACTTCTTCTCGAAATACCCGGGCATGGAGGGTGCCGACTTCCTGCGCAACACACTTGAATACCTCGACATCACCCTCGACGTGCATGGTGAGGAAAACCTTCCACCGAAAGGCGGTCTCTACACCTTCGTCAGCAACCACCCGCTGGGCGGCCCCGACGGCGTGGCCATCGGACGCATCATTGCTGACCACTACGACGACCGCATCCGCTACCTCGTCAACAGCTTCCTCATGGCCCTGCCCCCGCTCGCGCCCCTCTGCGTGCCCGTTAACCAGATGGGCGGACAGGCGCGCAACATGCCCCAGCAGGTCGATGCCATCTTCAGCAGCGACGAGCAGGTCATCATGTTCCCCGCCCAACTGTGCTCACGCAAACGAAAGGGCGTCATCCGCGACCTGCCGTGGAAGAAGACCTTCGTACAGAAAAGCATACAGTACCAGCGTGACGTCGTGCCCATCTACTTCGAGGGGCGCAACTCAAACCGTTTCTACCGCATTGCCAACCTCTGCAAGTTCTTCCACATCAAGTTCAACGTCGCCATGCTCTACCTAGCCGACGAGCTCTTCCGCCATCGCGGCAAGACCTTCCGCATCTACATCGGCAAGCCCATCCCCTGGCAGTCGTTCGACAAGTCGCGCAAGCCTGCCGAATGGGCTGCCTTCGTGCAGGATATCGTCTATAGCCTCGCCCCCACCCGCTGACGCCCTATGGAAAAAATCATCGACCCCATTCCCCGCGAGCTGCTCATCGGCGAGCTCACCGAACAAAAACGGCTGCGCAACACCAACCGCGGCGGCAACATCCTCTACATCTGCACCGCCCACGACAGCCCCAACGTCATGCAGGAGATTGGCCGCCTGCGCGAGATAGCCTTCCGTGAAGGCGGCGGAGGCACAGGCCTCAGCGCCGACATCGACAGCTTCGACACCATGGAGAACCCCTGCCGCCAGCTCGTCGTCTGGAACCCCGACGCACAGGAGATCATCGGCGGCTACCGCTACATCTATGGCCCCGACATTCGTTTCGATGCCGAGGGGCAGCCCATCCTCGCCACCAGCCACCTCTTCCACTTCTCCGACGAGTTCAAGCAGACCTACCTGCCCCGCACCATCGAGCTGGGCCGCTCGTTTGTCGCCGTCGAGTACCAGTCGTCACGCAGCGACACCAAAGGCCTCTTCGCCCTCGACAACCTCTTCGACGGTCTCGGTGCACTCATGGTCATCCTCCCCGATGCCCAGTATTTCTTCGGCAAGATGACCATGTACCCCTCTTACAACCGCTACGCCCGCGACCTCATTCTCCACTTTCTCGACAAGCATTTCGGCGACCGCCGCCAGCTCGTCACGCCCCACCACCCGCTGCTCATCGAGCATCCGGCCGAGGAGCTCGATGTCGTCCTCACCGAGGACGACTTCAAGGCCGACTACCGGCTGCTCAATGCCGCTGTGCGCCGGCTCGGTTGCAACATTCCGCCCCTCGTCAACGCATACATGAACCTCTCGCCCACCATGCTTGAGTTCGGCACCGCCATCAACGACGACTTCGGCGACGTCGAGGAGACGGGCATCCTCATCGACGTCAACGCCATGCACGAAGACAAAATCATCCGCCACATCGCCTCCTTCATCAAGGAGAAGCCCGAGTGGAAACACCGTTTTGTCAACAACAAGATTTTCTATCCACGCCGCCGTCTCAGGAAGAGATAGCCTGTCACCGCCGCCACCAGCACACCCGTGCTGTTCGAAGCAAAGTCCCACCAGTCGCCGCCGCGATAGGCCGTCAGGCAGTCCTGCCCCAGCTCAATCCCTCCGCTCAGCACGACGGGCAGCACTACAGCCCCCACCGCAAGCCGGCGCCAGTCGGCATGTGCATGACTGTGCATATACTCTATCCAAATCACGCCGCTGAACACGAAGTACATGCCGAAATGCACCATCTTGTCGAAATTCGTTATCTCGTCCAACTCCGTATGAGGAGGTTTGAAGAACGAAAGGAACAAGATGACCGCCACCACAAGCAGCGAGAATTTATATCTTTTTATGAAGGTCCAAATGTTACGCATCTTCCCAGTTTTTTATTTCCGTTGCAAAGGTACATACTTTTTTTCTTTTTCGCCCCAATTCCCCATTCATAATTACCCACCCGAAGATAATGAACCGAATATCATGAATCCCCAATTCATATTCTTATATTATAAATACCTAATTCCTAATTAAAAAGTGTTTCTCCACGACCTTCTAACTTTTTCCAAAGCCGAGCGCCGCGCCATTTTCGTACTGCTGGCCGTCATTCTGGTTTTGGCCATTGCCCTCAGCATTTGGCCGAGAAAGTCGTCCACTCTCTCTACACTCACTCCCTCATCCTCATCAGATTCCGAATTATCAGAAAACAGGGAAAACGCCGTTCCCTTTGCCTTCGACCCTAACACCGCCGACTCGACCACGCTACGCGCCCTTGGCCTTTCGCCCTTCGTTGCCTCCAACATCGTCAAGTATCGCCGTGCGGGCGGCCGTTTCCGCACTCCCGATGCCCTCGCCCGCATCTACGGCATGGACAGCGCCACCTTCACCCGCCTCCGCCCCTATATCGACATTTCCTCTCCATCCCCTCCAGCCCATCCAGTCTATCCAGTTAATCCAGTCAAACCAGCCCCTTCCACCGACGTTGCCGTCCCGCCGCCTCCCCGCGAGCCAAGCCCATACAAAGCCTACATGGAAAACAAGCTCCCCGACGGCACCTTCCTTGACCTCAACAAGGCCGACAGCGCCGACCTCGTCCGCATCCCCGGCATCGGTCCTTACTATGCAAGCCGGATTGTACGTCTCCGTCGGCAGCTGGGCGGTTTCGTTGCCGTAGCGCAGCTGAACGACATCCCCAATCTGCCCGACATTGGCGACTGGGTCACCATCGAGCCCGGCACACAGCAGCGCATCAACGTCAACACGGCTACCCTCACCACCCTCAAGAACCACCCCTACATCGGCTACGACCGTGCGCGGGCTATCATGAACCTCCGCCATCGCGACGGCCACATTCTCAGCCTCCGCCAACTCTCCTTCCTCGACGAGTTCTCCGACGCCGACATCCAGCGCCTCGCGCCCTATCTCTCCTTCGAATAGCCACCCTACTGCCGGCTTTTTTTGAAATCCGACTACGGTGAGATGGGAGTTAGCTCGGAACAGAGATTCCGCAAGGCTACTCAGCGACGTGGTATTCGAAGTGCTGGTAGTCCTTGAGTGAATGCCAGTCGCCTCCCCAGGTAAAGCCGTGCTGGGTGAAGAGGCGATAGGCGAGGTCGTGACGGTCTATCTTGAAGGGGAAGCTGCGTCGGCGGTGGGTGTAGGGCTCGGCGGTGGCGGGCTGGATGACGCGAATGCCGTCGGGGCGTACCTTGACGTAGGGGTTGTAGAGGGGATTGAGGTCAATGGCCAGGCCGTGGGCATGGAGTGAGAGGGTGGCGGTGCCAGCCACTGCGCGGTAGCAGAAGCACGAAGTATTGTTGGCCCGCATCTGCTGCTCGTCGTCAGCCTCATAGACATCGGGCAGCTCCATGCGCTCAATGGGGTAATGGGCCTCGTAGAGCTGGCGGAAGATGCTGACCAACGTATCGGCGATGAGGCGGTTGCAGACGAGATGGCCCGTGTGAGCAAGGCTGTCGGCACCCCAGTGGAGCACGCTCACATAGCGCAAGTCGTCGCGTCCGATGTGGGGATTGGGGGTGTAGGTCTTGCCCTGCATCAGCGTCCAAACGCTGTCGGGGACGGTCTGGGCTGAGAATTCGGAGTTGAGGTCAGACTGCTGGGCATAGAGCGCATGGCAGCTGAACCAAAGAAATAAAAAGAGGAGTTTAGCTTTCACGGCGAAGGGGATAGTGGTTTCGTTGATACTCGAAGGTGTCGGGCGATGCTTTCAGACGACGGCTGTCGGCATCGATGTCGTAGGGGGCAACGGAAGGAGGCGGCGTCCCAGCATCCACACGAGGCAGCCCGAAGTGAGCGGTCAGGGCATTGAGGGCCATCTGGGAGGCACGTGCCTTGCCGTCGGCACTATAGCCGGCGATGTGGGGCGTGGTGAGGCGGGCCATACGGAGAAGGTCGCGGTCGAGGGTGTCGGGCTCACCCTCCCACACATCGATGACGGCCTGACGGATCTGTCCGTTGCCAAGCGCGCCACGCAGGGCTAGGGTATCAGCAACAGCGCCACGCGAAGTGTTGATGAAGAGGGGGTGGCGCTGAAGCGAGGCAAAGAACGCCCCGTCGGCCATGTGCCACGTGGGATAAGGCCCGTCGTTCGTCAGCGGTACATGGAAGGTGATGATGTCGCATTCGGCAGCAAGCGTTTTGAGGTCAACAAGACAAGCCGCCTGCTTCATATCCGCCAGCGGAGGGTCGCAGCAGAGGGTGCGGAGGCCGAGGCGCTCGGACATGGCCTTGACAAGCGTACCGACATGGCCGAGACCGACGATGCCGATGGCGGTGGCGGGGGAGAGGGTGACGACACCTTCGCTTGCCATGAGGCGCAGGGCACACTCGACATACTGACAGACGGAAGAGGCATTGCAGCCGGGGGCATTGGCCCAGGCGATGCCGTGAGCGGCACACCAGGTGGTATCAATATGGTCGTAACCGATGGTGGCCGTGGCGATGAAGCGGACGTGGCTGCCGCCGAGCAACGTGCCGTCGCAGCGGGTGCGGGTGCGGACGATGAGGGCATCGGCATCGTGGACAGCCTCGGCTGTGATGGCCTCGGCAGGCAGTGCCGTCACCTCGGCCACACATCGGAGCGGCTCCTGCAGGTAAGGGATATTTTCGTCAACGACAATTTTCATTCTTCACCAGCGTCTTTGGCGCGAAAGTGGATTGTTGGAGGACAAGGAAGCTTTCGGGGCCCATATTGAAGAGAAGGTCAACAATGCTGAGGTTGGGACGGAAGCCGAAGCGACTGGCAAACACTTGATAGTAGGGAACGGGACAAAATGTGGGGTCGCTGGAAGGGTCGTGCTTTGGGTGAATGAGTTCGCGGAAATCGGCTGTTGAAGACGGGAGGCCGGAGGGAGAAGACGAGCAACGAGGAGGTGAATATGCCACCGTTGGGCACAGCACGGGATGGATGTCGATGAGCTGGCAGCAGAGGGCTGTGAGCTGGAGGTTGAAGTCAAAGAGGAACGTGAAGGGACGTTCGTAGAAGGGCCGGAAGTCATCCGCGTAGTAGAGGAAGAAGGGCGTCTGGCCGTAGGCAGCCTCGAGGGCATTCCAATGCTGGTGGCGCCAGTTGCCGTGGCTGGAGATGCGCACGTCGCGCATATAGCTCTTGGGGCTGTCGGCCTTCTCCGTGGGGACGGTGAGCGCCTGCAGCCCATCGCCCGTACCGATGACACAGCGGTTACGGTAGGTCTGCTTGACGTAATGGTCCCATTGCTCCAGCTGCACTTCCTTGCCGTCGCACAGATAGAGCTTCGTGAAGTACCAGACAGGAGGAAGATAGGCCGAGGAGAGCAGCATCAATTGTATTTCTTTACTCCCGAGAAGAGGCGCTTCCAGCGAATTTTGCCATCGAAGAGGCCGCGGTCCTTGTCGAGGCTGAGCCAGATGAAGCGGGGCTTGCCGACGATGTGGTCCTCGGGCACGAAGCCCCAGTAGCGGCTGTCGAGGCTGTTGTGGCGGTTGTCGCCCTGCATCCAGTAGTAGTCCATCCGGAAGGTGTAGCTTGTGGCCACCTCGCCGTTGATGTAGATGACGCCGTCCCTGACGCGCAGGTCGTTGCCTTCATAGACGCGGATGGGACGTTCGTAGAAGGGCAGGTTGTCGAGCGTGAGCTGTACGGTGGCTCCCTTGGCGGGAATCCACAGCGGGCCGTAGTTGTCAATGGTCCAACCGGTGTGTTTGTTCAGCGGGTAGAGGCCTCCACCCGCTTCCTGGGGCATCAGGGTGACGCTCTCAACGAAGTCGCGGCTGCGCAGGTCGTCCACCATGCGACTGGTGAGCGGCAGGTAGTAGAGCGTACCGGTGGCGTTACGGCCTCGCAGGTCCTCCTGGCTGATGCCCAGTTCGTGGCTGAGCTTCTCGGGGATGGGACGACTAGTGACAACCTGGTAGAAATACTGCACATTGTCGGGCTCCTTGTTGGCCACGCCGTCGGTGTAGATGATGCGGTCTCTGATTTCAAGCGTCTGTCCGGGCAGGCCGACGCAGCGTTTCACGTAGTTCTCGCGGCGGTCAACGGGACGGGTGGCGACACGGCCGAATATCCGCTCGTTGTCGGTGATGTACTTGCGTCCCTTGGCAAGGAACTGCTCGTAGGCTTGCCGCTCTTCCCAAGCCGTGAGACTGTCGGTGGCGGGATAGCCCCCGTTCATATGTTCGCTGATGTCCGACGCCAGCTTATAGAAGTCGCTGGCGGCGTACTTGGGATTGGTGACGATGGTGTCGCCCGTGGGGTAGTTGAAGACGACGATGTCGTTCTGCTTGATGGTGCCCCAGCCTTTCACGCGCTTGTAGCTCCATTGCGGTTTCTCGAGGTAGCTCTTGCCGCCGCCCAGCCACTTCGGCATGGTGTGCTGCGTGAGGGGCATGGTGAGGGGCGTCATCGGCTTGCGGGGGCCGTAGGCCACCTTGCTGACGTAGAGGTAGTCGCCCACCAGGAGGCTTTTCTCAAGCGACGACGAGGGGATGGTGTAGTTCTGAAACCAGTAGAGATTGGCAAAATAGACACCCACGAGGGCGAAGACGATGGCATCGACCCAGCTCATCACGCCGCGCCAGAAGTTGCTCTTCAGCCCCTTCCACCATGTCCAGGGAATAATCTTCGTGATGTAGGCATCGAAAATGAACGGCACGACCACCAGCCCCCACCAGCTCTTAATCCAATAGAGGAACGCCAGATAGAGCACCAGGACGACAACACATTTAATCCATTGAGATTTTCTCTTCCTCTGTCGCGACTCGGCAGAGATGATGCAAGCATCGCTCTGCTCTCGCTGCTCCATCGGTTGTTTGCGACTTGCTTTCTTCATATCAGTTTTCTTTTTCCTTTCGTTGGACGTAACGTCCCTATTCGTTGGTTACAATATTAACGTTTTTTTAGCAATCACGGTTCACGGTTATAGCCATGGGAACATATCCTCGATGCTGAATAGGCCGCCGTCCTGCTTTTCCGTGAACTCGGCAGCCAGCACGGCGCCGAGGGCGAAGCCCGTGCGGTTTTTGGCCGAGTGGGTCAGCGTGATAACGTCCGCCTCGCTTTCGTAGCAGACGGTATGGATGCCCGGCACCTCGCCTTCGCGGATGCTGGTGATGGGAATGTCGCTGGTGCGTTTCAGCTCAGCGCGTATGTCGTCGGCAATGGTGACAGCCGTGCCGCTCGGCGCATCCAACTTATGGATGTGGTGGGTCTCCTCCATATGGACGCTATAGCCGGGGTAGTCGTTCATCAGCCGTGCCAGCTGACGGTTTACCGCACGGAACAGCGCCACGCCAACGCTGTAGTTGCTGCTCCAGAAGAGGGTGTTACCCCCGACGGGCGTACACAGCTCACGCAGCTCGGCCTCGTGCTGGCTGTACCAGCCGGTGGTGCCGCTCACCACCTTCACGCCCTGCGCAAAGGCAGCCATCACGTTGTCGTAGGCCACGGCCGGCATCGTGAACTCGATGGCCACGTCAGCGCTGCGGAAGGCATCGCTATCGAAGTCCGCGCGGTTATCCACATCAATGACACACACCACCTCGTGACCGCGGCTGCGAGCCACCTTTTCCAGCAGATGACCCATCTTGCCATATCCAATTAAGGCTATTTTCATGTTCCCATTAATTTTTTCGCCGCAAAGTTAGGGGAAATTCGCCAAAAAACCACTATTTTTGCCCAAATATCTTCATCAAGCCATGGAAGAACTGCTGCACTACGTATGGAAACACAAGATGTTTCCGCTTACTGGCCTCAAGACCATCGACGGCAAGCCCGTAGAGGTCATCGATGCCGGTCTTTCCAACCCCAATGCCGGTCCGGACTTCTCTGGTGCCAAGGTCATCATCGACGGCACCAAATGGGCGGGCAACGTGGAGCTCCACGTGAAGGCCTCCGACTGGTTTCTGCACCATCACGACGAGGACGAGCGCTACGACTCCATCATCCTGCACGTGGTGGGCGAGAGCGATGCCACCATCCACCGCGCCGACGGCCAGCTCATCCCCCAGCTCGTGCTGCCCGTCCCCGCTGCCATCCGGAGCGGTTACGAGGCCCTGCTCCACGAAGACCACTACCCGCCTTGCTACCGCACGGTGGGCAACCTCTCGCGGCTGATGATCCACAGCTGGCTCTCGGCCCTGCTCTGCGAACGCCTCGAGATGCGGCTGGGACAGATTGTGGCTCGCTATGAGCAGCACGACAAAAACTGGAACGACGCCCTCTTCTGCACGCTGGCACGGGCGTTCGGCTTTGGCGTCAACGGCGATGCCTTCGATGCCTGGTCGCGTACCCTCTCGTTCCGTGCCGTCGATAAGCACCGCGACAACCTTCTTCAGGTCGAGGCCATCTTCTTCGGTCAGGCGGGGCTGCTGCGCCCTGAGGCGTTGCCCGCCTACTATCGTGACGCCGCCGCGAGCGAGCCCTACTACCAGCAGCTCTGCCGCGAATACGCCTTCCTCGCCCATAAGTTCGGCCTCCGCCCCATCGACACCTCCCTCTGGAAGTTCGCCCGCATGCGGCCCGACAACTCGCCCTTTGTCCGTATGGCGCAGCTGGCCATGCTCTACCACAACGAGACGGTCACCGCCTCGGCACTCGCCCAGCTGCCTGACAAGGAGAACATCACCTCGCTGCTGCGCGTGGGCACGTCGGCCTACTGGGACACCCACTTCACCTTCGGCAGCACCCCCACCGTGGCCCGTCCGAAGGTGCTCGGCAACAATACGCTCACCCTCTTGCTCATCAACACCGTGGCGCCGTTTCTCTTTACCTACGGACGTCACCTCGGCGACGAGGCCCTGCAGGAAAAGGCCATCGCCCTGCTGGAACAGCTCCCTGCTGAAGAAAACTACATCATCCGCAGCTGGCGCGACTGCGGCCTGACGGTGGCCAATGCCGCCGACAGCCAAGCCCTCATCCACCTGAAGCGCAACTACTGCGAGCGGAAGGACTGCCTGCGCTGCCGCATCGGCTACCAGTATCTGAAGAAGCAAGGGTAACCCAAAACTATCCTCAGACCTTTTAGGCTATCCTAAAGGTTACTTTATCTCATTCAACATCTTATCGACCAGGACGACGTTTTGCGGCGCGAGTGTTACGCGGCAGGCGCGGCGGGCACGGAACGTCAGCGTGCAGAGCGTGCCGTCGCCGGAGAGCGTCGGACGGTCGCCCGTGTTGACAAACGTCGGATAGAGCAGCTTGTCGCCGTTGGTGTGCAGGCGGTCGGTGGTCAGGTTCTCCATCTCCTTCGTGGCGATGGGGTTTGCTTCGACGAACTCCAGGTCGGCAGCGTTGTACGGCAGGGCAAAGCCAAAGGCATTCACCTCGCTCAGCCCCTCGCCCACAACGTTCAGCGTCAGCGTCTCGCCTGCCTTCAGGTCTAAGGCTCCAGACTTGTTGACTTGTTGGCCCGTTGACTTGTTGACCTCAAGCCGTAAAGCGCCTGCGAACCGCCTCACCTCCTGCTCGGCACCACCTCGCACCTGCGTAGCCACCACGGAGATGTCGCTCACGTCGATGCGGCCGTCGTGGTTGATGTCGCCGGCGCTCACGTAGCCGTCAAACTCAGGGTCGCCCTTGCGGAGACCGTTGTAGTTCATGTACGAGGTGAAGTCGTCCATGTCCACTTGTCCGTCGCGGTTGATATCGCCCGGGATGAGCACTTCCGAGCCGGGCAGGCGGAAGACGTAGAGCTGTCGGCCGGAGCCGAAGTCGCCGCGTCCGCGCGTCACCTCCAGGCGCAAGTAGCGCACGCTGGGGCCGCCCTTGAAGGCCATCTCCTTTGCCTGGGCATCGGTGGACCAGCGGAAAGGCACGGGCTCACTCCACGTCCCCCCGTCGAGGCTATAGCTGATGGTGCCCTCCTGAAGGGTACCGTTGCCGGCGTCCTCACGCGGCAGGTAGAGCAGCTTGTCAAGCTGGATGGTGCAGCCGAGGTCGATGTCCATGGTGAAGGGCACGGCCTTCTCGCCCCATGCCGTATGCCAAACGGTGGTCTCATCGAAATCGAAGAAGTGCCCGATACCCTCGCCACGCTGGTTGGGACACGACGTCGTGCCCTTGATGCCGTGGATGGCGAACTCCAGCGGGTTGGCATCGGTGGTGGCGCTTAGCGAAGCCCACTCCGAGGTGCCGTCGGCGTTGACGCTACGGATCTGGAAGTCGTACGTCGTCTCGGGCTTCAGCTCCTCAAACAGGTACTCTCCTTCGCGCAGCGTGGTGTAGCGCATGCCGTCAAACATGATTTCCGCGTAGTCGGCATTCTCGGGCAACGTCCACGAAGGCTTGACAGTATAGGCTGTCGTGGTGTATGTAGCCTTGAGGGCTTCCAGCACGCCGTGCTTCTCGGCAAGCTTCAACATAGGGGGCAGCGTGAAACCTTTGCAGACAATATACAATCCCTCCTTTCTTACATCCATCGTTGGAACGTCTATGGTTAGAACACCATATTCATATTTCCACGTAGCCTTTATTCGCTTTCCGGGTTTTACTTTGAGATCTTTATCTGTCATACTTCTCACCATTAGTTTTTTAGGTTCTGCGCCCGCATGAATGCGAAGCGTCGTCCGCTTCTCAGGCACAAACCCATCGAACGTTCCAAAGGTAGGATGAATGATTATATCCAACTGATTCTTTGCCACCCAGAAGTCATCCTCTATCTCGGTCGTTGTGTAGTCACCCTTGAGATAAGCATCGGTGGTGCCGTCATCGTCATATTCTTCGAACCTGCCGTAATCACCAGGTACAATCTCATACCTGCGGAGGGAATAGTCTATATCACGCGGCTGGTTATGAGGCGCAGTAACGGGGATGATGGCACCTTCGCGAACAAAGAACGGTATGAGCTCCAGCGGAGCATTGTAGCTGTTGAGGATGCAGCCTCCTTCGATAAAGGCCCCAGCGTAGGGATCGAACCATTTGGTGCCACCGATGTGATCATTCCAGTTCGGCAGATAGATGCCGTTGCGGATGTCGTTGCCGTCGGCGTCCATTTTTGTGTCCTGATAGATGGGAGCAACGAGGAAATACGGGCCGTACATGAACTGGTACTTCGTCAGGTTGTCAATCTTCTGGCGGTCTTTAAGAGGAGCGCGCTGTAAGACCATACTTGTCCCGCCGTTATGCTTGATATTGTGGGACATCTCGTCTTTTTCCCATGACATTGCCCGCACCATCGGACTTCCCCAA
>JAILEU010000198.1 GCA_024697785.1 Bacteroidaceae bacterium | reverse complement strand
CATCCGCTCCCCTGCCCTGCGCATACGGTGGGCAAACTCATAGTCCTCTTCGCCGAAGAAGAAGCGTTCGGTGAGCAGCCGTCCCTCGTCGTCCACCAGCGAGGCATCGGCCAGTAGCGCACAGCCCGAGATGAAGGTCACGGGCAGCGGCGTACGTTCCACCTCCCCGGTCGTCTGGTTTCGGAAAAAGCCCTTACGAGTGCCGAAGGTCAGACGTCCCCCGCACGACCAGATGCGGTTCTTCTCTGCCCAGTAGCAGATGAGCGGCCCCACCACCTTCACGTCGGGATGAGCCACGCGGTAAGCATGGAGTTTCACCATGAAGTCAGGCTCCACCTCGGTGTCGTTGTTGAGCAGCATGTAGCTATCCGGCTGGTAGCGACGGGCGTAAGCAATCGCCTTGTTGTTGCCGATGGCAAAGCCCCAGTTATGTCCCAGGGGGAGCACCTCGGCGGGGTGTGCCGACGTCGTCGTCCATTCGTCCGAGGCGAGGAACGACTGTATGCGCTCCGCGCTGTCGTCCGTGCTGCCATTGTCGGCCACGACGACGCGGAAATCGCCCTCAGCCACCCCCAGCGAGCGCAAGCAAGCGAGGGTGTCGTCGGCACCATTCCAGTTTATCAACACAACGACTGTCATACTTTTCAGCCACAATATGAAAATTCCTGCAAAGATAGTGCAAGGCGAGAGATAATGCAAATTTATTTGCAATTATCCGAGCCGCAGCCTATCTAAAAGCCTCCGAAGGAGGAGTAAAGATAGTGCAAGGCGAGAGATAATGCAAATTTATTTGCAATTTTGACGTTGTCTTCGTCCGTCGCGACTCGGCAAAGGCTGTGCAAGCCCACCTTTGCGCTCGCTGCTCCGTCCGTTCCGAGCCGCAGCCTATCTAAAAGCCCCGAAGGGGATTAAAGATAGGGTGAGCCGAGCGAAAAACCAAACATTACCCCTCTTGCGGGCTGCGGACGGCAAGTACCGTCTGCCCCACTCCTGTCGTAGCCACTTTTGCCAGCACGCAGAGGAGCATAATCATCACGGGCGTCTCGATGACATCGAGGTGGAAGAAGTAGAACTCGAACCATCCCATGGCCAGCAGCGCGCAGTAATAATAATAAAAGGTATTTACGAACAGGTTACGCGAGCGCACGGACAGCATCTTGAGGGTGTAGCAGACGGCGCTCAGCCCGACGGTGTAGAGGGCAAACTGTACGGGATTGGTGTAGATGAAAAGGGTGCCGAAGAAGGTGCGGACGTTGGTGAGGCTGATGCCGGTGAAGTGGAACGTGGGGTTGACGGGCGAGAGCACTTCGCCGTCGCCGGTCAGCTGGTTGAGGATGTTAATGAAAGGTGTCCAGATGACGGTGAACGGTCCGCGGTCGGGGACGCCGAGCTGCAAGTCCATGCTCAGCCCCAGGGTGCCCGAGGAGAAGTAGTGGACGAAACGCTGCATGATCCATTCGGCCACGCCGCCGTTCATGGCGATGTCGTTGACAATCACCACCGCTGCGCCGAACGTGATGAAGAAGACGGCCACGGCGCTGAGCGCCACCCAGAGCATCAGACGCGGCGTCACCTTCGTCTTGCCGGAGGCGATGCGCAGCATGACGCCCACCACAGGGGGGATGATGATGGCGCCCTTCACCATGTTGATGAAGCTGACAAGCATCAGCGGGATGATGAACAGCCAGAGCCAGCGGCGACGGCGGTCGAGATAGTAGATGAAGAGCATCAGCATGACGCTGCAGAAGTGCTTCAGGTGTCCCCAGAAACCGAAGCCGACAAACTCCTCGGCAAACTCGTCGGAGCCAATCAGGAACTTCGAGCTGCGGATGGTGCCCAAGAGGCGGTAGGACATCATGAGGACAAGGACGATGCCGATGGCCACGAAGACACGGGGTATCGCGTCGTCGGTAATGGCGGTGGTGCGGATGTCGTAATGGTGCTTTCCGGCATAGCCGGCCAGCAGGAAGCTGGGCAGCGCAAAGAGCAGCAGACCAACGTTCCAAAGCAGTATGCTGGGATAGTAGAACTCGACAAAGCCGTCGTGCCCGGCCATGCCGACAGAGATGAGCAGAACGGCGACATAGGGAAGCATCAGGATGTTGAGCGGGGTAAGGATTGTACCCCACGCCTTCCGTTCAAGATAAAACAGAACGGCAACTTCCAACAATATGCCGACGAGGTAAAGCAACTTTTATATTTACGATTAATCGTAAATCACCGTTGGTTTTCCTTTCTGCCGCGGATGATTTCGCGGAGGATGATCCATGCTGCCGTGCCGAAGAAGGCGAGGAAGACGTAGAGTATGCCCATCATCATCTTCCTGGGCGAAGATGCCTTGAAGGGGGTGTAAGGGGGCTGCATGACCACACAGACGGGCGTGCTCTCGGCTACCTTGGCACGCGAGAGCTCAAGCTGGCTGGCCAGCTGGTTATAGACGTTAAAGGCCAGCTCCTGCTCGTTCTGCAGACGCTCCTGCTCTATCTGATACTGCAGGAGCACCATGTTCTGGTGCTGGTCGGCATAGGTGGCATAGGCTTTCTGGGCGGCGTAGTACTTGTCGCGCGCCTCGTCGAACAGCTGCTCGGTGTAGGCGAGGTCCTTGCGGGCCTTGGCCGAACGGTAGTCGGCCACGTACTGCTGGAGGTTGTCGGAGACGTGCTGTGCCACCACGGCGGCGATGAGCGGGTCCTGCATGGTGACGCCCAGCGTGATGACGTTGTTGCCCTTATCAACAGAGGTGACAATCTTCTTGCCGAGCGACTTCAGCACCAGCTGCTGGCTGCGCGAGAGCAGCATGGGGTCGGCATCGCGGCTGGGCATGATGGTGTCGGGGACGTTGTGCGACACCAGCTTCTTGATGAGCTTGATGGGGGCCTCCATAGCCACGCTCCACCACGGATGGCGCTGATGGTAGCGCAGGTAGTGGTAGAGGTCGGTCTGCAGCTTGTCGTCCTTCGTCGTGACAGGCAGCTCCATGAGCTCCGTCAGGAAGGGCGTCGAGCCGACAATCTGGGGATAGAGCTCGGGATAGACGGCATCCTCTCCCCCGCTGATTCCGCCGAGGTCGATGCCGGCCATGGCTGCCAGCGAGCCGAAGCTGCTGCTGATGCCCCCGCCGCTGGCCAGCTCCGGAGCGAGCACAGCGGTCGAGGTGTACTCCTTGGGGATGCTGAAGGCTACGATGATGCTGACGATGCCGCCGATGAAGCAGGCTTTCAACAACACTTTCCACTTCCTGAACAACAGCATCATCATGCCGATGAAGTCCAGCGGGGTGGTATCTTTTCCGGTATTCATTTCCTTTCTTGATTCTTCCATTTTGATGCTTCCCTGAAAACGACGCTTATTGTTTGCTGCCGATGAGGTTGACCAGGGCGAGGACGACGGTGGCGAGCGATGCTGCCGTCGAGCCGAGGCTGAGAATCTCGGCGGTCTTCATGCCTTCGCGCTCGGGCTTCTCGGGGACGACAATCTCGCAGCCGGGCTGCACCAGACGGCTGCCCCAGCTGTTGGCCTTGGTGGTGGTGCCGTTCATATAGACGATGTAGGCTTTCGACCGGTTCGAGTTGCCCGAGTAGCCGCCTGCCTGGTTGATGTAGTAGCGCAGCGTCTTACCCTTCTTGTAGGTGATGGTGTTGGCATACATCACCTCGCCGCTGACCTTGACGGTGTTCGAGAACTGGGGTATGGTGAGCACGTCGCCTTCGCGGAGCACGAGGTCGGCGTCCGAGCCGGGGTTCTTGAGGGCTTTCTCAAGCTCGATGCCCACGGGATAGTCGGTCTGGCTCATCATGCGCCGGCGGATGGCGACGGAGTCTTTCTTGTTCTCGGCCATCTGCACGGCAATCTCGACGTTGGTCTCGAGGCGGAGCTTCTCCTCGTCGGTCATCTGCCGCTGCAGGCGGGCTCCCTTGATGTATGCCTGGGGCGTCAGGCCGCCGGCGTTCTTGACCAGCTCGCTCAGGCGCTGGTTCTTCTTCGTCAGGGCGTAGGTGCCGCTGAAGAGCACTTCGCCGTCGATGCGCACGTTCTCCTGCTCGAAGTAGCCGGGGCTCTTGCGGACATACACCTCGTCGAAGGGCATGAGGGTGAAGTCCGACTTCCCCGACACCACCAGCCCGTCGCTGATGGAGAAGCTGTACATCTGCGATATGGTGTCGCTGACGCTGGTGGCACGCGAATCCTTGATGCGGCGCGAGACGTCGACCTTGGCTGTCGATGCGGCCTCCTTCAGTCCGCCCGCCGTCAGGATGAAGTCTTCGATGGACATGTTCTCCTGATAGTGGTACGAGCCGGGGAAGGCCACCTCGCCGTAGATGGTGACAATCTGCGTCTCGCGCATGTCCTCGATGGTGGGGATGACGAGCACGTCGTTCTTGCGGAGGGTGATGTCGGAGGCCTCGCCTGCCATCAGGCGTCCGAGGTCAACCGAGAGGTTCTCCATGGTGCCGTCGGCATTGCGGCGGTTGAGGACGGCGCGGTTCAGGTAGGCGTCGTCGGTCAGTCCGCCGGCGGTCAGCACAAGCTGCTTGACGCTGGTGACACGGCCGTCCATCTGGAACTGTCCGGGGCGATAGACGGCGCCGCGCACCTCCACGCGGTTGGCGAAGGTGGGCTGGATGGAATCGACGGTCACGGAGTCGCCGTCGGCGATGACAAAGCGTTGCTGCTCAGCGGCATCGAGGGTGTAGATTTCGTATTCGCGCTGTCCGACGCGGATCAGGCGGATGTCCTTGCGGTAGGCGTTGCCGGTGAAGCCGCCGGCATAGTCCAGCAGGTTTTTCACAGTCTCTGAAGGGAGCATCTCGTAGTACATCGGGCGCTTCACCTGTCCGGCGATGCTGACCAGCGTCGAGTAGGCGCCGACGACGACGGCGTCGTTGTCCTCGAGGCGGATGTCCTTGCCGGTACGGCCGTTGAGGATGAAGTCATAGATGTCGTACGACGCTATCTCCTTGCCCGAGCGATAGACCTTGACGGCACGCAGGGTGCCGTAGTCGTTGACGCCGCCGGCCATGTAGAGGGCGTTGAAGATGGTGGCGAACGACGAGAGCTCGTAGGTGCCGGGGTTCTCGACCTCGCCCATCACGTGGACGCTGATGCTGCGGTTCTGGGCCAGGGTAAGGCGGATGAACGTGTTGGGCTCGCCGCCCCCGATGCCCGAGTAGATGCGGCCCAGCTGCTCCTTGAGGCGGGCGTTGGCCTGCTTCACCGTGAGCCCGCTCAGATAGACGGGGCCGATGTTCTCCACCTGGATGATGCCGTCGGGCGAGATGGTCTGCTGGACGGTGCTCTGCGAGGCGCCCCAGATGTCGATGACCACCTCGTCGCCGCTGCCCAGACGGTAGTTGTCGGGCGTGGGCAGGTTGTAGCTCGACTCGAAGGCGATGTCCTTGTTCTGGAAGATGTTGTGGCCGAAGATCTGCTTGCGCTTCTTCTCCAGCTCCTGCTGCACGAGCAGCGCCACAGAGTCGGGGAAGAGGAAGTCCATGCCGCCCAGCAGCTCGTCTTCCTTCTCGGTCTGCGTCATGCGGTCGCGGTTCTTCTGGTCGTCCTGCAGCGTCACGCTGCCCGAGCCGACGGGCGAGATGCGCATGCGCGACCGCTCGCTCAGCGTCGTGCCCTGACCGGTGCGCTGCTGCTGTTCGTACTTACGTTTGATGCGGTTCACCTGGTCGGGCGTCACGCCCTTACGGAGCAGCTGGGACGCGATGTCCTTGTCCGTGGTGCCTTTCTCACGAGCCTCGGTGACAAACTCTATCACCTGCTCGTCGGTCATTTTCTGTTGCGCACGCGCGTACGCGGTACATGCGAAAAGGAAAATGACAAAAAACAGATATTTTTTCATAAGGTCAGAATTTTTTCCCTTTGACAATCGAGAGCACAGTGGTCCAGATAATCTTCACGTCACCCCACAGCGAGCGCGTCGTCAGATACTCCAGGTCCATGTCCAGACGCGTGAGCATCTTCTCCATCGTGTCGGTGTAGCCGTTGTAGAGCGTGGCTTTCGACGTCAGCCCGGGACGTATCTGGTAGAGCTGCGTATAGTTGGGGTTATGCTCCAGGATCTTGTCGATAAACACCTGACGCTCGGGCCTGTAGCCCACCAGCGACATGTCGCCGCGGAACACGTTCCACAGCTGCGGGAACTCGTCCAGGTGGTAGTCGCGCAGGAAATGGCCCACGCGCGTCATCTGCGCCAGACGCTCCTCCTCCGTGCGGGGGATGCCGTCCTTCTCGGCGTCTTTCTTCATCGTGCGGAACTTCAGGATGTGGAACGGACGGCCCTTGTAGCCGATGCGCTCCTGCTTATAGACAGGCTGACCGCCGTTAAAGAAAATCACCAGCCATATAATCACGAAAAACGGGGAGAGCAACATCATCCCCACCCCCGATACCACAATGTCAGCCAAACGTTTAAGAAACCGCTCCACACCATTCATGGAGTCGGTATAGGTGACAGTTGGGGCAGTATGTAGTGACGTCGTTTCGTAGATATCCATCATCTGTTTTGCGTTTACTTCTTATATATGAACGGCACCGGCGCATAATTATTGCATCGGGAAATAACATTTTTTTTCATTTTCACACATCTTACACTATCTTTGCAAAAAAAATCACAACAATGAAACCCATCATCTACCAAATTCTGACCCGTCTCTTCTACAGTCCTTCACGTCCCGCCGTCCGCGGCGGAACCCTTGCCCAGAACGGCTGCGCCAAGTTTAAGGACTTCACGTCCAGCCGCCTGCAGGCCATCCGCGCGCTGGGCGTCACCCACATCTGGTACACCGGCGTCCTCGACCACGCCACCCAGACCGACTTCTCCGCTCACGGCCTCCCCGCCGACACGGATGTCAAGGGGCAGGCGGGGTCGCCCTACGCCGTGCGCGATTATTATAATGTAGCGCCCGAGCTGGCCACCGACATCCCCGCCCGCCTCCACGAGTTCGAGCTGCTCGTCCGCCGCACCCACAAGGCGGGGATGAGCGTCATCATCGACTTTGTGCCCAACCACGTCGCCCGTCACTACACCGGCACATACCATCCCTTCACCGACTGCAACTACTACCCGGGCCACATCTGCGACGGCGACTGGACCGACACCGCCAAGCTCAACTACGGCCATCACGACACGTGGCAGAAGATGCTCGACATCCTCCTCTTCTGGTCGTCGCTCGGCGTTGACGGCTTCCGCTGCGACATGGCCGAGCTCGTCCCCGTCGAGTTCTGGGCGTGGGCCATCCCGCAGGTCAAGGCCGCCCACCCCGACATCCTCTTCATCGCCGAGGTCTATCAGCCCTGGCGCTATTACGACTACATCCATCAGGGCCGCTTCGACTACCTCTACGACAAGGTGGGGCTCTACGACACCCTCATCGCCATCCTGAAGGGCCAGGCCCCCGCCTCGGCCATCACCGGCTGCTGGCAACGTCTCGGCGACCTCGCCCCCCGCATGCTCCACTTCATGGAGAACCACGACGAGCAGCGCCTGGCCTCCGACTTCATCTGCGGCGACGGCCAGCGAGCCCTGCCCGCCATGCTGGTCTCAGCCCTCATCGACACCTGTCCCGTGATGGTCTATTTCGGTCAGGAGCTCGGCGAGCGAGGCATGCAGTCCGAGGGCTTCAGCGGCTGCGACGGCAAGACCACCATCTTCGACTACGCCCCCGTCCCCACCGTCAGCCAATGGCTAAAGGAAAAACGGGTTAGTGGTGAGAGGTTAGAGGTTAGGGTCAAAGCTGGCGCAGCAAACAACCCTACCCCCTCACCCCTAACCCCTAACCCCTCACCCCTAACCCAATCCTACTCCCGCCTTCTCCACCTCTGCCTGACCGAGCCCGCCATCATCGAAGGCCAGTTCTTCGACCTCATGTACGTCAACCCCCATTCGTCCGCCTTCGACCCCAACCGCCAGTACGCCTTCCTGCGGGCCACAGCCGACGAGCTCATCATCGTCTGCGTCAACTTCGACGATGCCCCCCGCGACATCCGTCTCCGCATCCCCCAGCATGCCTTCGACTACCTCCATCTCCCCACCCGCAGCACTCCCTACGCAGCCGAAGAGCTGCTAAGCAACACCCCTCTCACCCTATTGCTCCAACCCGACGCCGACCTCCCCTTCCACCTCCCCCCCACAAACGGCATAGCCGTCCGCCTCAAGCTGTCCCATTCTTAGGAGCCTCCCCCTTACCCCTCTTTAAGGAGGGGAGACTGGTTAGTGGTGAGGGGATAGAGGTTAGGGTCAAAGCTGGCGCAGCAAACAACTCTAACCCCTAACCCCTAACCACTAACCCCTAACCTAATTCCCAATTGCGCCGAAGGCGCTGGCGGGACCTTTTTCACAAATAAAGATAAATATCATTTCACAAATAAGGATAAATGATTATCATAATTAGTGAATTCAATTTATCATAATTAGTGGATTCAGTTTATCAAAATTAGTGGATTCAGTTTATCCGTTCAGCCGCGGCTGAGAACAT